>JAYVCW010000340.1:0-9587 GCA_043749775.1 Acidobacteriaceae bacterium | reverse complement strand
CGATGACGTCAGAGGTGTTCGACGGAATCGTCGACTTGGTCAAGAAGCAGAAGGCGCGTGTGGCTCTGGACCGGCTCAAAGACCACGAAGCGCGGCGCTGAGCCTCGGTGGCCGAGTACCGTGCGCTGCGGCAGCAGGCGGACAGAAGAAAGCTCAGCGGGAAAAACTCGACGGCCACGGGAACGGGTAATCTTCCATTTTTCCGCTGGCGAGTGTACTGAGCGCGGGAGGCCAGTCAAGGCTCTGCGCTTCGCTCCGACCGCTAGGCGGCGCAGAGAATGCGGCCTTGACTAACCTCCCTCTCCGCTCCTGTGTTGCTTCTAGTTATCGAAGAAATGTGAGAAACAAATGGGGGCCGAGGAAGTGTCAGAGTCGGTGGAACCTACGTCGCGCGAGCGATAAGGCAATACCGAACCAAGCCCCCGGAATGGTGGGGGAAGGCGTAGAGACTGGATGGCGAGCATCCCTCGTGGATGAAGTTACAGTCCGACTCTCATCGAAGATGAGTCAGATCGCATAACCCAAAGGTCGGCGGTTCAAATCCGCCCCCCGCAACCAATGAACGCCACTGCTTGGCGGCAGTGGCGTTCGCCTTTTTCTCGGGCGAACGCTGAAGCGCTTCAAACCCGGCGGCATTACCGTGGAGCGACAGAGCAAACAGGCTCGATTGCTATCGCTTGCGCGTCGGCAAAATAATGACGTTGGAAGTAGAAGGCCACGTTGACGAGTGCGACCATCACGGGCACCTCTACTAGCGGCCCAATAACAGCCGCGAATGCAGCACCAGAGTTGATACCAAATACCGAGACCGCAACTGCGATCGCCAGCTCAAAATTGTTGGAGGCGGCCGTGAATGCCAGCGTTGTGGTCTTGGAATAGTCCGCGCCCAGTTTCTTGCCCATGTAAAACGACACCAGAAACATCAGCACAAAGTAAATCAAGAGCGGCACGGCATTGCGCAGAACGTCCAAGGGCAGACGAACAATGTACCCGCCTTTTAGGGAGAACATCACCACAATCGTGAACAGCAGGGCAATCAGCGTCAACGGGCTGACACGGGGAACAAAGTTCCGGTTGTACCAATCCTGCCCTTTAAAACGAACAAATGCGGTACGAGTCAGAAATCCGGCAAGAAACGGAATGCCCAGCTAAATAAAGACGCTCTTTGCAATCTCTGCGATCGACACATTAACGATGGTGCCCCGAAGGCCGAGCTTGGCGGGGAGGACCGTAATGAAAACCCAGGCGTAGAGCGAGTAGAAAAAGACCTTGAAAAGAGAATTGAAGGCCACCAGGCCAGCCGCATATTCCGTATCGCCTCGCGCCAGTTCATTCCACACGATGACCATCGCGATACAGCGCGCGAGACCGATCATGATCAACCCGGCCATGTATTCCGGATATCCACGCAGGAAGACAATGGCCAGAACGAACATGAGAATCGGCCCGACAACCCAGTTCTGCACGAGTGACAAGCCGAGCACCTTCTTATTGCGAAAGACTTCGTGCAAGTTCTCATATCGCACCTTCGTGAAAGGTGGATCCATCATCAAAATCAACCCCGCCGCAATTGGAATGGAAGTCGTGCCGACGTTAAAGCGATTCAGAAACGGTACGACTCCGGGCACAAGCCAACCCAATACCACGCCGCCGAACATGGCGGCGAAGATCCACGCTGTCAGATAGCGGTCCAGAAAGCCGAGGCGACTCGCTGCGTTCATTTGTGATTCCTGTAGAGCTGGAAACCGCGAAGTGCTGGCTCTTGTCGAAGCCCGTTGCTATTCTTTGGAAATGGGTGTCATCGTCTGGCCGATGTTATCGAGCTCTCTCTTGAGTGCAAGGCTGCGTTGTCACAAACCGTAAAAACGAAATCGAGCTTCGCTGCTAGCTTCCCTGTAACTCCGAAGACCGCCGCTAAGTGGCTCCATCGTTATCGCGTCGACGGAAACTCGGGACTATGGGACCGATCTTCTCGTCCCAGGCGCAGTCCCCGCACTACTTCATCTTCATTGGCAAGTCGTGTCGTCGAGCTTCGCCGCGAGCATCGTCCAGCTTATCAAATCGCTCTAAACACCGGACTGAGTCCAGCCACCGTCAGCCGGATTCTGAAACGGGCTCATCTCAATCGCTGGCGCGATCTGCATTTCGCTCCCCCGGTGGTGCGTTACGAACATCCATTCCCAGGAGATTTGCTGCATCTCGATATCAAGGGTATGACCCGTTATCTGCGGGTTTCCATTCGTGGCGATGGACGGCGTCGCGGTCGTCCCCAGCATGCCGGTTGGGAGGCGCTTCACATCGCCATCGATGATCACTCGCGACTGGCCTTTTCGCAGCTCCTGCCCAACCAGAAGACCGAGACCACCATCGCTTTCTTACAAAACGCCATCGCTTTTTACGCCCAGCATGGCATCCACGTCCGCGCTCTGCTCACCGACAACGGAAGTTGCTATCGCTCGCACCAGTTCCGCCATGCCTGCGCCCAACTCGGCATTCGGCATCGCTTCACTCGGCCTTATACCCCGCGCACTAATGGAAAAGCTGAACGCTTCATCCAAACCGCGCTTCGCGAATGGGCCTACGCCCGCCATTGGACCAACTCCGAGGAACGCGACCAGCAACTGCTCCCATGGCTCCAGCACTACAACTTCACCCGCCCTCATGGTAGTCTCGGCTACGCTCCACCTATCAGCCGCCTCTTTCCTCAGGTACAACGTCTTGATAAATTACAGGTGCCCCACCGCTCTTGCGCTTCTTGCGAGAGGGTAGGGTTTTTGATTTTCACCTGCAGTCCCGCGAAGGATCGGCCACGCGCCCCATGGTGTCCGGAGTTTCCCGCTTTTGGCATGACTACTTCACCTCTACGCCAAAAGCCTGCGATGTGTCATTGCCGAAAATGTCGATCACCTTCACGGGCCCTCGATCTCCGTGATCGCCCTACGACAGAAAGCCGATCCGCCGCTGCAGATCTTGAAACCGCAGGGCAGATCGGAGAAAGTCCCAGGCAGGTTCCATCTTGATCAGCACCATGTAAGTGGAGCGCTCCGCGTAGGCCTGTTCCAGGCAAGCCAACGCACTTTCTTTGTCTTGCAGCCCCGCATAGATCCAGCTTATTTGGTAAGGGGAGACATGTTTCTCTTTCGACAGTGCTCGTAGTTCTTCAATCATCTTATTTGCTTCGCCTGTCCTGCCCAGAGCGGCATAACAGCCGCCGATGCAACTCAAGGAAGCTATGCTCCGACTCGAAAGAGTAGCCGCTTTCTGTGCTTCAGCGAGCGCCTCGAGGAGCAATCCTTTTTGCATATAGGTCAGGGCGAGGAAGAAATGTGCGGTTGGAAAAGCAGGGTCGAGTTCGATCGTTCTGAGGCCCTGCTCGATAGCTCGGTCGTAGTCGCGAGCATAGTGGAGCACGTACGCCAAAGCAGTGTTGACCTGCAGGGAAAGAGGGTCTCGTTCCCGGGCCCGCTCCGCTTTGGTCAATGCCTCGCTGATCCTTCCCTGGTGCTCACAGAACGAGGCATGCCATTGATGCGCCGCAGCATAGCTGGGGCTTAGCGCCAGGGCGCGCCGGAATCCCCTTTCGGCCGCTTCCCAATCGTAATCGTATACCCAGGTAATGTATGCCAGTGCGGCGTGTGCCTCGCCGAGGGTGTCATCGATATCCACGGCCTTCTGGGCTGCCGCCCGTGCTTTCGGCAGGGCCTCGTTCGGAGAGATCATTTCATAGGGAGCCGCTCCCAGAACGATGTAGATATCTGCGATGCCGGCGTAGGCCAGGGCATATGACGGATCTAGCTTGACGGCTTGTTCCAAGTGCTCGAGGCTCTTGCTCAAGCTTTCTGGAGTCCGCTTGTTCCAGAAGAATCGCCCCAACAGGTAAGCCTCGTGGGCTCCAGGATCGACTCTCCGCGCGCGGCGAAGGCGTTGCCGTTCGCGTGGAGTCACCTGTACGCGAATTGCCGCGGCGATGGCTTGGGCCACTTCGGCTTGGAGCGCGAAAATATCGCTCAGATCGCGCTTGTAGCTTTCTGCCCAAAGGTGGGTATCGGAGCCGGAGTGGACGAGCTGCGCACTAATTCGCACATGCTCGCCGATGCGAAGCACGGAGCCTTCCACAACACCATCTACATTGAGCTCCCGGGCAATCTCCGGGAGGGATTTTTGCGTTCCCTTGTATCTCATCACTGATGTTCGTGAAATGACGCGAAGGGCGCTAATTTTCGCAAGATCCGTGATGAGCGCCTCGGTCATTCCGTCAGCGAAGTACTCTTGCCCAGGATCACCCGAAAGGTCTTCAAGTGGCAGCACGGCTAAAGATCGAATCCGTTTCTGCGTAGGTCGGGTCGGTACTTGCAAGGAACCGCCGGGGCCTTCTTGTACTTGTGCGATGAAACGATAACCGCGGCGAGGAAGCGTTTCGACGTAACGCGGTCTGCCGACAGAGTCCCCGAGAGTCTCGCGTAATTTATTGACTGCCGCGTTCAGTCCATGATCGAAGTCCACGAAGGTCCGATCCGTCCATAGTTGGTTACGCAATTCTTCGCGTGTGACGACTTCGCCGGGACTCTTCAAAAGCAGGCGCAGTATTTCAAAAGGCTGACCGGAGAGCCTCAGCTTCAGGCCTCTCTTGCGCAATTCACCTGCATTCAGATCAACTTCAAAACTGCCGAAGCGGCAGCTTCGCGAGTCACTCCTATCCGGGCGATGAGTACTGGCCGACATAGTGTGTGCGCCTCGACTCCAAAGCTTCTAGATGCGCAACTCGGTATCCCTTGCAAGTCTTTTGGAGCCGGCTACTTAGCACGTGACATAATTCTACCTTTTTTCGATGCCGCATGCATTGAGTCGCAATCAGGCGCAAGCTAGAGTGCTTTGCATTGATTACTCCAGGTCCGACACGAACGGGGACACGCGGGGACTGGACAACGGTTAGGAGTGAATGGCGATGACTACAAGACTCACACTTGAACAAACCACGCAGGGCGTAATCGAATTGGCGTCGAAGCATTTCAAAGTGTCTGCGAGTTCGCTTGGACCAGCCGATGATTTCTTCAAGAAACTCGGCATCGATAGCCTACAAGCAATCGAGATGCTTTCTCGGCTGGAAGACCATTTCGGCATCGAGCTACCTGACCACGAATTCCAGGGCGTGAGCGATTTTCGATCCTTGGCGGAACGTATCCAGCTACGACTCTGATGCTAGATCTCTCCAAATATGGGAATTTCACCACTAGTGCAGCAGGCGAAGGCTAAACAACGTCCGCAAGGAAACTGGCTATGGGAATTCTCATTTGGGTCGCGCTTTCCTGCATTGTGGCTGAGCTGCTCGGCTATTGGCTTCACCGTCTGTTACACTGCGGCCGAGTCCCCACACTCAGCCGCGCCCACATGGCGCATCATCTCGTGTTGTACGGACCCCGACAGAACCAGCGCCCGAGCGCAGAGTATAAAGACGCAACCAGCGGCCAAATTGCTCTCGGCAACATCGGACTGGAATGGCTGGTGCCGTCTGGCATTTTGCTTGGAATATCCCTTGGCTTGTTCTGGCTGATTGGTGTTCGGGCACGATACCAAGCCATCTACGTTCTTGTGGTACTGGCTTGGAGTTTCGCGGTGTTCAGCTACTTGCACGATCGCATGCACGAGAAGGACTTCTGGATGGCAAGGAATCGATGGACTCGACGGTGGTTCTTAACTGCGCGCCGGCTGCACGATGTGCATCACCGAACTCTCGATGACTGCGGGGCGATGCGCAAGAATTTCGGCATTGGATTCTTCCTCTTCGATCGCGTATTTGGCACTCTCGCGCCGCAACAAAGACCTTTCAACCACAAGGGTTATGAACAGGCCAGGCGGCGCTATGGTCTCAGTCTTACCCTAACAAAATAGCTACAATCGCCAGCGCCAAGGCTGCCTCCTCGAAAGCTCGGTCCGCCCGATCCGCCACGAAGAAAGCAGCCTGCAAGGTTGAACTCAGCCCAAAAGCAATCGTACTCATGATTGTGGTCAAGCAAGCACAAGCACCTTTTCGCTGATCCTTAGCCCGATCAGTTTGCCGGGCAAAAATCAGGGCATACAACGACGCGGACATGCGTGATAAGCAGGCGCCTCTTCCGGTTGGCCGCTGGTACACATCACCATCTACGGCAACAATGAAATTAGCTGCGGAAAACCCTGCATCACTCTATACGAGGCCGTTGATTCTACTGCTCCTGCATGACAATTTGGTTCTGGGTCATTTGCTCTTCCCATCGTGCGGCCCGAGGAATTTCGAGCGAAACGAACGTGCGTGCTGAACCCGACCTTCTCCGCCGCTTCGGAGCTTGTCAGCGGCGCGGGAGACGTCGTCCTCGACGGCACTATGATCGACATCAAGGTCAACAAAAATCTCGAGATGGGCAGGGACATTTTCAACCAGCTTGTCGGCTATTACTACCTCTCCTGCATCGGCGGAATCGATGGGTGCCGCGGATTTTCAGTACACCGGGCGATTTGCCTGTCATGAAATCCTACTTTGCTTCAGGACGGATTTCTAACTTCACTCTGTATGACTCGCCGTATGATGGCGCGAATGCCCGGCGCGGTTACTAGAAAGAATGCGTTAGCTATCACTGGACCCACATGTCGTTCCACTACACAATCTGCAAGGAGCCTCTATGCGCCGATTCATGTCCGTCGTTATGCTCTCGGTCGTATTGTTCAGTTCGCTCCTAGCAAACTACTCATCCTTCGCCCAATCAACCAGCACCGCAGCAGCATCCGAAGTCTCAATCGAAATGTACCGACAACGGAACGTATGTTAACAGCAAGGGCGAAACAGTAAAGCGTCCCGAGACGTGCTCGGCGGCGCCCCAGGGAGCTACCGCCCAATGTCACGACGGAAGTTACAGTTTCAGTCGGAGCCGCCGAGGGACATGCTCCCATCATGGCGACGTTGCAAAATGGCTAAACCCGCCCTAGCCTCATGACAGAGCTACCCGCGCGCGGGGCCTTTAGTGATACCAGTGATACCGCTTTCGTCGAAAACACAGGCAGTAGCGGAGATTGTAGAAACTATTCCTACGATCGCTATCGCGGAAGTGTAGTGCTTATCGTGACTTCCCTCTCTCTCCGCCACATAGTCTGCAGTGCAGAGAGTCTCGCCTGGATTGATATGGAAGTTGCGGAAGATGGGCGAATGCTCTCAAACCGGACTGGCGAAAGTGCACCGCTGCTCAAGGTTAGCTCTCCGCAGGACATTCGAGCAGTCCGGTTTCGACGATCCATCAGGCGAATGCAATGCGGTCCCGAATCGGGAATCTGAGCGAAAATCGCTTGACTTCACCGTCCACTTCGCAAGCCTACGAAAAAATGACGGGTAAAACGTAGGGCACTCGTTTCTCAGTTCTAGTTACGTAACTTTGGAAAGCCTGACGGATATGCGAATGGTTCAAATTGTCGTTCAAGAAGAGTTCGGACCATGGTAGGCACCGATCAAGAAATATATCGACAGGGATACGTCGGGTGCTCAGGATCAAGCAGCGTGAGGTAGTCTACCTCGCTCATGTGCAGGTGGCAGGCTACCGAGCACCACTTCCAGCCAGCGAAAAAGTTGAGGCCACTGAGTTTTCGAAAATACCGCTCGAATGCCATTTGCTTGAGCCGCTCTCTGAAGTTGAGAACTCGTCTCTGCACTGAACAACGCCACCGGCAGTTCGGGCATCAATTGCATTAATCTGCGCCCGGCCGCTAGCCCGTCCATCTGGGGCATTCTAAGGTCCAAGACGACGGCGTCGGGGGCCGATTGTTGCGATTTGCGAACCGCCTCTACACCATCCGCAGCCTCGCTGACTTCCCAACCGGGATGCCGCTCGATTAAGTCGCGCAAATGTTCCCGCAAGAAAGAACTGTCGTCCGCGATAAGACTATGTCTGGTCATGGGGTCAGCCGTCGCCTCTATAAACTATGTAAGTTGGAATCCGGAGGCAAGGTAATCGGGCGAGAACGGTACGATCTTGATTTGAATAGGGGAGATCCTCTTCGGCTAACCTTCCTCCTCTCGAACTCGAAAAGGCGCGAAATACGCGGAAAAAGTAGATCACAAAAGCACTTTTGGGTTTCGAGCTTCAATCGGCAGGGCTGGTGTGCCGAGTCACGATAATTGGTGGTGGCTGGGGTGAAGCCGACTAGCAAGACCAAGGCTTCTTGTGGTCGCTCGTTCGTGACCCTACAGGCGCAGACGATTCTAAGCCATAGCTTCTAGCGACGCACAATTTGCTGTTTCGGGATTACTTTCGTAACTTTAATTACGCCCAAAGCCTAGCCTCCACTTATGAGGAGAGCTACAGTGGCGGTGAACGGAACCTCCCCCACACAAAAAGTTCGAGTTCGTCCCCCATGGCCACGCGGCGTCCATTGAAATAAATCATTTGCGTGGCCGGACCATTGGCTTCGACCTGAAAGACGAACCAAATTCGCGAGCCCATTAGGTCATAGCCATGCAGAGTTTGGGGAACCTCAATCCAGCGGCGATACCACACCGCCTCGTTCGGGCCTTCAGTGTTGGGACCGATCGTCCATGAGCTATCGTCTAAATTGATTGCCTCGCCGTGCGGGATGTCTCCGGTGTGCGTCTTCCATTCATCGGCTGGCAGGTGCATGAGGGATCGCAAGGTTAGCGCCACCGTCTCCATTCGATTTGCTGGCGTATCACCCACGCGCTGCCAAGTCAGATTTTGCTTTTCTGCACCGACGGTCCAGATGCCTTCAATCGATTGCGCGTCAGCGGCGATAGTCCCTTCGAAAGAGGCTCCGCGAGAGTGAAATCGCAGCATCGGTTTGTCAAAAGAGATGCTGTCCATGCCATCGGCAAATTCGAAGCGTTCCGGCACATCAAGGGAGGCGGCGATCGCGCTTTCGTGATCACTAATATGAAGGACGAATCGCTCGCTTATGCGATGAATAGGATCCACGACCGAAGCTTGCCAATCGCCATGAATGTTTTGAGCCCCACAGGAAGTTGCCAAAACGAAGAATGCTGCATCAACTATCCACCGCAAGGCCTCAAACCCGGCTCTCACCACGACACCGTCACAGTCTTCTCCGCATATCCGACCCCTTGCGGAAACTGGATGCGCACCCGCGTCCCGTCTGCGGACGGCTCAGCCCCCTCGATACGCGGCCGAATCTTCGCATCGTTCACTCGAAGGAATAATGTGTCCGTGCTGCCTGACGGAGCAGACAGCCGCAGCCGCAGCGAGCGCGCAAATTTTTGCTGCTCTAAGACTTTGAGTTGAGACGTCGCAGCTCCAGCAACGGGCAGTCCATGCTGGATTCCAACTTCGACCGCGGGCAGCGGAATCTGCAGCCTGCCCTGGGACGTACCGTTCGTCGCCCCCAGAACACGGCTGCGAAGCTTGACGGCCTTTGCCGCATCTCCGGTCAGAGTGATAGAGAGAGTCGCGCCCGTTCTTCGCATCTCAAGGCCGACTCTACGGTCGCCGATAGGGATCCCCAATATCTTTGCCTCGTTCCACTGGGCGGGAAGATTTGGCGTGACAGTCAGCGTGTTCTCCGCCGCATTCCATTCCAATCCAAACATGCCGCGC
>JAYVCW010000339.1:0-3964 GCA_043749775.1 Acidobacteriaceae bacterium | reverse complement strand
AAACGGATTATGGCCACGCGGCCGGTGGGACAGCACAGCGTGGCCCCTATGAGCGTGGTTCTGAACTGGCAGCGCCTTATGCATTGATCGTTGGCCGTTGAACCAGCGACTTTAATAGGCTCGACAGCCTTGCGTTCCTCATATTCTTTTCCCAAGCTTCGGCAGTTGTTTCTGGATGACGGGCTACTCGGACAGAACGAATTGAGGAAGGTTAGCCGACAAGGACTAAGCCGCTGGCGCGGCGGACGCTACCGCGTGGGTGGACCGATAGAGTTCAGGAACTGCTGACATAGTGTGGGTCATTGGGAAAGGAGATTCCTGTGACCGGTCGAGGATACGCTTTGGGACGAAAAAACCGTTTTCCGCGGCCAAGTCTTCTTCAACTAGAAATGGCACCGTCGTTACAATCCTCTTGTCCTAAAAGTGGCAGTCAATTCCGCCCCGCCCAGCGATCGAAATGAACGGCTTTTCTCTCAATCTTGTCCTTAGCTTTGCCCTGCGCAATCGTCTGCCACTGCATATTGCGGGGCGAGTCCGCGCATCTACATTTCGAATCTGTCCCAGACCACGCTTTATGCTGCCCAATTCACTGGGGCTGACGGCATGGTGCATGCGGAGCTGCAGCCAAGTTGTTCGACCTTTCACCTCACCACGGGGGCGCCTTCTTTTATGATGTAAGCTCCGACGGCAAAAAGCTGTATGTCGCAGGGGCACCGCAGGGAAGTTCGCCTCCCTTGACGGTAGTTACGAAATGGCTGGCGCGGATTAAGAAGTAAACCGATTGTGCCTGCCACGGGCAAACCGGAGAATTGACCTGATTACGGAAGGGTTGCCGATACATCCGGGATTTATGGCGTCGCGGCTCGAATTGAAATAGCGAGTAGAGACTTCTAACTGAAGCCAGTCTAAATGTGCCGTGTATTGGTTCCCGGGTTTATACTCACGACCACTTATGCCTCTCGCTCCCGGCGCGAAACTCGGTCCCTACGAAATCCTCGCGCCACTCGGTGCGGGCGGGATGGGCGAAGTGTACCGGGCGCGCGATACGCGGCTGGGGCGCGATGTGGCCATCAAAGTTTTGCCATCGCATCTTTCTTCCGATCCTGATTTGAAGCAGCGCTTCGACCGCGAAGCTAAAGTTCGCTCAACCATCCGAATATCTGCACGCTGCACGATGTTGGTCATCAAGACGACACGGATTACCTGGTGATGGAGCTGCTGGAAGGCGAGTCGCTGGCCGATCGTTTGCAAAAAGGAGCGCTGCCGCTGAAGCAGGCGCTGGAGTATGGGGCACAGATCGCGGCGGCCCTGGAAAGAGCGCACAAGAATGGGATAGTGCATCGCGACTTGAAGCCGGGAAACATCATGCTCACGAAGCCGGGCGCGAAGCTGCTGGATTTTGGATTGGCCAAGCCGGCGCAAAGCGTGGCGGCCATGACTTCGGGGTCAGTCGAGACCATGAGCAAGCCGCTGACCGGCGAAGGCAAGATTGTGGGGACCTTCCAATACATGGCGCCGGAGCAGATCCGGGGGCAAAATCCAGACGCGCGAACGGATATCTTTGCGCTGGGCGCGGTGCTGTACGAGATGGTGACGGGGAAGCGAGCCTTCGAGGGGCAGAGCCAGATCAGCGTGATGTCGGCGATTCTGGAACACGAGCCGCAACCCATAAGCGCCCTGCAGCCGCTGACGCCGCCGGCGCTGGACCACTTGATCCAGCGGGCCTTAGCCAAAGATCCGGACGAGAGATGGCAAAGTGCCGGCGACCTGAAAGCAGAGCTGAAGTGGGTTGCGGGAACCGCAAGCGACGCGCACGGCATTGCCCCGCTCAACGGACGCAGACCCAAGACCTGGAAAGTTGCAGTCTTTGCCGCGGTGGGGATGTTAGCGGCGGCCCTGGTGTGGATGGCGGCAGGCCGGAGAGGATCCCCGGCAGAATTGATCCAAAGTTATCTACCGGCTCCGGATCGCTCACGTTTCATCGTGTTGGAAGATGACCAAGCCGGGCCCGCGGTAATCTCGCGCGATGGAAGGCAAATCGCATTCTCTGCAATAGACGCCGATCAGAGGCGCCAAATCTGGGTGCGGGCATTGAATGGAGGCGATGCAAAGCCCGTTCCGGGAACGGAGCGAGGGTCGTATCCCTTCTGGTCCCCCGATGGAAAGTTGCTGGGCTTTTTCGCTGATAGCAAGTTAAAGAAGGCCCCGGTGAGTGGCGGGCCGGTGCTGACGATGGCAGATGCCCAAAATGGACGCGGCGGAAGCTGGAGCGACAATGATGAAATCCTCTACACGCCAATGCCGCAGGCGGGACTCTTTGAGGTGCCGGCCTCGGGCGGCGTGCCCAAGCAGATGACCAAAATTGCTTCCATGCACACGACGAATCGCTGGCCTTTCTGGCTGCCTGGAGGAAAGCGATTTCTGTATCTTGCGACCAGCCATGCGACACCCGAAGCAAGCGAAACGAATGGAATTTACATCGCGTCCGCAGACGGACGTGAGAACCGAATGCTCATGCCAAGCAACAGCAATGCGGTGTTCGCATCGGGTTACCTGCTTTATCCAGAGCAGGGAGCATTGATGGCGCGGCCGTTCGACGCACAGAAAGGAACCATAACCGGGGATCCTGTGGCGACGGCACAAAGCGTACAGTGGAATCGCGGTGCGTGGCGGGTGCGTTTGACGCTTCCGATAACGGGATCCTGATTTATCACTCCGGCGGGAACCTGCGCATGACGCAGTTGCTGTGGGCGATGCCGGGCAAGGCCGAGACCCAACCATTAATGTTGGCGTCGGTAGCCGAGAGCTTTGGGGCTCTGCGGCTCTCGCCTGATGGGCGGCGGTTGCTGGTGGCAATCGGTGAGCCCCGCGCGTCGCTTTGGATGTATGACTTCAGCCGCGGCATGAAAACACGGCTAACGTTTTCTGGCGGCAGCATCAGCACGGATTCTCCAATGGCGTGGTCGCCAGATGGCAGTCTCATGGCTTTCACAGCGAGTGCGACGGGCGACAGTTTCTACATAAAGGATGTTTTAGGAGCAAAGCAGCCTGAGGAAGTGTGGAGGGCGCCCGCGCTGTCGGGGTACCGCTTTGTTACTGATTGGTCTCCTGACGGCAAGTATTTGCTCTTTCGCAATGCCCAAAATGCGGCGAGGCCCCAGTTGTGGATTCTGCCAGTCAGGGGCGACCGTGTTCCGAGGCCGTATTTGCAGCCCACTGCTCTGGATGGCCGATTCTCGCCGGATGGAAAGTGGGTTGCTTACGAATCAGATGAGACGGGGCAGAGCGAGATCTACGTCACGAGTTTTCCGGAGGCGAAAGGGAAATGGCAGTTGTCTACCGACGGCGGCTTTGAACCACACTGGAGCCGCGATGGCAAGAACGTCGTTTATAGGAAAGGTAACGAATTAGTTGCGGTATCAGTCATCGAGAGGCCCGGGGAAATAGAGATAGGAACGAGCCGATCATATCTGAAAACCGTTCGTGGATTTGCCGGGCTGCGATGGGGCGCGACGTGGGACCTGGCTCCCGATGGTCGAGTGCTGATAAACGCAAGCGTGAGTGAAGGCGAATCCCAGAACTTGACATTGCTCGTGAATTGGATGACAGGGCTGAAGAGATGAGCCTATGCAACCGATTCGAACTACTATATTTAATCCTTCGTCCGGGGCGGCTCGGCAAGCCGCAGGTATTATCCCTCCCGAGTGACGGGCCACCCTGAAGTAATCCGTCCTGGACGAAGGAACGATGACTGACCGCCTGAAAATTTGCTGGTCAAGCGTCGGCGAAGTCACGCTGGCTGCGGATGCAACCTGTCAACCATGTGTTTGCTCTGACACTTACGTCAGAGAAGCGATTTTACTAGTCGCGCGTCCTCGGAAGCTTCTCCTCGGCAGCCATTTCGAATTCTTACTATCCGGCTTCCGATCGCGGACCTTCCTTAGTCTTAACCAACGGTTTAGCG
>JAYVCW010000338.1:0-3178 GCA_043749775.1 Acidobacteriaceae bacterium | reverse complement strand
GGAACCAGCTAGTGGAAGAAGTTTTCCAATCCGGGCGAAGTTATTTCTCGGGGCAGGTTATCGAGTTACCTAGGTAACCTGTTCTTTCTTTGATCGCTTAGAAGCAACACCACCTCCCAAAAAAGTTGTTCTGCAAAAAAATTAATCTCAAGCCGTTCCGATACAGCAACTTTGACAATTACGTACAGGAGCATCCTGATATAAGGTGCGGCACCTTTCGAATATTCTCACCATGGCAAGCCGAATGCTCGGGGGAGCAGTAGTCGGCGAAGTGATCGGTTCTCAGGGGCGAACCGGTAACTGACAAAGGAGATTACTCAAGTGGCCACATTCGCAGTAGCTACAGCTGTCTCTGAAATACCGGCGATTAGCGCAATCGCCGTCCGAGAGCAAAATCCACAAGACGATGCCGAACGCAGCCTGATTCAGCGCGCGCAACTGGGCGATGAGCAAGCTTTCGCTGCTCTCTTCCAAATGCACAAGAAGCGCGTGTATTCGGTCTGCCTGCAGATGACTAAGGACGTCTCTGATGCGGAAGATCTGACGCAGGAAGCGTTCTTACAGGTATTTCGCAGCGTACATTCTTTTCGTGGCGACTCCGCGTTCTCCACGTGGCTATACCGCATCGCCGTCAACACCGTGCTAATGAAAATGCGCCGCCGCAAGGCGCCGCCGATCGTGTCGCTTGATGAGCCGGTGTCAATGGACTCGCCATCGCTGACGCGTGATATCGGCAGAGTTGATCCAAATCTGAGTGGCGCGATTGATCGCATCGCTTTGAACCGCGCGATCCAGGAGCTTCCAGCCGGATGCCGTCAAATTTTCGACCTGCATGAAGTAAAGGGATACCAGCACCACGAAATTGCGCAATTACTCCAATGCTCGATCGGTAACTCGAAATCACAGCTGCATAAAGCAAAGATGAAGATGCGCGACGTCCTTTTCCCGAAGCAGCAGTTTGGAAAGACAGCTGCTGATGGAATGTCGGGCTTTGCGGCGGATGAAGCCGAGGCTGCCGACGAACTTATTTAGTCACTATACGGCGAGTAACTGGCTAGAGAGAATTAAGGGTCTGGGGGAATTGTGAAGCTGGGAGCAATCGTTGTTGTCGGCGGAGAAAGCGGGCGGCCTGATTCAAAGCGTCCAAAGTTAATCCGTCCTAAATTAATTCAAGACGCGGGGCAGGATTTTCTGGGCGATTACTCGCTCGCTTGTCTAGAAATCGCCGGGCGCTCGATGGTTGAGCGGACGGTTGAACGGCTAATCGCAATCGGCGTGGAAGACATCTCCGTCGTGGTTGTTGGCAAAACGCGGATGCCCGTATTTCGCTCCGACTTCGGCAAGGTTCGAGTCCACGTTCAAAAAGCCAAAGAGATTACGCCAGTCCTAACCCAGAAATTGAAGGAATTCAGCGCCGACCACGTGGCGCATGCCTTCGTTGTCTCCGCGAATGCTTACGCTGAGACAGATATGCTTGATTTTTTCTATTTCCACCTGGAGGCGAAGCAGGCTGCCACACGCGCTTTTGACCGGCAAGGTCCGTTAGCTCTGTGGGTGGTTGATTGTTCGAAAGCCGACGAAGCGCAGCTGGAAACTTTGATGATTCCCTCTGAAGCGCCTCGCGCCACGTATTTCATCCGCGACTATGTGATTCGTCTGAATCATCCTCGCGATCTTCGCCAGTTTGCGGAAGACACTTTGCGGGGACGCTGCGAGAGCCGGCCGTCCGGCCGGCAGATTCGGCCGGGAGTCTGGATGGACGAAAGAGCTCGCGTAAATCGCAAGGCGCGCATCGTTGCCCCCGTATTCATCGGTCGCGGTTCTGAAGTGAAGGCGGACGCGGTAGTCACTCGATTCAGCACGATCGAGAAAGATTGTTGTATCGATTGCGGTACGGTTGTCGAGAACAGTTCCATTCTTCAGGACACGAATGTCGGCATCTGGCTTGACGTTTGCCGCGCCGTCGTCTGCGGAAACAAGATTTTCAGCTTAGATCGAAACGTAGCGATCGAAATTTCTGATGCCACTCTGATGCGTTCCGGCTCAGGCCATGCAACCCATGACACCAAACCAGGCAACAAAGTTAAGGTGAACTTTAGTACTAAAAACAAGTTTTTCACAAAAGAGCAATCCGCTAAGTCGCTTTGGCCGGATGCCAATATTTTTTCAGGAGCAGGTCGAATGTCTAGCAAGGGCCCCGTCATTATCATGGAACTTCCGGAGCAACTGAAACAGGGTCAGGTGAAAACCTTCATGCGCGACCTGCAACCGTTGCTCGACCAGGCGCGCCCTTGTGTCGTTCTCGACTGTTCCAAGATTCAAGACATCGACAGTGCTGGCGTCGAGATGTTGTTGCAGTGCCTGGAACTGGCCATGAAGCGTGATGGGGACCTCAAGTTGGCCGCCGTCTCTCCCGCCTCGGCCATCATTCTGGAACTGATGCGCGTGGATCGCCTATTCGAAGTGTTTGACACCCCTGAAGAAGCAACCCGAAGTTTCCAAACTTTCACTCCGGTATCGACGCCACAAAGCCAGCCTTGGTACGCTACAGGTTACGGTCTCGCAGGACTGAATACCGCGAACTAGCATTCACCTCGGAGGTGGCAATGGCGATGGCAAAGATGGGAACGTACAAACCAGCCCCAAGCGGGCTGGTGTCGTTTGTAGTGGTGTGTTGCAGCGTTTCCATGTTCGTCTCCACCTGCGCGGCTGAACTTCCCGACAGTCCAGGCGGTTCTAGAGAGCAAGATCAAGCTCAGAGCTTTACCCGACATTTGAGCAACGTCTCGCCAACGCCAGTGATGTTGCTTGCGCAGGCCACTCCCCAACCGGGATCAAATTCGACCCCTGACGCACAATCAACGAATCAAACCCCAAACTCCCAGCAGCCCGCTTCCAGCCAACAACATCAACCGCCCGCCCAGGCCGGCCAGAAGCCCGTAGGGACCGCCGCCGCCGAATCGGTTCCCGCAACCGGAGTCGCGGCCTCGCAGCCCGCAGGGACGGCCATAGCGCCCGGAAAGCAACGCCGCACGCGATCTTTTGTGATCAAGGTAGGAGCGCTGGTTGGCGCCGGCGTGGCGATTGGCACCGTTGCCGCACTGTCTCTCGGAACCTCCAGCAAGCCGCCAGGAGCCCGGTAGTTCAGGGTCGCAATGGCGAGGCGCGTGCTCAAAAG
>JAYVCW010000337.1:0-3004 GCA_043749775.1 Acidobacteriaceae bacterium | reverse complement strand
GGGCATGACAGTAGTTGAGCGGAGCCGACCTTTGCGCGTTTCCATTTTGGACTCGCGACTTTGTTATTCAAAGGGGGGTGACGCGAAATGCATGCTCTAAGATTGGTTCTGAAAGTTATACGTGCGATTACCGGTGGAGTCGTTTCAGCTGGATACCAGCAGTGGGCTTGAGCTAGGGAACGGGGGACTTACTTTTTATGTCAAAGCGCACTGTCCTGTACATCATCGCCGTGAGCCTCTGCGCCGTTCTATTGAACGGCGTATTGTTTCTCGTTGCACCCGAAGTAAGCACCGAGGAAGTGCGCGCTGTATTTTGGATGGCGATCATCGGATTGTTCGTTCAAGCACTGATGTTTCAGTTACCGCGCAGTGGAACCGAGTCCATCGCGTTTATTCCGTTTCTCGCTGCGGCTCTGATCGTTCCGACCTGGATCGCTGCGATGACGGCCGTCGTCTCCATTTTGTTGGCGGCGATCGCAAAGCGTTCGTCGCCAGTCAAAGCGTTCTTTAACGTAATGCAGACGTCGTTTGCGATTGCCGCTGCGACTCTGCTCTATCGCCTCGTAGGCGGCGTCTCGCTGCTGTCTTCTCCCTCTCTTCATCTTCTCGAAGGCGCTCGGACAAATGCGCTTTCAATTTTTGTACTCATTGCAAGCTTCTTCGCCGCGAACACAATTCTAGTGTCTGGCGTTATCGCAGTGAATGAGGGCCACAGTCTGCTCTATATTTGGCGCAAAAACACTCTTTCAAGCGCTCCGTACGATTTGCTTTCTGCGCCAGTCGTGTATCTGCTAGCTTGGGTGTACGTGACATCAGGTGCGCCGGGTGCAATCGCCCTCTGCATTCCACTGGTAGGAGTTCGACAGCTATATAAGACGAATTCCGAACTCGAACGTGTTAATCAAGAACTGTTGGAGCTTATGGTCAAGGCGATTGAGGCACGCGACCCGTATACATCTGGTCACTCGCGACGTGTAGCTCACTATTCGCAGCTGATTGCACGGGCTCTTGGATTGGGCGGACAGCAAGTCGAGCGAGTTCGTATCGCGGCTCTATTGCATGACGTGGGGAAGATTCACGAGATATACGCTCCGCTGCTGCAGAAGCCCGAGAAGCTCACTCCGGCGGAGTGGGAGGTTATGCAAGGTCATCCTATTAAGAGCGCTGAACTGGTGATGACCGTATCTCACCTCGAGGATATCGTATTGCCCGTTCGCCACCATCACGAAAATTGGGATGGCAGCGGATATCCTGACGGCCTTTCGGGTGAGCAGATTCCGCTTGCATCCCGGATCGTCCTTTTCGCGGATACGATCGACGCGATGACGACGGATCGTCCGTATCGAAAGGCACTGGGTGAGGTTCATGTACGCTCTGAACTGACAAAATATCGAGGGAAGCAGTTTGATCCCTACATTTGCGATAGATTGCTCGCGAGTCCGATGTTTGGGTTGCTTTTCGCTCCTGGGCAGCGGATTCCAACTCCTCAAGCCAATACCAACGTGTCGCGTCACCCTCGCGCCCTTAAGGCGATGTAATTTCGATTCGTCAGGTTGTGTAAGCGCATCACGTAAATTCGTGATGCTTTTTTTGGTTCATCCTCAATGCGGCGAGCGGAGGAAGATGTTCTCGCTCAGTAATTCCGCGACGAGAAATTGTGATGCCAGCTCGACCGTCGTAAATGAGAGAGATTTTCCCGTGCATCTTCACGACAGTGAGCGCCATTTCAGATTGAGCCAATGTGCAAATGATTATTGCCTTGCTAGCCAGCGCAAGACAATTGCGCCGACAGTGCCGCGAGTCCCACCGGCAACGCACACAAATCGCGACGATCACTCTTCACGTAGCTATTCGCGAGGCGCTTAGCTTCCGTGAGCCGACCCACGTTCTGCAATGCAACAAATAATGACTCCGCATTGAAGTCTTGAAGGCTCGCTGTCTTCGTTATTGCAAACATCGCAAGAAAGGACTCTAAGGTTTCATTGCTTGTCTGCTCGCCATTCAAGACAGAGATCTGTGCTCCAAGGGCATATATTCGCGCGAGACTTCGCGTCGACTGAGCTCGCGTGGCCGCTGGAATACAGCGGGAAAAAAACTCGGCCGCGCAACGCGCGTCTCCACGTCGGATCGCCAGCTCGGTTTGGTAGCTCCAAATATTGGAATCCAACAGGCTGTGGCGCCCTAACGACTGCGCACTCATCGCACACGTCAACCAATGTTTGGCAGAGTCGTTGTCTCCAACGTGCAAGAACGTCGAAGCGATCGAACTGGCGCAAGAGGCCATTGCAAGAGAGGCGTTGAGGCGCTCGGCCATCTCGAATGATTCTAATCCCAGCGCTAGTGCGTGATCAGCGGTGCTGTGGCACCGATGCACCTGTGAAGCGTAGCGAAGATATCGAAGGATTACCATCGGCGGGCAGAATCGCCGTGCAAACACAGCTAATTCGTCCGCAAGGTCGCGGGCGCGTGAGCCATCTCCGAAGGAGCAATTGTAAATCATCTCGAACGAGAGACGGGTATCCGTCGAAATAGTTGTCAAATCCAATTGGGTAGCCACACTGTGATAGATGCGCTGGCCTAACCCGTTATCACACATATTGTCCGCAGCAGTTAACAACCAGGTTGCGGCGGAGATTACTTCTCGCGCAGACGCAGTGCCTGAGGACAATAGTCTCAGGCAATCCTTAACAAGATGCGGGATTGAATCGCCATTCTGCCAGCGTGCCTGTAGGTGCATTACCCCTACTTCGTCGAGCATTGATGGCCGGGGTTGCACCGACCCCCTAAGTAAGAGTAGATCGTCTAAGACACCGACCGCCTCAGAATACTGTTCTGCGCGCACCAATGCTCTAGCGCGCTCGCCGCCAACTCGGTATCGCTCCTCCGGGGTGGCCGCCAGAGTTTCTGCTCGCTCCAAAACACGAGCAGCGTCCTCCGGCATCCCCACATCCATCAAGTAATTCCCGCAGCGGCGGAGCAGCAGGATCGCACGGGGCGCATCCGC
>JAYVCW010000336.1:0-4905 GCA_043749775.1 Acidobacteriaceae bacterium | reverse complement strand
GTACATTCGCTGGTACAACGAACAGCGGATCAAAATGTCACTGGGTTCACGCAGTCCCATGGAGTACCGCGCGAACCTCGGATATGCAACCTAAACCCGTCCAAGGTTCTGTCCGCACCCCCACTTTAATGACGATCGCCGAACTAAAATTGACCCGCCCTGGGCACTGTTCGGGCATCAAACAGCCGCCGTCTTCTTCGCCGTCAGGGATCTTTTTGAACTACTCGTGGGACAAATGGCGCGATAGCGCGGTTACAGCGTGCGCAGATTCTCGGACTCTCGCCGCAAATCCTTTAGGAATGTTCAAGCTCAGCCGTGCGTTGGGGTAGTCGCGCGCGGCCGGCACGGGAGAACACGCGTCCCGGCACCTTGGCCAAGTAGTCCTCGAGCATTTTAACCGTCTTCGGGCCGCTTGGATCGGCACCATTGGCATCTACGAGCCCAAAGATCCGCGCCACTCAGATAGCACCGAGCGAATCTAGCGCATCGGAATCGTGTAAGTATTTAGCTTCGGGGCTACTCGGATCGCGATCAAACATCTGCGTGCGAACTGCCCCGCGAACCGCATGGATCTTGGACATGGGAAAGCCGGTTGCCTTCAAAATCTTCTCAACGATGTCGGCGGCGACGTCCGCGTGATCGAGTTTGTCATTCGCCCACGCTGGAAATGCGGCGATGTCATGCAAATAGGCGGGGCGAACAACACATCCTGGTCGAGGGCTACGCGACCGGCAGATGCCAGTTCTCAAGCCAACGAATATCCCGCTGGGAATGTGAGTATCCCCATGCAGGATTCTTGAAGTGTTGGCAGCGAAGTCAATCAACGTGGTGTGCCAAGCGGGCGGCGTAACCAGTGGGAACGACGGCGATTCCGCAGCGGCCGCCTGCTTGCCCGTGATGAGGATCGCAGCCAACACTACCTTGCGTAGCATTAACAGGTGCTTCTTGCCACGGTCGCCAATCTTAACTTTCTGCAAAGCGATTGAAAACCGCCAGTGAGCTTGCGTATTACTACGGCACGGGCCGTCCCTGCCAAAACTTGCCGGGGCGCGCGCTGCCCGGGCCGATAGTAAGGTGACCGGTAAATGCTTGGCGACGGTTTCTCGGTCCTTCGGCTACAACGCCGGCAGGACCGAATTTTTAGACCGCGATCCCCTCAAGCTCAATAATCTCCTTGATTTTCGCATTGACGATCTCTGGTTTATGAAGCTCACACGAAACGTGGCCAAGACCTTGCAATAGATGAAAATGACCATTGCCGGCGAGTGCCGCGGCTCGTTTTCCCATCAATGCCGGAGCTTGGCAGTCTTCGGAAAAGCCGATCACGTGGATCGGCACATCGCATCCGGGTAATCGGTCAACGACGTCAAAATCTATGCACGCTTGCCACTGCGCCGCCAGCAGATCCCCATCACGCTCGCCATAGTTGCTGCCTACCCGTTCTTTAATCTTCGCCCAAAGCTCGTCGTTTCCCAGCACCTCAGACGGATAAGAAAATGCCGCGTAATGGGACACAGCGAAGTCGGGCGGCAGCTTGCCCCCTGCTCGCCTGAATGCGACTTCCGCGATCATCCACTCCCGGGCGAAACCGGTCGCCACGGCGCCAGTACCCATAGGTATTGCAAGCCTCACGAGTTCTGGATAATCGATAGCAAATTGAAGAGTGATGAGAGATCCCATCGATAGCCCCGTCATGATCACAGGGGGGTTGCACATCGCTCTCACGAGTGCTGCACAATCCGTCGCATGGTCTTCGATTGTCCAAGGCGGAAGCGTATGACAGATTGTTTTTCCTGCGCCACGAGGATCATATGACGTGTTTCGGAAAGACCCGCTAAACGCAGCGAATTGGTGATCCCATGCTTCAGCGACCTCATCGCCGCCGGGGATCCATACGATGTCTGGTCCGCATCCCTCTTGTATGTAGTGAAGATCTGCATCTTTTACAGAAAGAGTCGCCATGTGATTTATCTGTCTTCCATTTAAATCCGGATATCGGAATTTCGCCAAGCATTCGCGGCTGCATTCAAGATTCGATCTATCCCCTTACGCCTTGTGACGACGTGCCAGCCTACTCAAACAGCCTTCTGTTGGGCGGGGCGGAACCCACCTGCGTATTGCGGTCATGGAAGGCCGTCATTCCGACTGGTGCCAGTCCAGGCTTCGGCCGGTGAACGGGTCTCCCGCCAAGGGGCGGTGGGCACGGACCGCTAGCGACAAAAACCCCGGCGCGAGGCCGGGGCCGGTGTGCGAATATTTAGCGTCTAGCTGCGTTCGCGTTGCCACAAGACTGCCATCAGTGATTCCAGACATCTGATGAAGCCGCCATGCGGATATTACATTTTCACTGCTGTGCTCTGACTTGCAACGCACTGCCACTTTCCATTGGGCATTTTCACCCACGTGTCAGTCCAGCGGTTATGCCGATCGAAAGGCGTGCCTTTCTCGTCGGTGCCTTTACCTACCCACAAGCCCGTAGCTATGGCCGTATCGCCGAATACGGTCACCTGCACGTCTTCATTCTCGACACTGGTATTTTTGGTGGCTTTGTCAACCGTCATGGACTGAGCCCTGTTGCTGACTTTTCCGTCGGCGCTGGTATAGACGAACTTGTCAGCCAGCAACGGGGCCATCGAGTCGGGGGTGTTGGTCTGTTGTGATTTGAGCCACTGAGCTTCCAGTGCCATGATGGCTTTTTCAGTCGCCCCACTGGTCTGCTGAGCCTGCGACAACGCTGCACTTGTCAGCGAGAGTAAACCGAGCAAACACCACACCTGCGTATTCTTCATAGTCTTCCCCCTTTTTTTTAGATTGTGAAATATCGAGCAAAGGAAACGGTCAAGCCGTTGATTAAATGCTCAATGCACTAGAATGTCCACTTGCGGTCTTCATTGGCTAAGCGTGCCTGGTACCTGGCATTACGCGTGGGCTAGCGCTCCTCAGGCAGGGCGATCGCGACGGCGCGCGGTACAGCATTCGAGGAAGCCAATAAAAAAGGTCCGCACTGGGCCGATCCATTGAAAGACTGGGGTAGGTGCCGAATTGGAAGCAGCTGAAGGACATGCGCGAGGCGATGGCAAAGAAAGTAAATCAAATGCCACCACTCGATAGGGGACCCCAGAACATATCGTGATGGAGTAGCCAGCGCCCCGAACATTGCTGCCGCCGGATGCGGTCCAAGACGGTATACCGCCGCCTATACGAGCCGAAATCAAATCTGAGGCTAGCTGCACCGTTTACAGATATTGCCAACCCACCTTGCTTCAGGGAAACCGGCGCCTGGTGCCTCTAGGGATTCAGCACAGGCGGCTAAAGTTGGCGCGCTTCAATTTTTGCCTAGCATTTTGTGTCGATGAGGCTACACAATGGTCACTTGTCTCTCAGGCCCGAGCGACCTGTGCCCCGACGGCGTTCACGCTATGCAGTGCGGGCCACAAGGGATTTGCGGATCACATGATTAAAAACTGAAGGGATGAACACCGATAATGCTGATAGCACGCCGCGCTGCGGGCCTTTTTTGGTTTTGCACAATAGCGATATTCCCTGGGGCATTCATGCTAAATGGATGTAGTGGCAGCGTAGCCGACACTCAGGCCATACGGCCACCTGCAGACGATACGATCGCAGTTCAGCAGTCTGTGGACCGTGGCGGTGTAGTCAGGTTTGACTCGCGCACCTACAACTTGAGCAGGACAATTGTTATCCGGCATAGCGGCACCATCATCCAAGGTGCTGGTCCGCAGACGATATTCAAGTACACCGCAAGTGCCGTACTCGATCACTGCGCGAATGAGCGAGTATTCACAACGCCCTGCGAGATAAATGACACCGCGCCACGGCGCATCGGCCGCGCTATTGCAATCGGGGATCAATCTTTTCTTTCGTCGAACGACGTGTCGGATCTGCAACCCGGGGATTGGTTGATTGTTAAGGACATAGACTCGGTAATTGGTGACGTCGTGATAATTGACTGGGTACAAGTCAAGTCAGTCTCGGGCTTAGAGGTCCGCGTACAGACGCCATTTCGTACTGCATTCACCACCGCACGCACGTGGATACCCGGTCAAAGTGGTCTTGGCTTCCAACGGGTAGTTTCTCTTGTCGAAAACACCGAATTTCATGATTTCAGCATTGCCATACCGGACGCAGGGCCTAATACTTTGGCCGTGGGAATTTCGGTTTTCGCTGCTCTCCACACCACGATTGACAACGTATCTGTCGACAGTTTCCGTGCGCAGCCACTTTACGCGTACCTATCCAAATGGGTTACGATCACCAATAGCAGCGCTCGCGGGAATAGCGCGTTGAGCGAGTTTGCGGCTACCGTCGATCTGACTCTGCACAATGACCACTTTAGCGAAAGCGATGCAGCTGCAATTGGCCTCGATTTGGGCACGGCGTTCTTCGACGTGACCGGCAATGACACCGATTTGAGCCGGAATATTGGCGCCTACCTGCTGTACGGCGTCCACGACGGGATTTTCAGCAATAATAAAATTTCCTGGGTAAACAGCACTGCTAATGCAGTAGGAATTCTTGCAGAGGGTACCCAGAATATTTCTATATCTGACAATTACCTTGTAGGTGGTGACGGATCGGGGAGCACAGCAATAGTGACTCGCGACAACATAGGAGAAATCCTTATTCCCTCAGTCAATGTAACGATGGCGGGCAACTCATTCGGCAGTGGTTGGGTTTCGGATTACTAAAGCTGACGAGGATCCACGATGCTACCGAGCAGGAGCGACAGACAACTCCCCGCCGATGAGGGGTCGATTTGGTATCTAAAGAACGACGTGGTCCATTCTCGGGCGTGTACGTGAATACTCCCGGCGGCGAGATGGGGACGGCACCGATCACGCCTTGAAATCGCTCATGGGAAGACCCTAAGGTCTGCACGACCGT
>JAYVCW010000335.1:0-4730 GCA_043749775.1 Acidobacteriaceae bacterium | reverse complement strand
CCGCGCGCAATAATCGCTGTCGAAATTGAACGTGCCGAAGTCGTGTCAGTTCGACAAGAGGGGACCACACCGTATGCACCATGTCATGTTTGATCAACTGATGCCAAAAACGGTTTGATCGCTTGTACAGATATGACATTGCCAGGTAAAGCGGTACGGCCTTCCGATCTTCGGGACGACGCCGCCAAATCGATTGATGCGAAAAAATCAGAAAACTCACCTGACCGTCTTTTTTGGACCCCGCAAGTGTTCGGCCCCCCTTTACCCGCGTGAGACGAAGATTCTGCCGAAGGGAACCGCTTTCCCGTGGTTGGCATCCAAGAGCACTGACAAGGTCAAACGAGTAGCAACAAATAGTCAGAGCGCTATTCCGTTCTCAAAAAATTCTTCTTCTATTGCTTGTTTTAGATTTGTAAATGTCAGGAGAAACTTATGGCTAAGAAACCAACCGCTAGCACTTCACATCGAGCTTCACCCCAACCCCATTTCTCGCAGCGAGCCCGCGAGCTCCAGTCGTATGGCACCGTCACCAATACGATGCCTTTGCAACTGGAGGAAAAGGTTCGTCTGGAAATGACCGAGCAGCTTAACCAGTTGCTGGCCGACACCATGACGTTGCGCGATCTGTACAAGAAATCGCATTGGCAGGTTTCAGGCGCAACTTTTTATCAACTCCACCTTCTTTTTGACAAGCATTACGAAGAGCAGAGCGAACTTGTTGACACCATCGCGGAGCGCATTCAGCTTCTCGGTGGAATCAGCATCGCCATGGCTGCCGACGTAGCCGAGTTGACAAAAATTCCGCGGCCTCCGAAGGGACGCGAAGAAGTACCGGTTCAGCTCTCTCGTCTGCTGGACGCACATCAAGTTATCCTCAGCCAGTGCCGCGAGCTCTCCGAGCGTGCCGACAAGCTTGGCGATGCGGGAACCAATGACATGGTGGTGAGCGACGTTCTTCGCACCGGAGAATTGCAGGTGTGGTTCGTCAGCGAGCACTTAGTCGAAGCTCCGCTGGTGGAAGCTGAGGACGAGCGCCAGTCGGCATAGCCCGGTTCTCGCAAAAACTAAACACTGAGGGTTCAACGCGGGCTGCGAAGCTCGCGTTTTTTTTTATCGTGCGAGAGGCGGCAACCTCGCCCGTCGAGCGCAGGCGAGTCGCGGTTTAGCGTCGTGGGGAAAGAATATGAAGGATCTGCTGCAGTTCGTGCCGCAGGTGGATAACGTTTACGCCCGAACTCCTGGGAAAAGGCAGCGCCGATTGAGTGCGATCCGATTTTATTTCGTCGCGCAATTGAACGCGAGCCCCTGCGATGGTGAAGCCGTCTTCATAAAGTAGCTTCTTGATCCGAACCACAGACTCAACGTCACGCTTCCGGTACATGCGCTGGCCGGTGCTGCTCTTCACCGGCTTTAGCTGCGGAAACTCAGTCTCCCAGAAGCGAAGCACGTAGGCGGGAAGGCGGCATAACCCGGCGACTTCGCCGATGCGGAAGTAAAGCTTGTCGGGAATGACAATTTCCGACAGTCTGGGGGCCTTCTTCGTCACTTTTTTTCGCAGGGTCATGGAGGCCGTTTCCGTACTCCTCGGTATACGCGTTTTTAGCACGATCCGCGCCTCGGAACAACCACCAAACGCGGTGCTGATTGCTCAGGCGCAGCCATCTGCCCGCGCGAATTCACAATCGGTACCCAGAAAAACGCGGGCCGCTCTCAAGGAAAAGCCTTTCAGGAGGTGCTCCGCCTGAAAGGCTTGGGGGAATTTTAACGAGCATCGGGTCGCTTAGTGTTTCTTTTTCTTGGCGGCTTTCTTCTTGGTTGCCATGAAGTGTTTCCTCCGTTTGAACGATTTGTTCTCCCAAGGTTGTCGAGAGGGCACCTTGATGCCCGAGCCACCCAATTTATTGTATGAGCAGCCTTGCTACCACAAGATATTGCCATGCTCATGTGAATTGTCAATAAGAATTTCACGTCAGACGTCGATCCAGCACAGCGCGTGCGCCCGCGAAATTTCTTCGTGAACAAGAAACCCGTGCCGCGGCAAACGAAGATGGAGAGTCCGCCGCGATGCGTATGCGATAATTTCGGTAGAGAATTTATGGCTGAACACAAAGTTTTTTGCGCGAAATTAAAGCAGGAACTACCCGGCCTTCCCGAGCCTCCATTCGACAGCGAACTGGGCAAGAACATTTACGATAACGTCTCGCAACAGGCATGGGGACAGTGGATGGAGCACTGCAAGATGTTGCTGAACGAGTACCGATTAAACCCCGCACGCAAACAAGATCAGGAAGTGATCGTGGCGCAAATGGAGCAGTTCTTCTTCGGAGAAGGCTCCGCGCGCCCAGCCGAGTACGTTCCCCCGACTGGCTAAGCGATCGCTGAGTTTGTAGCGGCGAAAAGCGATCACGAATCTCAAGTCCCAAAATGGGGGCTAGTTACTGGTCGGCTACTCTCGCTCGAAAACAAAAATATTTCTTCACCACTAAAAGTGCAAAGCTATGCCGGTGGAGAAGCGAACCCCATTCTGGGTGTTTCCGTAGAAGCGCGTAGAAATCCAATCCAGTTGCCCCCGAATCGTGAATGGACCGAAAACGCGATAATCCAATCCTCCGCCAAACGCGTCGGCAAAAGAAGTGCTCGCATCGGAGTAACCTTTGCTTCGACTCACGTGGCTGACGCCGACCAGAAATTCCGCGAAGGGACGAAAGCGCTTGACCGAGACAGAAACCCTCGGCCCGAACAAAGCATTGTGAGTAGTTAGGCTAGCGTTAATGCCGTTATAAGTTTCGCTGTCATAGTGGGCGTCGATATCGGCCACCAAGCCGATCCAGGGCAGAAAATTGCCTTCTAGCGAGCCGTCCCAGCCATTCAAATTCGTGCTGTCGTGAGTGACGATGGGGGTGCGCGCGTAAGAATAACCAAAGAAAACATTTCCGCCGGTAGGGATTTGGGACCATGCCGCCCCGGTCATTCCGATCAAACACACAACCGCAATTAAAAGACCGCGCATAATTCTCCTCACATGGATGAAGGTGTGTTGTCTGAAATAAAAGTGTTCTGAAAAAATAGATGCGGGCACGGCGAAAAACTTTGCCCGCCAGTTCCCTGTCTGGCACAATTTCAGTGCATTGCTTCAGTGGAACATTGCGGAGAACATTCCGCCGACTCTCCTGAAGAATCCTTTGTGATTTCGTTTCGCAGATGCGTCATCAGCGGCAGCGTCCTGGGATTCGTTTCCGTTCAAAGCCCCTTGCGACGGAACCGTGACTGTTGCAGTTTGACCGGGAGCTGGATTAAAAATCTGAACGCTCGTCTCCTCCGGCTTGGTCGGTGGAGGTCCGCTCGCATGAAAGACAAGCGGCGCTTCGAGCTGTACGTGCACTTCCGCATTCTCGGAAGATGCGGCTGGTGAATTCGGCGAGGGGACGGCTCGGGCGACCGGCTGGCGTTCGACCTGAGCGACCGTTTCAATCGACTGTGGGCTAGCACTCGGCTGCTCGGCACGCGGAGGCATTGGACGCTGAGGCATAGGACCATGATGCGCGGCGCGTAGCGTAGGCTCTCGCCGAACCGGGCATCCGCAATCCGCAGGCCCGGCGGTATCGACGTGATCGAGTTGCCCGGAACGAAAGACGAACTGATCACTCGGCTTTACTTGAAAAATGCGATCGCCCAGTAATTCAGAGACTACCGCAGGCGAATTGTTGCCCGGCAGGGTTCGTACGCAGGTATCGCCGCGGCTATTCGCGCTCACCGCGTAGTGAAATTCGCCCGGGCCCGAAAATACGATGCGAAAATCGGGCGTCATCACTGTGTCGGCAGAATCATCCAACGCAAAATGCGTTTCCATGCCTCCTGAACCCATGCTTAGCAACAAATTATGCTGCGTACGTGAAGGCGTGACGCCGAGCGTCGTTCCCGGGCAGATGTGCACTTCGCCGCCGCTTGAGAGATGGAGGATCGTGGTGTCTGCTCCGGCCGTAAACGAGTCGCCGCCGATTCCTTCTTCGCTCGATATTTCCACCGGTCCTGATGCCCGCACAGCGATGACCGCAGGCGCGGGAGTAGACGTCGCGCTTACAACCGTTGGAGCTACGAAGGGTGAGTTACTTCCTGCTGAACTTTGTCCGAGATGAATGACCAGCCTGTTACCGGAAGCGTCCCATGTGGCGGCCCGGGGACTGAGTAAGTCAACCACGATTCGCGCCACTGGAGGGTTGGCTCGGAACTGATCGGCACGCAAAGTGGTTATTTGGTTAGCCTGCACGGTGATCCGCTTCGTGCGTGCGTCCATCCGCGCGTTGGGCAGGTCTATTACTACCCGATCGGGAGATGTGATGGCTTGAATCGACGGAACCACGGGCTTCGTGGAAAGAATCTCAACTGCCTGGCCCGCTTGCTCCTGAATAACACGGAAGCTCGTGATCGTCGAAGGCGCACCCTTCGCCGCAGCGACGGATTGCGAAGCGCCGGGAGAATGGGAAGCGCGCTTATTTGCGGTTTGCGCGCAGACCGGCATCGCCAGCAGCAACAATACCCATCCACACCTCGACCGTGACCGTAAATCTGGCCTGAGGCTGTGGCGGGAGGCTGGCCGCGATAATGGAATATCCGCCGGCAAATTTTTCACTCAAAGGCTCGCGTGTTAGTGCAAACATACCATTTTCACGCTATAGAGGAAGCGAAAAGGCGGACGTAATCACATCGAACGTAACGTTGGCAGGGATGGG
>JAYVCW010000334.1:0-2878 GCA_043749775.1 Acidobacteriaceae bacterium | reverse complement strand
GCTCCGGAGATGATTCGGGTAGCGCAACGACGGTACCGCGAATCCAAAGCAGTCCAGCTCTGCCGCGCCGATGCGGAATCACTTCCCTTCCCCGACGCGAGCTTCGACCACGTTGTATGCCTGGGAGTCTTCGAGTATCTGGCGACTTACGAAAATTCGCTGAAAGAAATTGCTCGAGTGCTTCGCCCGGGTGGAACCATCATTATTTCTCTTCCGACGCGAATTAGTCTGGATCGCGCCTCGATCAATTTGTTCAATATGACGGCGGTTCCTATATGGCGCGGGATCAAGAAGCTTCGGGGGAAACGAACTTCGGGGAAACCGGTCGGCCGACGATGGAATCGTTGCATCCCCTGGAAAGTTCCGGCTTTGTTGGCCAGCCACGGATTTCAAAAGGAAAAATCCGCTTATTCGGGGTTCCTGCTTTTCCCATTAAGCAAAGTGTGGCCGGCCGGAGAACTCCGCTTTTTTCATTTGATGGAGCGCTTTTCGAAATCGCGCGTTCTCGGTTGGACGTTGAGCCAATACCTGGTAAGCGCGAGAAAGGTTTAGGCCCATCCGTAATCATCTCCCCAGAGCTGGGCGACATACAGTTCCCTTTTCCGCAGACGCGGCAAGGAATTCGGGCTGACCAGACAGACATAGCGATAAACCAAAATGAACAATACACGCCTGAAAGTTGTAGTCCTCACTTCGGTCCCCGCTCATCGCGTCACCCGTATTCTTACGCGGATTCGGAAGGTCAAAAAGGGATGATCAGAAGCAAACGCCTTATCAAGCCATGGTTAACGAAACGCTCAAATGAATTGAACGCTTTTATGGCTTCGATCAGAAACTTGCCCAGTTGGGTGGTCCGAAGGTTGCAATTTGCTTCACACCCCTTCACCCAAGCATTCAAAGTTAGCGTAAAATCGTAAATGATTAATGATTGCAACGATTTGCCGCCATAGCTCGCACAGGTCTTCGGAAGCCTAATTGCTCCCCTCTTCAGTTCAGAGCGAACGCGCACCCGAAAATGAAGACTGGCCAACGTCGAGTAGAGATTAGAGTTCGGCTCCGCAGTTGTATTCCGCACGATCAGGCCGCCCTGGCAGGCAGCTTAAATGGGCCGTTAGCAGGAAGGGCGAGCTTTCGTTTGATCTCCACACGATAGCGATTTTTATCTGCAAACACGTTTCTACACAATTTTCTGTTAGACAATTTTGAGCAGCATAACTTTGAGTAGTACAACTTTGAGCAACATTACCTGGAGGATTACTGATTTGAGCGCATCGACCAGTCACCTGATAGCCCCACATGGGGGAGAACTTGTACAACTGCAAGCATCCGACGCGCGGGTCGCGGAGTTGAAAGCACAGTCGAAGGATTGGCCTTCGTGGGATCTGACCGCCCGGCAAGTTTGCGATCTTGAGCTTCTGATGAATGGCGGCTTTTCGCCGCTGCGCGGGTTCATGAACCGCGCCGATTACGAAGGTGTCTGCAAAGACATGCGCCTGGCGAACGGTACCCTCTGGCCGATGCCGATCACGCTCGACGTAACTGAAGACTTCGCTAAGAAACTGACCGCCGGCACAAGCAAGATCGCTCTTCGCGATGGCGAAGGCGTAATGCTCGCCGTGCTGAGCGTGAAGGACGTCTGGCAGCCGGATCGCACCGAAGAAGCCAAGGCGGTATTTGGAACAACCAGCGCCAAGCATCCCGGCGCGGACTACGCGATCAACAAGTCGAACCCGTGGTACGTGGGCGGAGAGGTAGAAGGCATTCAGGCTCCCTCGCACTACGATTTCCGCACCCTGCGCTTAGGGCCAGCCGACCTGCGCGCCGAGTTTGGGCGACTGGGATGGACGACCGTAGTTGCCTTTCAGACCCGGAATCCTATGCACCGCGCTCATGTCGAGCTGACGATGCGCGCCGCCAAGCAGGTTGAAGCGAATCTCCTGATTCATCCCTCCGTGGGCATGACGAAGCCGGGAGATGTGGATTACTTCGTCCGCACCCGCTGCTACCAGTTGCTGCTTTCGAAATATCCCAAGGGCACGGTTGAACTTGCTATGTTGCCGCTTGCCATGCGCATGGGTGGACCGCGCGAGGCGGTGTGGCATGGCCTGATCCGCAAGAATCATGGCTGCACCCACTTCATCGTTGGCCGCGACCACGCTGGTCCGGGCAAAGATGAAAATGGCAAGAATTTCTACGGCGCCTACGATGCCCAGGAGCTCTTCAAGAAACACGAAAAAGAGATGGGCGTGACCATGGTTCCCTTCCAGATGATGGTTTATCTCGAAGGCGAAGACCGCTATGTTCCGGCGGACGAAGTTCCCAAAGGCGCGAAAGTGCTGGATGTTTCAGGAACCGAATTGCGACAACGCCTGAACGAAGGACGCGATATTCCGGCGTGGTTTACCTATCCGGAAGTCGTGCAGGAACTCCGTCGCAGCTATCCGCCCCGCGACAAGCAGGGTGTCACGATCTTCTTCACCGGGCTTTCGGGCTCCGGCAAGTCGACGATCGCCAATGCGCTGATCACCAAATTTTTGGAGACGGGCGGCCGTCCGGTCACGCTGCTTGATGGAGACCTGGTGCGCAAAAATTTGTCTAGCGAACTTGGCTTCTCCAAGGAGCATCGTGACATCAACATCCGCCGCATCGGCTATGTTGCGTCAGAAATCACGAAGAACGGTGGCATCGCCGTTTGCGCTCCCATCGCGCCCTATGAGGCAACCCGCAAGGCTGTCCGGGAGATGATCGAGCCTTTCGGCGGCTTCATTCTGGTGCATGCTGCTACTTCCATTGATGTTTGTGAGCAGCGCGACAGAAAGGGACTATACGCAAAGGCCCGAGCCGGCATCGTAAAGGAGTTCACCGGGATCTCCGATCC
>JAYVCW010000333.1:0-3818 GCA_043749775.1 Acidobacteriaceae bacterium | reverse complement strand
ACCGTGAGCGGTCAGGACCTGTCAATCACTACCAGCGGCGGCACCGTGATGATCAACGATGCGAAGGTGGTAAATGCAGACATACAAGCTTCGAATGGTGTCATTCACGTGATCGATACCGTTCTTCTACCCAAAAACTAGTCAGGAGAATAATATGAAAGCAATCGACGTTATCGCAGCCGTACTACTCGTCATTGGCGGTCTAAACTGGGGTCTGGTGGCGGTTTCACACTTCGACCTCGTTGCCGCTCTCTTCGGAATGAAATTCGGTGAAACCTCAACCCTCAGCTCAATCGTTTATGCCTTGGTTGGACTTTCCGCGCTGTATCAAGCCGTGTCGTTCAAAGGAATTCAGCATCGTTGGGGTCATTCACAGATTCCAGTCCGCGCACGCTAGCTTCAAATTTCCCCAGCCAGGGGAGAAAGTTGTCAATTCTCCCCTGGCACTTTTTTAGAATTTCTGTGTGGTTGTGTTGCTATGAAAATCCTTGTCTCGGGAGCGACGGGTTACGTTGGCAGCAAGTTGATCCCGCTCCTTCTCGACGCTGGGCACGAAGTCACTGCCATGACGCGGCAGGAGCTTGGAAAAACTGATGCGGCGTTGAACAACGTTCGCTTTGTCACCGCAGACGCGCTACGGCCGGGGACTTTGACGAAGGCGGTGCAAGGTATCGACGTCGCTTACTACCTCATTCACTCGATGGCGGAGGCTGGAGGAGACTTTCATCAGCGCGATATGACCGCCGCTCAGAATTTTGCAACGGCAGCACGCGATGCTGGGGTCAACCGCATCATCTACCTTGGAGGCATCGTATCGAATACCTCTGAAGTATCGAAGCATTTAAAGAGCAGACAAGAAACTGGCGAAACACTTCGCAAATTTGGACCTCCGATGACTGAATTTCGAGCCGGCATCATCGTTGGAAATGGCAGTCTGTCATTCGAGCTGATCCGGTGCCTGACCGATCGGCTTCCAGTGATGATCTGTCCCCGCTGGGTTATTACGCGAATCCAGCCAATCGCAATCGAGGACGTTCTTTCCTACCTCTTGGCCGCGCTTGAAAGCGAACAATCGAAAGGCGAGACAATTGAGATTGGCGGATCTTCCATAGAAACCTACCGCAGCATGATGTTAAAATACGCCCGTGCGCGCGGGTTAAGGCGTTGGCTGATTCGCGTGCCCGTACTTACGCCCCGGTTAAGTTCATACTGGCTGCGTCTTATCACTCCGATTCCTTCTTCTATTGCTCGCCCGCTGATTGAGGGCTTGCGCACTGAAGTTGTTTGCAAAAGCAATCTGGCATCAGAATTTTTCCCTGCGATCCGTCCGGTCGACTACCAGGCGGCCATTAAAAAGACTTTGAGCCGGAGCCTTCCCGATAAGGCAATGAAAGATGCTTTGCCGAGTACGCCCGGGCATTACTTTGTGCGTAAGGACGGCATTCTCTGCGACGTTAGGCAGGTTGAAACCAGCGCATCGCCACATAGCCTGTTTTCAGTACTGACGCGGCTCGGCGGTGCAGATGGATATCTTTATGCCAACCGCTTGTGGCGCATTCGCGGAATATTTGATCGCTGGATCGGTGGCGTCGGAATGAAGAGTGCTGTCAACCGAACCACCCTCAATGCGAATGACTCCTTTGACTTTTGGTTCGTACAGGAAATCGAAAAGGATCGGCATCTGGTCTTGCGCGCTGCGATGAAAATCCCGGGACGGGCGTGGCTGGAGTTTGCCCTTGACCCCCAGCCGAACGGCAAAACTCTTGTACGGTGCTTCGCCTGGTTCGAGCCGCGAGGTTTGCTAGGTGATCTCTACTGGTGGGGTCTCTATCCAGTTCACATTTTGATTTTCAGAGGGCTGGTGGATGCGCTGTGCACGAACGCTTCGGCGGCAGCCGCCGTGGGAACTGCCATCAGCTAACGGGCGCAGGCAATCTCTCGAGTTTATAAAGGTACTTCCGTCCCCACTTTACGCCTGGCAGTCAGACGTCGCTTGGCCGCTTCCAATCTCAACATCATCATATAAAGCACAATGCCAACGTTAATAAAGATCACAAGAAAGCGAAGCCAGTTTGAATGTCTCAAGAAATCTTGGATCTCGAAGGGGATATAAATACAGCCCGAAGCAATCGCCAACCATTCCGCCCAGGGACGAATTCTCCACAAGCCGTAAGCCTCGATAAACCGGAGCGTCACGTAGACAGAAGCGGCGAGGGCAATCTTCCACAGGTGCATGTCGCTCAATCGGTAAACGAGGTTGATGAAAATGCCGACATAGTGGTGATAGGGATTGACATGGAAGAACTCGAGAAAGCTCTCTGTAATTCCCCAAATATCCTTATGCCGCAGGGTAAAGATGCCGAGCCCGGCCAGCAGCACGGCTATCCCCTTAATTAACTCGAGAGTCGCAACCGCTCTTACGCCCTTGATGTGCGACCGATCATGCGTGATTTGCTGCATTCGTGGGGATGTGTTTAACAGCTTGAGATCCGGGTTGTGTCCGCCAAAGGAGGCTTTATTGTATAGGCCTGGGACGCAACACAGGCATAGGATGAAAACTAAATGACAGCGTCCAAGCGGGCGTTTGTGCTACTTACGCCTGTCTCTACTTAACCGGTCTCTACTTAACCGGCCTTTACTTAAACGATCGCTATTTAAACCGGTTCGCGGACGCTAGCCCGCAGCTCCTTCACGATTTCGGCAGCGGCCTGGCGTGCAGTTTCATTCTGCGTGACATCGAAAGATATTGCTCCTACGCGGGCATGGCCGCCGCCGCCATAGCGCTCGCAGACCTTGGCCAGATTCACGGTCGGCTCGCGCGTAGACCACGGATTCGAGCCCACTGACACTTTTACGCGGAACGAACTTTTGCTCAAGCCGACGCTGTAAATCGAATTGGGGTGCAGGTAATACGGGACGAATTTGTTATATCCCTCGAGGTCGAGGTCGGTGATGTCAAAAAAGATGACGCCGTCGACTTCCGTGGAACGCTCCCGCAGAATGTCGATCGACCGATGATGCCGCTCCAGCAACGGCGGCAGGACTGCGGCGACAAACGGCTCTTCCAAGATCGATTCGAGAGATTGGTAGGCAAGCAGCGGAATCATCTTCTTCACAAAATCGTGCTCCGCGGAGGCTTCAATGGCCATCGTTAACTTCATGGCAGGCGCCTTCATCTCTACCGCCGATTTCGCATTCTCATACATCGCCGCGTCGACAATGTCCGCCCACTTCGCCAGCTCCGCGATGGGACGCGGATCGAAGCCGAATCGCTGTTCCGCGATCATGGCGATGAATCCGGTGCAAGACTTGAAATCGGGATCGTAAAATTTCTGATTGCTGTAGTCCTGTTCAAAATGAGCAGCGTCGGCCGGCGTTAAAAACGCACTTTGATGATGGTCAAACCACCAGCTGATTTTTGGCGAACTGGAATACTTAAAGTCCACGATCGCATTCTCGTCGCCGGTAAAATCATCCTCGTTAAAAAGAGCGCCCGCGCGATGCAGCAGGCCGGAATACTCGAACTCGACATCGCCGCGAATCCGCTCCCGGTAGAAACGGGAAAACAGGGCAGCCGAACAAGTGCCATCGAAGCACTTGTCATGATAAAAGACTCGAACTTGCAAAATGGTTACGTCTCCCCATTTCTTTTGCTGGTTGTGAAAAACAATTAGGGTTGCTGGTTTCGCGCTTTATGTCAAGTAAATCATTCGGCTGGATGTCATACCACAATAGAAATGTCCCCGTCTTATCCACAATAGAAATGTCCCCTGGTTTTGGTTTCACGCTGCCCTGGAGAAGCGGGCGTGTGCCTTTGC
>JAYVCW010000332.1:0-6484 GCA_043749775.1 Acidobacteriaceae bacterium | reverse complement strand
GAAAGACCGCTCTTTACCGTTCACTTTGAAACGGACCATTAGCCCTCCAGAACAACAGAAATATACCAAGCGCTCAGGAATGATTTCCATATCGTAGTCGTAGCGCGAAGAATGTGGAAGTCGTTGTACGACTGTGTAGGGCGGCCGTTCCTACTCGCTCATGCCCGCGCTAAAGATGCCTGGATGGAAAGCCGAGTAGTGTGGTCCAAGCCGCCGGTGGCCGGGCCCATCATATAATCGCTCTTTTGATCGCTCTTTAATCGCTCTCTGCCGCTGGAGGATTTTTGGCTTACGACGACTTACGGGAATGGATCAAGGCACTGGATCGAAACGGTGAACTCAAACGTATCCGCACCGAAGCGGACCCGATTCTCGAGATCACCGAAATTGCAGATCGCGTTTCGAAGAGCAAAGATTCGCGGCCGGACAAAGATGGAAACGTAGTCATCGGTGGCAAAGCGCTGCTCTTTGAAAATATAAAAGGGCATCCCGGAGCGCGCCTGCTGATCAATCAGTTCGGATCGTCCCGCCGAATGAAGATGGCCTTGGAGGTCGATAAGCTCGATGACATTTCCGACCGCATTCGCGCCTTCATGGAGGTGAAGTCTCCGCAAGGCTTTCTCGATAAGGTGAAGATGCTGCCCATGCTCGCGGAGATGGGCAAGTTTTTTCCCAAGGTCCTCCCCAGCGGTCCATGCAAAGAAGTTATCAAGCGCGACAATTTTTCGCTTCTCGATTTTCCAATTCTGAAATGCTGGCCGAAAGATGCGGGACGATTTATCACGCTGCCGTGCGTGATCACTCGCGATCCGAAAACAGGCAAGCGCAACGTTGGCATGTATCGTATGCAGATTTATGACGAGCGCACTACGGGAATGCATTGGCAGCGCCAGAAAGTCGCGGCCGAGCATTTCCGCGATCGTATGCGCGCGGCTAGTGCGGGCGAGTCGACTTATGGGTCTTCTGAAAAAAGTGCCAACCGCTCCGCCGCGGTAGACATCATGGCAAGATCATCAGGCGGCTCGATGTTGGCCGCCGGTCAGCGCCCGTCCGGCAAGATGGAAGTCGCCGTTGCCATCGGCACTGACCCGGCCCTCACGTTTTCAGCCATTGTGCCAGCGCCGCCCGACATCGAGGAATACATCATCGCCGGATTCCTGCGGCAGAAGCCGGTCGAGCTCGTGAAGTGCGAGACCGTCAATCTCGAAGTTCCCGCAAATGCGGAGATCATTCTCGAAGGCTACGTCAATCTCGACGAACTCCGCACTGAAGGCCCCTTTGGCGACCACACTGGCTTTTACTCACTTGAAGACGAGTACCCGGTGTTTCACGTCACCTGCGTCACCCATCGCAAAGATCCAATTTACGCCACAACCGTCGTCGGCAAACCTCCGCAAGAGGACGCTTGGATGGGCAAGGCTGTGGAACGCATTTTTCTGCCGATGATGAAGCTGACGATCCCGGAGATCGTTGATGTTAACTTGCCGATCGAGGGCGTTTTTCACAACCTCATGCTCATTTCGATTCGCAAGTCCTATCCCGGGCAGGCTCGGAAAGTGATGAATGCTATCTGGTCGCTGGGTCAAGCGATGTTCACGAAATGCATCATCGTGGTCGACGAAAACGTCGATGTGCAAGACATCGCCGACGTCACGCTGAAAGTGCTAAATAACATCGATCCTGAACGGGATATTCAGTTCACTCTAGGCCCAGTCGATTCGCTTGACCACGCCTCTCGCCTGGCGAACTACGGTTCGAAGATGGGGATCGACGCGACGCGGAAATGGTCTACAGAAGGCTTTTCGCGCCCATGGCCAGATGAAATTCTCATGGACGCCAGGACTCGCACTTCGGTTGACTCGAAATGGAAGGAACTGATCAAAGAATTAGGGTTGGAATAGCAGAGTAGTTTTGACGCTCTTTGCCTGTGCCAACTGGATCGGTTCACAATGACCCTCCCGACCGGCAATTGTTCGTAGGTTTTTAACGAACTGGCAATCCTAAAATGCTCCGGCTTACAAACAATTAGGGTGCACCGCTCAAACTTTGGTGCGACTTAATACATAAAACTGTTCAAAATTGACCATCTTCCCAAAAACGACCCGTGAAATAATCTCAAACGGGAAATTTATGTGGATTCTCTCCAAGCGCGCGAAACAGTTAACAGATTCCCAACAGCAATCCGACGTTCTGACACGGACGAAAGAGCAGCAAAATCTTGCTCAGAAACTGCTCAAGACGCAGGAGGAAGAGAAGCGTAAGCTGGCTCGAGATTTGCACGACAGCACTGGTCAAACGCTGGTAGCGCTTAAGATCGGCATTGCGCTGCTGGAGCAGCACTGCAAGCACGACGAGACTGCGATGGGCTACGTCTCGAACGTTGTGAAATTGGCGAACCAGGCGGTGACCGAGATCCGCACCATGTCATACCTCCTTCACCCGCCGCTGATGGATGAACTCGGATTTGCGTGTGCCGCCGAATGGTTTATCGAGGGCTTCGCTAAACGAAGTGGAGTGAAAGTCTGCACCGACATCGCAACGCCGCAAGAGCGTATGCCGATGGAGGTTGAGATCGCTCTTTTCCGAGTTTTGCAGGAAAGCTTGACGAACGCGAACCGCCACTCGGGAGCTTCAGAGATTCATGTTCACTTTCGGCAAATGCCGGAGAGGATCGTCTTGGAGATACGGGACGACGGAAGCGGTTTTTGCGCCGACCGTCTGGAATTGATGAATTGGAACGGCCCGGGAGCCGGAGTTGGCTTGGCGGGGATGCGGGAGCGCATGGACGAATTGAATGGATCCCTGGAGATAAAATCAAATTCGGCTGGGACTACCATCCGCGCGACGGTTCCGCTCTTAGCCGTTTCTACGCCGGACGAGTTGGGGCGGACGCTTAACGACCCAATCTATCCTACTTCGATGGTCACGCCAATTCGGGGGAAAGCTCCTTCTAACAGTCGCCCAAACTCGGAATGAGGTTGGGCACGACGCTACCGATATGCACAGCCTGGAAGTTGAGTCTGGGCTTATTTTGTGTTCATATAAATCTTCAGAAATTCGAGATCCGCGGGTCTCGCCCGCGCGTCCCAAATATCAACCTCAGCCTCATTTTTTGAGCGCATCAACCCGAGGAGAAAATCATGAGCAAAGTCAATTACATTCCGGAAGGCTACAGCACCGTTACGCCCTATCTGGTGATTAAGGGTGCTGCGAAAGCAATTGAATACTACAAGAGCGTATTCGGCGCAAAAGAGCTGGTGCGCATGGATGGTCCTGACGGCAAAATTGGCCACGCGGAATTGGAGATTGGTACTTCCAGAATCATGCTGGCGGACGAGAATTTGTCGATGGGATCCAAGAGCGCTGAGACCATCGGTTCGTCTCCGATCAGCTTGTATGTATATTTGCCCGACTGCGACGCCGTAGTCGAAAAGGCGGCCGCACAGGGCGGCAAAATCCTGCGCCCGGTGGCGGATCAGTTTTATGGGGATCGCTCCGGAGCCTTCCAGGATCCCTTTGGTCATATGTGGGGGGTCGCCACGCACAAAGAAGATGTCTCAGGTGAAGAAATGGCTGAACGGGCTAAGAAAGCTAAGTTGGCGGCCTGACGCCCGTAGGGAACCGAAAGCTTGAACCGAAAACGGGTAGCGCGGACTCTTTCTAGCCCGCCCTACCCGCATTTTCTTGAAGCTTCTAATCGATACTTCTAATCGCGATCGTGATCATCCCAGTCACGCTCAGTGTGCCACCTGTGGTCGCGGTCATCCCACCAGCGGTGGCTCTCGTTCCAGCAGCGCTCACGTGCCCTGCGCAATTCACGGCGCTCGTGGTTTGCTTGGGGGCTATGCCTTCCGTGTCTTTGGATTGCGCGGTGAAGCTCATGCTCTTCATGAACGATCCTTCGCTGGCATCTATCATAACTCTCCGCACGAAGTTGAGGCAAAACTGGCGAGAACAAAAGTCCCGCCATGAGGGCTGCTGACGGCAGAAATTTCTTTACACTGTTCATGCACGGCCTCCGATCAGAATGACAAATACACTCGTGGATAGTAACAGTTCACGTCAAAGATAAACCCGGGGTTGCAGATTTAGTTCTGCCTAATGTTGTTTCGCCGAGGAGCTTGCCGCGAGTTCCCGAAAAAGTCCAAGGAGGGCAGCCGCGGCCTTTTCGTCAGAGAGATTCTCCAAAGCCACGGTGGCGGTAAAGTGCGGAGAGGTAGAATTAAAGCGAACGCCCACAAAATCTTTATCGCGCCAATTTGCCAATGCGTTTACGACCGGGCTCAGTTCAACTGGCCAATCTTCCTTCGTTGTGAGGATGACCGGTCCCGGGTGGGTGACCGTCCACGTGCGCGTTCCCTTGATCGTCTTTGCTCCCGAGTGGCCTGACCAGCGATGACGAATAATATCCAGATGGAAGCCCGGCGGAAAGCCCATATTGGCTTCAAAGGTGAGCGTCTCCTGCTGCCGCCGCCAGCGGCTCAAAGCCCATTGCACTGGCAGAGGACGAGGCAGGAGCGTGATCGTGAGGCGTGCTTCCTCAAACCAGCGCGACGACAAATGAAGTGTTGCTTTCAGTCGGGAGCTATTGGAATGCCATCGCAAGTCGGCGACGCGTCCTTTTCCGAGACATGCCGATTGCACCCATTGCAGGACGTCTAACGCGCGCTTGCGGTTGAAACGAAGAAAGCAAGCGTACCAGACGAGGGAGGCGACTATCGCCGCAACAACGTCGATGAGGATGAAACGGCCCACGGAGACCCTATGCCGAAAATCGTACTGCTTATAGATGCAAGTACGCAAGCGCAGGGAGAGTAAAAAAAAGAGTAAAAAAGATGAATAAATTAAGAGCAAGAAAATGTGGAGATTTGGGCGGAGCTGCAACGCTGGATTTACACACGCGAGAAGGGTCGTTTTGCGCGTTGCAGCTACAATTGCTTGGTGCCGTTCGCGATTCGGAATTTCAAGAAAGAAGATTTTGAAACACTCTGGAAGATCGACCAGGCATGTTTCGATTCTCAACTAGCGTACACACGCCCGGAACTAGCCTTTTACATGCGTCGGCCAGGCTCATTCAGCCTGGTCGCCGAAGCCACGCTGGAAAATCTTGCCGCAGGAAATTTTCAAAACGAGGCAAGCGTACGGACAAAAATCATCGGTTTCATCGTTGCAGAGACAAAGGGCTTTGCCGGGCACATCATCACGCTCGACGTGGTTGCTGAGGCGCGGCGCATGGGCGTCGGCTCCGGACTGATGCGAGCTGCCGAAACGCGGCTGCTGGAGGCGAAGGCTACTACAGTATCCTTAGAAACCCCGGTCAACAATCTGGCCGCGATTCGCTTTTACAAACATGATGGCTATTTTGTGGAGAAGACGGTGCCGGGATACTATTCTGACCAACTCGACGCACTTCTAATGGTGAAAGATTTAAAGCGCGAGGCGGGTTGAAATTCGCCTTGGATTTTTTTTGCTCGAGAAATGAAAATTCCAGATGAAGATGATGAAGATTGCGATACAAGGCGAGCTCGGTTCCTTCAGCCATGAGGCAACGGAAGCTATGCTTCCTCGAGCGAAGATTGTGCCATGCCCGCGGTCGCTCGAGGTTTTCGATCTGGTCGGGCGGGGGAGCGTCGATGGCGCGATCATTCCCATAGAGAATTCCTTGGCAGGATCGGTCGCCGAGCACTTCGATTTTCTTTTCGCGCGCCAGGTTTACGTCGTCCGCGAGTTTCGTTTGCGCATCGTGCATAATTTGATCGCTCCGCCCGGAACAAAACTCTCCAATGTGCGTCGGGTATATTCTCATCCCGTAGCTCTCGAGCAATGTCGCGACCTGTTCGTAAAAAACAAGAGGCTGCAGCCGGTGCCCTTTTACGATACGGCAGGAAGCGTGAAGCGAATCATCTCCGAAAATTTGCCGGATGCCGCCGCGATTGCCAGCCGTCGGGCCGCCGACGTTTATGCGGGGAAAATTCTGAAAGCCGGCATTGAGGACGATAAAAAAAATTTCACGCGGTTCTTCCTGATCCGTCGGGGTAATTCGCTTCGAGCTTCCAACCGGGCAAGGGCGCTGAAGAGGGCCGACAAGACTTCTCTCGCCTTTAGCGTAAAGAATGTGCCGGGGGCGCTCTTCAAGGCGCTCAGCGTGTTCGCCCTGCGAGACATCAGTTTGAGCAAAATCGAATCGCGCCCGGCTCGCGGACGACCTTGGGAGTATGTGTTTTTTGTTGATCTTCTGTGCGGCGACACCGAGGCTTCCCGTAACGCTCTTCGCCACTTGAGCGAAGTCGCAGAAAAGGTGAAGGTCCTCGGGATTTATGAGCCGGCTTAGGGCGATATCCCTTCCGCCTGCTCTCGAGCCGCCTGCTTTATCACTGATTTCTCGTGAGGGCCCTCACATCCGGATTCGGGCTGAGTGCGTAAGCTTGATAATGGGTGAGGTTTAAGGTAGCTCGCTAATATCGGAATGGGGTGCCCCTTCCAA
>JAYVCW010000331.1:0-3095 GCA_043749775.1 Acidobacteriaceae bacterium | reverse complement strand
TCCGATTGAGTCGGAGCCAGCGCTCTGAGCGAAGGAACCTTTTCAAACAGCTGCACAACAAGCACGAAACAATTCAGATATAGGGCGAACACGGAACTGATCACGTAAGTTCGTCTCCACCCACCCGCGAGATGGCGGCCGTAACGCGCATAGATAGCGACTGCCAGCACGACCAGCGATATCGCGCCGATTATCATGCCCGGGGTCACTCCATGGAAGGGAAAGAAATATCCAGAGATGCTCGTCGCCGTAGTAGTGGCGAGAAAAAGCGCGGCAATGTGCTTCAGACCTTTTCCAGCGATAAAGCCGTAAACGAGAAATAATCCTGAAAAAATGCCGATCAAACTGATGACCGTGTGCACAAAAGTAAAAGCGGTCATGCCGAGAATCATGGAATGCCTCCCTTTTTGGAATCCGAGGATAGTACGCCTGCCGAAAGGGAATTGCCAGAGAATCAAACAGCGACGGCAGACCTAGCCGACAACCGGTGTTACGCGGAAGCGAAAACTGGCGACCGTAGCGCCGGCGAGTGCGGGAGCAGTTTCACGTCTGACAGAGGCGGAAATCGCATTCCCCGATACCGTTGTGAGGCCGCTATCGGCGTGCAGCTTGTGACCGGACGAGCGCGCCTTGGCATCGAGCACCTCAATGACGCCCGCGACGTGGTCGGTCGCGTGGCGGATTTCAGGCAGAATTGCGGTGATGGCTAGGATGAAGAAGGACCATTTGATCGCCAAAATTTCCGCGCTTCGTCGTGATGATGCTCGGATCGACGATGCCGCGCTGTGGCCGACGTCCTCCGCCGTGTTCGGGACCATGGCCGCCCCAGCCGTACCAATGGCGATTATTGTCCCACATGGCCCTACAGATATTTCGCCAGGGCTTTCAGCCGAAATCATATTTCTCTCCGCCGACTCGCGCGCGATTTTTCCTTGACTTGAACACGTTGCGAAAAATGCGCCACCGCACGAGCTAATAGAAAACCAGAACGACCGCGCCGCCGACGAGGTGAAAGGCCGCGAACAAAAAGATCGATTTGGAAACCGCCGCTAGTGAAGGCACGTAGACCAGCAACAGCCCAGCGATGAGACCGAGCACGCCGACAAGCCAAGGTGGCTGTGGATATTCCTTAGGGGGAGTATTGTGCCTCTGCGTAAGCGGTTCCTGGTGCTTGCGGTGCATAGGGTTGGGCATCGTCCGCTTTCCTTACCTTCATCTCGCGGTCAGGCCATCGGGCCCTGATCGGTCAATCCCCGTACCGGCGCTCTGTCGGTAGCACATGATATGTATGGAGGGTCTCCCGACTGCTGCATCACGCGCCGTCGCTATCTCCAAGGGTGAAATGCCATTTTTGTGCGGGGAGCGGCAGCGATATTTCGTGTGGTCGCAGTACGCGGAAAGCGAGATGAAGATGGTGTTTCCGGCGAAAAGGAAAGGCGCGCCGAAGCCCCTCTTGAGCAGCGGACTGTGCCGGTCCCTGCAGGGACCACGTGTGGATCAATTGCGCCCCGCTGCGCAACAAACTGCCTAGGCCGGTTGCCAACAACGCACGGACCGCTTCTCCGTCCCCGCTCTCGGAGAAGAGGTCTACAACAGCAGCAGTTCGGCCCGACCGGTCTGCCGACGTTACGAGGAAGCCGGCCATTTTACCGCCCCGCATCGCGAGCCATCGACGGTAGGGAGTTGGACCATCGCAGAAGCGCCAGTTCAAATAGCTGCTGTCCCGCACCAGAGTAAAGTCGTAGCCGGCCGACGCTCTCTGCCAAAACTCGCTGGTTTCCTCAAATCTCTCGACCTCCGCCACAGTGACGATACTTGCGGAAGATTTCGGGACGCAGAGCTTCTTGAGGAACCAGTCCATACCCGAAAGGCCAAGCAGGGAGGCAGGTATTCCCGTCTTGTGCGAGAGCGTATGGCTCGGAATTACGAATTTACGGGCATCGATGCGTTGCACCTCAAGGAAGGAAAGCTTGCCCGCTAGAATGGGGAAAGAGACGTCGTTTGGTCGAACATAGACAAACGATGAACCGCGCACACCAGCTTCGCTGCAAACCAGTTCGATCAATTGAGAAAACAACCCCATTTTACGGTAATTTCCGTCTGTCAGGAAATCGCCGAGTTCGTAAGCAATCACCGTTCTCCCCAAAAGCGACACCCGCTTAGGGGTTGCCGCAACTACCCCTACCACTGAGTTTTCGGCGATAGCTATGGCGACGATCGCATTGCCGAGAGGATTTCCAAAATATTTCCACCTGTAAAAATCTTCGACTGTTCCGTCTGGAAATCTTTCACGAAAGAACTTACCTCCCAGTGGAGCCAGAAAGGTTCCAATCTTGGCGAGCTCTGATGGCTCCGCCAATCGCAAATTAGGCTTCGCGGCACTATTCATAATTTCTAGTTCTCGCGCTCGGACATATTTTGTACGGCGCCTTTGTGCGAGAGAGCAATGTTCGTTCCATGTGAAAAAGAAACTCAGACTCGTCCCGAGGTCTGTGCGGGGAATTGCAAGCACTCGCGTGTCAGCCCGGACGGCGCCGCTCGTTGTGAACAGCAGTTGTGTAACGCTGATCCTCCTGCTTATCGGAGATTAAGCCACCACAAGTGACGATGGCATCTCCGGCGGGGCCACCGAATCTGTACAGCACGGATTCGTCGCCAGTCGCCGTCAGACTGAACCCCTTGCCGTAACCGTACGTGGCGCAAGTTGGTCGTGCCATAGAAAATCCCCTGCTTACCGAGGACCAAGCAACATCCAGTGTAAATTCCGTCCGGCGATTAATTCCCGAAGCAGAAGAGCACAGTCTCAGTTTGGGCTAGCCCAGCGAGATTGGCAACCACAACATAAAACCAACTTTTCCTTCGAGCTTGGAAATTCCGCAAGCCACGCGCGCGGCGGCCCGCGTTTCAGCGAGGTGCCGCTCCGGACTGGGAAAGGCTGCGACTACACCCGAGAGTTTGGGTCAATTTGCCCTCGCCGCGCGACCTCAACTTCGGATCCAAGCTGCAACGAATGGGCGGGACTATTTGCGCGCGCTCGCGCGGCGAGTCGGGGGATCGACCCGAATTCGCATCGTGGGATCGAAAACCGAATTGCT
>JAYVCW010000330.1:0-16340 GCA_043749775.1 Acidobacteriaceae bacterium | reverse complement strand
TCTACTCCGATTCTTTCGATCCCACTTCGATGAGCTTCTTGGTCAGTAAAACAAGGCCAAAAATCTGTGTCCATTCCGAAACAATATTTCCCACCACCTGTCCCCACTTGCTAGTCGCATCCATGGCACGGAATGTGACAATCCAACCAATGCCGGTGATCACGAGAAATATGGTGAGCGAATGCTCGCGAAGCGCTTCCATCACGGGCGACGACAGAATACCTTTCGGCTTCTTGCTTGCGGCGGAACCTCTTTCATAGAGGTGTTTCGTCATCAGCACGGTAACGAGAACGCCGGTCCAATCCGCGATGGCATTCCCGAAGAATGACCCGAGGTGAGTGTCCTGATTGGAGAAATGATAAAGCACGGTTAATGAAACTACGATGAGAAGCGAAGCTATGCTCAATGCATGACGGTGACAGAATATCCAACCTCGGTTTTGTTTCATGGCAATACTCTAATTGCCAAAGGCAAAGAATTTTTATCTGCTTAGTGTCAACTCGTAGGCTCGACTCCCCTAATGCTATCCCTGCTAAAATCGCGCGTGATGGCAAAACCTTCCGCTACAGCCCGCGCCCGCAAAATCAAACTTATTATTTTCGATGTCGATGGCGTTCTTACCGACGGCAAAATTTGGATATTCCCAGCTCCTGGCGGCACGACTACGGCAAACCCAAGCGTGCTTGAAAAGTCAGCTCAGCACGGTCAAAGCGGTTTCGGATTACACAGCGCGAGCCTCATCGAAGCCAAGGGGTTCCACGCACACGACGGCACGGCAATCTCATTCGCTCGTCTGTCAGGGATTAAGACAGGAATCATCACCAAACGAATTTCTGAAACTGTCGCACTGCGCGCCCGCGACCTGAAGATCGATCATGTCCATCAGGGCATTCAAGACAAAGCCACGATATTCCTGCAAATTCTAAAAAAGGACGGGATTGACGCCGATCAGGCGGCTTTTGTTGGAGACGATGTTATCGATCTGCCCGCGATGCGGCGGTGCGGACTGGCGATAGCCGTTAAGAACGCGCGTCCCGAGGTTAAGGCCGAGGCCCACTGGATAACGCCACACAGCGGCGGAGACGGCGCGGCCCGCGACGCGGTCGAGTACATTCTCAAAGCGCAGGGAAAATGGAAGCAGGCGGTGGAAGAATATATTTCGGAGAGAAGCTGATCCAAGCAGAGCTGTGGAACCATCGCTATCGAATCAGCGCTCGAACCACTGGCGAAGGGTTGAATCACCCGCCGGATGCGTGCTTGGGGCGTGCTCGGGTTTACAGCCGGCGGGTGTTCTATTCTCTCCCTACTCACCCTGTTGTTTTCAGGAGCGGTTAGTCGTCGAAACCCAAGGTGTACTAAGAAGTTTCGCGGCGATAAAACTTTTTTTAATTCTTTTAGCCGCAAGTTTATCGTCAGCGGCGAAAGCCTAATTCGAGATCGCTAGCGTTTTGGCTCCCATGAGTTCGCTGAATCGGGGATCTTTTCTCAGGCTGCTGAATTCGGCGTCGCGATAGACGTTGTTGATGTCTTTGTAGCCCTCTTCCATCGCCCGCTTAAGGTAGTGGAGGGAACGCTCGGGCACGCCGGACCGGGCATAGAGCTTGGCGAGAACATAATCGTAATGGGCACGATCCTCGGGAGACGGCAGTTGCGCCATCACTCCGGCGTGCGAACTGCGCTCAAACACGTCAGGGTCAAGCTCCACCGCTCTCGAATAATTCAGGATCGCCTTTTCAAATTGTTTCTTGCCGAAATACGCGGCGCCGAGATTGCTGAAGTACGAGGCCGCATCGTTACGAATAGAAATCGCCTTCTCATACTGGCGGATGGCAGCGCCGTAGTTCTTCGCCTGGTAATAAATCACACCCAAGTTGTTATAGGCATCGGAATACTGATGGTCGGCCTTGATCGAACGCTCAAAACTCTTCTTAGCCTCTTTGTAGCGCTGCGTCATCAGTTGGCAAATGCCGATTTTATTGAAGAGGGAAGAGCTACTCTTGTTACTCTTTAACGCAGCGTTGTAGAAGTCGATGGCGTCGAGAAAATTTTTCTCCATGCGTAGTTCGTCGCCGCGCTTTTCCAGTTCGCCGGGAGCCGCGTCAGGCGCAGGCGGTTCTACCCGATGCATGGGTAGCGGCGCTACCGCTAACTGTTCGCTGGTTTGAGATTCTGAGGACTTCGCTGAGGCGGAACAAAAAGACAGCGATAAGAGAAGAAGAGAAGCGAATGAGACACGGAACCAGGACACCATATACCACCCCCGGCCGGAACCTGAACCATTCTACTGCGGCGGGCCGCCGCCGTCACTACCTTTAGACGGCGCTGGTGATTGTTTGTCATTGCTGCCGTCGGTCTTCTGGGAAGCGCCGTCGCCCTTAAAGGCACCGACGATCTTGCCAAAGAAACCCTTCTTCTTTCTGGTCTCTTCGGGGTTGCCCGTACTAGTTTGGACACCATTCGACCCGGGTTGGTTCCCGTTCGTCGAACCGTTGCTGGTCGGGGGAGGAAGAGCGTTTTCAGACTTGCCGCCAAAGATGCGGGAGAAGAAGCCTTGCACTCCGCCGCTCTGCTGGTCGCAGTTGTCTCGAGGCTCGGTTCCGGCCACGAAGGCGATCGTATAGTCGTCGGGGCAGGAAGGAGTCGCTAGGCGGTTGGTGAGCTTATCCAGTTGCACGTCGATAACGCCTTGCGGTTGGCTGAAAGGCTTCGCATCCGAGTACTGCGGAAGAGCGGTGGCCTTCTTCATAAACTCGGCCCAGATTGGAGCCGCCGTCTGCGCCCCGCTCAGGTGCAGGTCGCTGTAGTCATCGTAGCCAACCCATACGATGCAAAGGAGATTGCTGGTGTATCCGGCAAACCAGCCGTCGTGCGAACTGCCGGTTTTGCCCGCGGCGGGAGCCGTGAACCCGCGCTGTCGAACGCCGTACGCAGTCCCGAAGTTGATGACACCCTCGAGCATGGTCGTCATCACGAAGGCCACCCGGGGATCCAGGATTTGCTTCTTGTCGGCCGAAAAGTTGACCACCACATCGCCCTTCGAATTGCGAACTGAATTGACGAATACTGGGGAAAGCCTCTCGCCGCCGTTGGCAAAACTTGTGTAAGCGGCGGCCATGTCGACCGGAGTGGCGTCATAGGCCCCCAAAGCCATTGCGGGTGTCGCCTTCACCGAGGAAATTCCGGCCGACTTAGCCAGATCAGCCACCTTGTCGTAGCCAACTTCTTCTGCGAGCTTTACGGTTGCGTTGTTAAGCGACAGAGCGAGAGCGTAACGCAGCGTCACGTCACCGTGATACTCCTCTTTGTAATTTCGCGGCTCGTAGATCTGGTCGCCATAGGAAAAGGTCGACGCCTGATCGGAAACCGTCGATGCCGGAGTAATGACGGCAGTCGACCCGTCGAGCGCGGTGTTCACCGCAGCGGCGTATACGAAAGGCTTGAAGATGGATCCAGTTGGCCGCTTCGACAGAGCATGGTTCAACTGGCTCGCCCCGTAGTTTCGTCCACCGACCAGGGCTTTGATTTCGCCGGTGTGCGGATCCATCGCGATCATCGCTACTTGCGCTTGCGGGCCGGGTGCAACCGTCGTTTCGTACTTGTTCTTGCCAATCTTCTTTTTCTTTGTGCGCAACTTGGTAATCTGGTTATCGACCAGCTTCATTCCAGTTTCGACCGCCTGCGCCGCTACCTTTTGTAGTTCGGGGTCAAGCGTCGTATAGATGCGATATTCCTGATCGTTGACTTCGCGCTCGTTCAGCTTGTTGACGATGGTGTCACGCACCATGTCGACGAAATAGGGCGCATCGCTCGCTTCGACGTTCGGCGGCGCCAGCTTCAGAGGAGTCGCTTTCGCCTTATCCGCCTGATCTCGGGTGATCGCGCGATTTTCGACCATGGCCTCAAGCACGGTGTTGCGGCGTTCGAGCGCGCGCTCAGGATGGCGGTACGGAGAAAGATAACTTGGGGCTTGAATCAGGCCAGCCAGCAGCGCTGCTTCCGGAAGCGAGATGTCTTTCAGGTCTTTATTGAAATAGGAACGAGACGCTTCCGCTAAGCCAGAAATCGTGAACGATCCGCGTTGCCCGAGGTCGACGCGGTTGGCATAAAACTCAAAAATCTGCTGCTTTGAAAATTTCTGTTCCAGCTCGATCGCAATCAGCATTTCGATGAGCTTGCGGCGAAAGGTCTTCTCCGGCGAGAGAAAGAATGCTCGCGAGAGCTGCATGGTGATTGTCGAGCCACCCTGCTGGTGTCGCTGCCGGGTAAAGTCAATCCATGCCGCTTCGCCAAGCCTCAGAAAATTGACGCCGTTGTGCTGAAAGAAGCGGCGGTCTTCGATGGAAGTGACGGCATCCACCAGAATTTTGGGAATCTGGTCATACTTCACCAATTGGCGTTTCGAGCGCTGTTCGGCGTCAAAGAGTGAGGTCAGAACCTGCGGCTCGAGTTCGTAGGCTGAAAGTTCTCCCGCGGATTTGCTGTTTATGGACGAGATCGCTCCGCCCTCAACCGTAATCGTCGCGGGTTCCGGACTGTGATAGGACTGCGGCCCCGGCATCACGTCGATCGAAGATCCGTGTAAGCGATAACTGCCGATCGGAGTATCGCTATCCTTCAGCGAGTAGCCTGCGTGGCGAAGCTGCGCCGCGATCTCGGAGGTCGTCATCTTTTCCCCGACTCGCACCAACTCTGAAGCGGCAAAAATTTTGGCGGAGGTGGAGAAGGCCGGTCCGCGAAAACGCTGCTCGATGATGCGGTCGTACTTTACATACCAATAGGCAAAGAAGCCGACGATCAGCAGGGATAGAGTCAAAAATAGGACGAGCGAGAGGCGCACCAGCGGGTCGCGGCCGAAGAAGCCGCCCTTGCCACGCCGGGCGCTGGTTTGCCGAACGCTTCGAGCTGACGGGATTTTGAGCTTAATGGCCATGACTTGAGCTATGCATTTTTCAAATGCAACAGTCCAATTGAAAACTGCTCACGGTGCGCTAATCTTTTGGGATTTATGTATGTTTTGATTCTAAATCAGAGGTGACCACCATTACGATATGGATGCGTGGCTAACTGTGGACGGGGTACTCGTCCAACAAAACATTTGCCACGCCAAGGGTCGAAGCGAGATTAGTACACGCCTTTATTCTTCGAAGAAGGATGAAATTCCAGGTTCGCGGTGTATCCCGGCAAATTGATCGGAACGCTGTAATTCGCCTCAATCGACAAAGTACCTGTCCCCAGGCCACCGATGCGAACAACTGAAACCTGCTTGGGGGTGAGCGCAATGTCGAAGGTCCGCGCCTGCTTGATCACTTCTTCCCGAACGTCTTCTTCGGTGCGAGTGGTGTAGGTCGCCTGGACCGCTTCCGTCTTAAGGGTATCTTCAAACTGATAATTCGAAAAGAAGGGCGGCACCAGCTTAAAGCCCAACAACGCCACTCCGAGGAAGATGGCAAAGCCGAAAATGAGTCGAAATGTCGCCATAATTAAAGACCGTTCCACAATCGCCGATTGCGAATTCTTTCGATAAATTTTCAGCCTTTACGATCGAGCCGCGCTTAGGCGGACTTCAAAGCCAGAAAATAATCGCTTATGGCAGAAATCTTAACGTCCTCCCGTGCCAGAGTCGAGCGCCGAACGACTTCGACAGTATCTTCGGTAACCTTCTTCCCCACGTTAATTCTAAACGGGATACCAACCAGATCCGCGTCCTTAAACTTTACTCCCGGCCTTTCGTCACGGTCATCGAGCAAAACATCGTAACCAGCGGCCTCCAGAGAATTTGCGATCGACTCGGAAGCGGATCGAATCTGTTCGTCTTTCTGGTTGGTCGAGACCACGACCACATCGAAGGGCGCAATGGCGGAAGGTAGCCAAAAGCCATTCTCATCGTTGCTTTGCTCGATCGCGGCAGTCAAAATGCGCTCAATGCCAATCCCGTAGCTACCCATGATGGGCGCGACCTCTTTGCCGTTGCGGTCGAGCACACGCGCGCCCATCGAGTCCGAGTACTTGTAACCCAGCTTGAAAATGTGCCCAATCTCGACCGCCGTGTCCATGCGCAAGGGCGATCCGCAGTTCGGGCAATTCTCCCCCGGCGCGACGCTGCGCAGATCGACGTAAGCCGTGGGATGAAAATTCTTTCCCGGCGTCAGATTCTTAACGTGAAAATCTTCCTTATTTGCTCCGCCAATCAGGTTGCTGCGTCCCTCGAGCGCCTTATCAACCAGCAAAATCGGCTTAGCTTGATCCGTCATACTTTTAGCCCAGTCGATGCCGAGCGGCCCAAGGTATCCAGCCGGAGATTTGAATAGATCGCGAATTTCGTCTTCCTGCATGGGACGCGTCTCTTTGCCCGCAACTGCCGACGACAATTTCGCCACATTCATCTGATGATCGCCGCGCATCAGCAACACGACCGCGCGCTGCCGAACCTTGGCAGCCTTTGCGTCGCCATCGCTTTCGGTCATCATCATGGCCAGCGTTTTAATTTTGTTTTTCGGAGAGACGCCGAGAAAGCGTGCTACATCTTCGATCGTCTTTTGCCCCGGAGTGTGGACCTCAAGCGGGTGGCCTTCGCCCTCAGCCTTCAAGTCTTCGACCGGATCCACCTTTGAAATTGCCTTCTCCAGATTCGCTGCATAGTCGCACTTTTCGCAGCTGACGATCTGATCTTCGCCGGCCGGTGTGCGTACCATAAACTCCTGCGACTGCGAACCCCCCATTGCCCCGGAGTGCGCGTCGATCACCATGTACTTCAGCCCGCAGCGATCGAATATTTTGCAATAGGTTTCGTAATGCTTCTGGTAGGAGGCATCGAGTCCCGCCGCATCGATGTCGAACGAATAGGCGTCTTTCATAATGAACTGACGGACGCGAAGAAGCCCCGACTTCGGCCGCGGTTCATCGCGAAACTTGGTTTGAATCTGATACCAGATCTGCGGCAGTTGCTTGTAGCTGCGAAGTTCCTTGCGCGCGATGTCGGTCATTACCTCTTCATGGGTCATGCCGAGGCAGAGATCGGCGCCCTTGCGATCCTTGAGGCGAAACATGTTCTCGCCCATCGCGGACCATCGCCCACTGGCCTCCCAAAGCTCCCGTGGATTAAGCGCTGGCAAATAAAATTCCTGCCCGATCTTGTCCATCTCTTCGCGGACGATAGTCATGATCTTCTGCGTTGATCGGTTGCCCAGGAAAAGAAACGAGTAAAGGCCCGCGCCGAGCTGGCGAACATATCCGGCGCGAACCAGCAACTTGTGGCTCGCAACCTCGGCATCAGCCGGAGCCTCGCGAAGCGTAGGAATAAAAAGTTGTGACCAGCGATGCATGGATGAGCTTCCGCTTCTCTCTTAATGGTGGGATTTAGAGAAACGATTGTAAATGATGCCTTGCGGAAGTTTTGGGGGCGCGAGACCGACCCATGGGCTATTGCATTTGCTGTTGACTTGTAAACAAATAAAGAGCCCCGAAGTGATGTTGAACTCATTCCTCTCGGCCAGTAGCTCGCGTTTAGACCCTTGCTGACCCTATCCTGTAACTCCCTTACGGGTTCATTACAAGCCGATCTTTGCTCGGGCTCCGGGCTCACCGCCAACCGGATAAACCAGTTCGACGCTTCGGGACTCTATCTTGCCTTCAACATTGGCTCTTGTTCGCCTCGACCAGCGCTTAGCTATAGACCCTCACTAGCCCTCTCAAACTAATCTCGCGATTGTTTGAGTGACCTCGCTTGAGCCCCGGACGCCGCACCAACCGGGAAAACTTCAGAACGTGTCAAAGAACGATTATGGTTTTAACATTTCTATTTTTTACGTCAACGAAATTAATGCGTCTGTAACTCGTTTCATATCAATCGAGTGCACTCCCTTCACAACCGGGTGTCACGATTTCTGTGCAAGTGGCATTAGAGACTCAACAACAATGTTGCATCATCTCTATTTATCGATGCGGAACCAAACGCCATACAGTAGCTCGCTGAAACGAACATTGTGCAAATCGAAGTCGAAGACGCATGAAAACGTGCTTTTTTGCTCTCCAAGATGCTTGCTGCTCAGCGCTCTATCAACATGACACTGGTTGAAAGCGGAGACACTTTTTGCGAGGACGCATAGCAGTTCTCCCCGAGATACTTATGTCAATCAACCAAGTCCCTTAGAATCAGGTTCGATAAAGGAGCACATCGCCATGCCAATTTACGAGCCTCCCTCCGGTGGAAGAGTGTTAGATATGCAGAGCCGCTCCATGTTTCGGCTTTTGGGAATCGTAGTCATTGGGTTGTTCGTTCTGATTACGTTATTCTCCGCCGTAACCCGCGTCGATTCCGGAGCGGTCGGCGTTCTAACGCTCTTTGGCCGCGTGACCGGCGAAGAGCTTCCCGAAGGCATTCACCTCATTAACCCGCTAAAAACAAATCACGAACTTTCTATCCGCACCCAGGAAATTAAAGAGACGGCGAGCGTTCCGTCGAGCGAAGGCCTGGTGATGAACCTCGACACATCGCTGATCTACCATCTCAATCCGGATAAGTCGGCCGAGGTGTTTAAGACGATCGGCCCAAATTATGTGGAAGTATTAGTCGAACCAAATCTTCGCGCGGCCATCCGTGAAGCGACAGCGTCCCATACGGCGAACGCGCTCTATACCGGAGAGCGCGAGATGGTGGCAAAGCAGATCTTTGATCAGCTTTTGAGTCTGCTTGGCCAGCGCGGTCTGATCGTGGAGAGCGTTCTCTTGCGGGACATCCAACTGCCGGCCACACTCAAATCTTCAATCGAATCGAAGCAACAGGCGGAGCAGGAGTCGCTAGCGATGAGCTTCCGGCTGCAGAAAGAAAAGCAGGAGGCTGATCGCAAGAGGATCGAAGCCGCCGGTGTCCGCGACTTCCAGCAGATTGTGGCGCAAGGCATCAGCCCGCAGTTACTGGAATGGAAGGGAATTGAAGCCACCGAACTTCTGGCTAAAAGTGCGAACGCCAAAGTGGTGGTGATTGGCGGCGCCAAGAGCGGGCTGCCATTGATTCTGGGGCAATAGCTCACTTTTTTCGATACGCTCTAAATCTTCTATACCTCTCGTGGGGTCAATCCAGGTTCTCTTTTCATGCAAAAAAGCCGGACGCTCTTCATCTCCATCTTATTCATTGCGATCACACTCGCGCACAGCGCTTTCGCAGAGACTGCGGAAGAGAAGACGGCGAAGTACATGGAGTCGATTCGGCATCGGCCCGGGGCGCTAGAGGCCTTTTTGCGGCAGATGCCTAAAGGGGCAGACCTTCATGTCCATCTAAGCGGAGCGATCTACGCCGAAAGCATGATTGATTGGGCCTCCGAGAACGCGCTTTGCATCGACCGCAGTACTTCGAAGTTGATCAAAGCGGCATGCGATTCCTGCGAGACATACACGAACAAGCCGTCGGTGCGTTGCGCCTATCAAGACCATATTCTTTACAACCAGTTAGTGGACGCCTGGTCGATGCGCAACTGGCATCGCGAAGAAGAATCGGGTCACGACCATTTTTTTGGAACGTTCGAGAAGTTTGATCCCGCTTTGGATCGACACACCGGCGAGGAGTTCGCCGAAGTAACATCGCGAGCGGCCGCCGACAATCTCCGTTACGTGGAACTGATGCACGGGGCCGATCACGGGCAAGCGAGGGCATTAGGAGCAAAAGTCGGCTGGGACGACGACTTCGCGAGGCTCCGGTCTCAGTTGCTGGAGGGCGGCATGGCGGAAGTGGTGTCATCCACGCGCCGCCAGTTGGATGTCGACGAAGCTCGTGAGAAAGAGGTTCTGCACTGTGGCACGGCCCAGGCCTCCGCGGGATGTGGCGTCGCGATGCACTACCTCTATCAAGTTTTGAGGGGCATGCCTCGCGAGCAGGTGTTCGCGCAAATTCTGCTGGGCTTCGAGCTCACGAAAGCTGACCCGCGCTTTGTCGGTTTTAATCTCGTGATGCCGGAAGACTACTACACTCCAATGCACGACTTCGACCTGCACATGCGGATCATTGTGGCGCTGCACAAATTTTACCCAAAGACGCACGTATCGCTGCATGCCGACGAATTGTGGATGGGAATGGTGCCGCCGGAAGGCCTGCGCTTTCACATTCGGGAGTCGATCGAGCGCGGCGCCGCGGAACGCATTGGCCATGGTGTGTCGGTGATGAGCGAAGATGATGCGGTCGGTTTACTGCGAGAGATGGCAAAGAAAAACGTTCTGGTGGAAATTTGCCTCACATCGAATGACGCGATTCTCGGGGTCAGCGGCGAGCATCACCCTTTACGCGAATACCTGAAATACGGCGTTCCTGTTGCACTTGCTACCGACGATGAGGGCGTCTCCCGGACGGACATGACGCACGAATATTTGCGCGCCGTTGAAGATCAGGGGCTGACCTACTCCGATCTGAAGCGCATGACGCGGGCCAGCCTTGAGCACAGCTTCGTTGCAGGGGATAGCCTATGGAGCGATGGAGGGGATTTTCGACGGACCGGAGCGTGCGAACGAGAAAACGCTTCGGAAGATCGCCTATCGGAACGATGTAAGAAGTTTTTAGATGCGAGCGAACGGGCCAGCCTGCAGTGGCAACTTGAAAAGGCGCTCGAGAAATTTGAGAACGCGTTCTAGCGACTTTAATATTGCGCCCTTCTCCTTTCGCCATTTGGCCCGTCGCATTGAAAAACAGATGGGTTGAAAAGACTGTCATGACCTCAGATCTATTTACTCGCGCCGAGTCCGCTGCAACCTTCATCTTGTCGCAAGCCGCTCTGCGCCCGCAGATTGGCCTTGTGTTGGGCTCGGGTCTCGGGTCATTCGCGGAGGACCTTGCTGGAGCAGTCCGCATTCCCTACGCGCACATCCCAGGATTCCCCCGCTCAACGGCAATCGGACACGCTGGCCAACTTGTCATCGGTAAGTCGGGAGAGATTCCGGTAGCCGTGATGCAGGGCCGCACACATCTCTACGAAGGCTATTCTGTCGCTGAAGTTGCCTTCCCGACTCGCGTTCTTGGACGCGCGGGGATTCGCGCTTTAATTCTCACGAATGCCGCGGGAGGCATTAACGTTGAATACGGGCAGGGGGCGCTGGTTGTGTTGCGCGATCACATCAACCTTCAAGGGCAAAACCCTTTGAGCGGCGCGAACGATGAGCGCTTTGGGCCACGTTTCCCCGACATGACATATACGTACGACAGACGCTATCGGGAGATCGCACTTGAAGAGGCGAAGAAGCTTTCCATCCCGCCGCGCGAAGGTGTCTATGCCGCGCTCCCCGGCCCAAGTTATGAGACGCCGGCGGAGATTCGATATTTGCGCGCTATAGGCGCCGATCTCGTCGGTATGTCGACTGTGCCAGAAGCGATTGCTGCTCGACACATGGGAATCAACGTACTTGCCATTTCATGCGTCACTAATATGGCTGCGGGCATTCTCGACCGGGCGCTTAATCACGACGAGGTTCTTGAAGTTGGGCGTCGAGTGATGGGGCAGTTCATAATCCTTCTGAAAGCGATTCTCCCGCGAATCGCAAAAGAGTTAAGGGCGACGAATTGATCCCGCACCCATTTCGGCAACGACTTGCGGCAACGTCTTGCGGCAACGTCTTGCGGCAACGACTTACGGCAAACGATAAGAACGCAGATCTTGCTTTAGGCATCTATAATCGGGTCGATACAAACTCTGCTGGCCGTTATTAAAAAGGGGGCTCGTTATGTCCAACGTCATTCCAGAAAAATATGCTGACCTTTTTCAAAAGCGTGCTTTCGCGAGCCTGAGCACGATCATGCCCGATGGCCGTCCGCAGGTCACTCCTGTCTGGTGCGACTACGACGGGCAGACCGTGATTTTCAACTCCGCGCGCGGGCGCCAGAAAGATAAGAACGTTCGTCGCGATCCCCACGTCGCCATGGCGATCATCGATCCGGATAATCCGTATCGCTATCTTGAAATTCGCGGAACCGTCGTCGAGATCACCGAAGAGGGAGCCGACGCGCATATCAACAAGATGGCGAAGAAATACATGGGAGTCGACAAGTACCCGTACTCACAGCCTGGCGAAGTGCGCGTGCTCTACAAAATCCGTCCCGAGCACACCACCGTAATGGGTTAGGTTTGTCTGGAGTGTGGCGCGGATTCTCGTCCGCGCCTAGTTAAATCGTCGAAAGCGCTCTAGTATTCAGCCCGGCAAACTCTCCATTCGCCCCAATCCCGTCTTTCTGGATAACGTTTCCGCGTCTGATTAGTCCAACAACGTATCAGCGTCAGAATGTCTTCCCGAGCGAGGGAACTTTGCCATAGAGTTTGCCGTAGTACAAGACAGCGGTCCTGCCGCGTCTAACCGGAGAGGGGTTTATGGAAGTCGTAAAGAGCAATGGAAACAGTTTGTACGTTGCCGAGGGGAACAGCATTTCCGCGCAACAGGTGGCGCGGGCGGCGCACGAGGAATTGCTGCAATTGATGTCACAGCGTGCCGACGTCATGAAGCGTATCGGCACTCTTAAGCAGACCATTGCTGGCTTGGCCAATCTTTTTGGCGAACAGGTGTTGAGCGACGATCTGCTGGAACTGATCGACCGCAAGCCCACGGGCCGTCAGCCCGGCTTCACCAAAGCCTGCAGACGCGTGCTCATGGAAGTTCGGCGTCCGATGGGCGCTCGCGAGGTTTGCACTGAACTGGGTCGTTACGCCCCAACCATTCTCGCCCGGCACAAAGATCCGCTAGCCTCGGTGACGACTGTTTTGAATCGGCTTGTGGATTACGGTGAAGCCCGCAGTTTGAGCAACGATCGCGGCCGTCGGGTTTGGGAATGGATCAGCGAACTGGACACAGCCGAGCGCGACGCGTTGGCAGCAAGAAATTCAGCATAAGCTAGGCATAGGTTGGACCTACGCCCAACCTAGGGCTATACGCTGTCGCACGACATGCGTCGAAGTTCGTGTAGTTTTCGAAGTTTAGTACGGAACTTTGCCCGGCTGGTTTTCCCACGCTCGAAATGCCGCTTGCGCTTCTTCTCGCATCAGTTGGATCATCGGAATTTCTCGCTGCGCATGTGGGCGTTTCATCTCTGCATAGATCACCGAATCATCAAATCCAATGTTCGCCGCGTCAGCCGCAAGGTTTGCAAAAAAGATTTTCCCTATGCGCGCCCAGTAGATCGCGCCCATGCACATCGGGCACGGCTCGCAAGAAGAATAGATGTCGCATCCGGTGAGATCAAAGCGGGCAAGTTTCTGGCAGGCGCCGCGGATCGCCAAAACTTCGGCATGAGCCGTCGGATCGTTGCTTGCCGTCACTTCGTTGACGCCTTCGGAAATAATCTGCCCGTCTTTCACGACCACGCAGCCAAACGGTCCGCCTCTCCCCGAGCTCACATTGCGAAGAGAGAGTTGGATGGCGTGCGACATTAGTTTCCTATCGATCTCGCGAAGTTCAGACATCGCACCATCCCTCACTCTTCTCCGATGTCTTCGTTCCAGACCGCGGGATTCGTGCGGACGTACTCACTCAACAAGGATACGCACTCGGAGGAATCGAGATCGACGACGTTAACGCCAAGGGAACGCAACCACTCGATGCCGCCCTGAAAGGTACGGCTCTCGCCGACAATCACAGTCTGAAAACCAAACTGTCGAATCAATCCACTGCAGTACCAGCACGGAGCGAGCGTGGTTACCATGATGAGATTGCGATAACTACGCTGACGTCCCGCATTGCGGAAGGCGTCGGTCTCGCCATGCATCGACGGGTCGCCATTCTGCACTCGGCGATTGTGTCCCGAGCTAATGAGCTTGCCCGTGCTCTCAAAAATCGCAGCGCCGATCGGAATACCGCCTTCAGCGAGGCCTCTGCGCGCTTCCTCTAATGCGACCTGCAGCATCGCAGCGTGATCGAGATTGGCCATGAAAGTTCATTATAGAAGTGTCACGAATAGAAGTGACGACACAGAAGCGGCGAGTGGTCTCGTCAGTGCAATCCCATAACCCGTGCGGGAAGCTTGCGTCGCTGGAAATTCGCTCTTGTCCAGTCACCGGAGGAGCAACCTGAGCGTCCCGGGCGGACTCTAACTGACTCCGAATGCCCAGAGCAGGCTACGTTCGAGGAGAGATTTTGCCGCCGGTCCCGCGCCGTAGCTCCCCCGTCCCTGAACACGCGTCAGACGAGCAAATCAATGCGGTTGCTACATGGCTCGACGATCGTTTCGAAATTCCCGGCACCGGCATTCGCTTTGGTTTGGACGCGTTGGTCGGTTGGATTCCCGGGCTCGGCGATGCCCTCGCAGCACTTGCCTCCGTTTTCATTGTGTTTGTTGGATGGAAGCGTGGCGCCAGCCGCATTACGCTGATCCGCATGCTGCTCAACGTCTTTCTCGAAACTATGCTGGGTGCGATTCCCATAGTTGGCGACCTTGCACACGTTGGCTGGAAGGCAAATCGCCGAAACTACAATTTGCTCATTCGCGATCAACAACCTCATCGCCGGCATACCTGGCAAGACTGGCTGTTTGTCGTTGGCGCCTGCCTGCTAATCGGTCTGATGTTTCTGGCGCCGGTGATTTTGCTGGTTTATGTTTTCAAATATCACAGTCCGTTTCTTCGCTAATATTTAAAGACCTTCTTCAGGAGAGAAGCCATGCGCTGGACACCGGGTGGAGAAAGCAACGACATTGAAGACGATCGCGATCAGGGCGGTGGCGGGATGGGTGGAGGAGGAGGCTTTAACTTCGGTGGAATTCACCTTGGGATCGGTGGATTTCTTCTTCTTCTAGTGCTCAGCCTCATCTTCAAGAGGAATTTCCTGTCGCTCGCCGGCTTCGGAACTTCGAGTGGCGCGCCGACCACGCAGATGAGCCGGCCCGACGGCGCGCGTGCAAGAGGTCCGGAGACGTCGCAGGACAAAGCAGAGGAACCGGTCGTGCAATTTGTCTCATTCGTTCTTGACGACGTGCAGAAAACCTGGACGCAGATATTGAGTCAGCAGGGCGTCCCCTATCGCCACGCGAAGCTCGTGCTTTTTAGAAATCGTATTAACTCCGCCTGCGGTCTCGCGCAGGCTGCCAGTGGGCCGTTTTATTGTCCGCAAGATCAGAAGGTTTACATCGACCTCAGTTTTTTCGACGAATTGAGAACTCGTTTCGGGGCGCCCGGCCAGTTCGCGGAAGCTTATGTTCTGGCGCATGAACTTGGACATCATGTGCAGAAGCTCACGGGAATCGAAGAGAAGGTTCGCGCCGCGCAGGAGCGGAATCCGCAAGCGGGCAATCAGCTCTCCGTGAAGCTCGAACTGCAAGCGGACTGCTTCGCCGGCGTGTGGGGACACACCACGGATGAAAGAAAATTACTTGATCCAGGCGAAGCGAATGAAGGATTAAAAGCTGCAGCCGCGGTGGGCGACGATCGGTTGCAGCGACAATCGGGCAGGACGGTGAACCCGGAGACTTTCACTCACGGCAGTTCAGAACAGCGCATGAGCTGGTTTCAAAAGGGATTCACTTCCGGCGACATGAAGCAGTGCAATACCTTCGCATCAAATTAGCGGCGGCCCTCGATCCGCTTTTCCATGCTGCTGTATGTTGCCAAGATGCTGGCTAGTAATGTCGCCGAGGGCCTGAACGCCCAAATTGCGCTCCTTTCCGGTGAAAAGAGCGTCGTCTAGCGGGTTGACGAAACCTCGCGCCCAATTCTATTCAATCGCTCACTCGTATTTGTCTCCTGACGCGCGCGTTCGAACCCCCCATCGCGAGCTTGCGACCGACGGGTTCAGTTGACTATTCGAGAACATCAGGTGCTCTCCCCAAGCTATTTGTTCGCCAGATTGCGCAAGATTGTCTGCGATCGGACTATACTCAGGTGGCTTCAAACGGGATGTCAATCCAAGTGACGTCGTTCTCGATGAGTTGTTGGATCACAAGGAGCAGTTTATGAAGTTGATAGCGTCTCTTCTGGGGGCTGCCGGCCGAATTGTTTTGCTCTCAATTCCACTGCTTATAATTCCGGCCGAGGCTCAAACAAGGGCGTATGTGGCGAATACATCCGGTACGGTTTCACTGATAGACACTGCAAAAAACAAAGTTATTGCGACAATTCCCGTCGGTACATTTCCTTCTGGAATAGCCGTGACTCCGGATGGAAGGCGGGTTTATGTGGCGAATCTATTTAATTCAATCTCGATTATCGACACTGCCACCAATAGCGAAGTTTTGTCGATTCCGTCGGGGCAATTTCCGACGGCGTTGGCCATCACTCCGGACGGAACCCGCCTCTACGTAGTGAATCAAGCGTTGGTCAACGGCGACAGTACCGTCTCCATAATCGACACCAAGACAAGCAATACCATTGCCACTATTCCTGTTG
>JAYVCW010000329.1:0-2999 GCA_043749775.1 Acidobacteriaceae bacterium | reverse complement strand
AGCTTCGCAATCTCACCGTCAAAATGCTGCATGCCCTCGTCCTCGCTCGCTTTGATTGCGTTCAGCAAAGTTTTGCCTGGGCGCTCGCTTTGCTCGATGCACTCGCGAGTCTTGGCATTGGACATAAGAATCTCGATCGCAACTATCCGCCCAGTTCCGTCGAGCTTTGGCAGCAGCTTCTGCGAAATTACGTAGCGCAGGCATTTTGCCAGCCGCTCGCGTATCGCCTGTTGCTCCGGAACGGAGAACGTCCCGACTATACGGTCGACTGTCTTCGATGCGTCGAGGGTATTCATGCTGGAGAGAACTATATGGCCATTTTCCGCGGCTTCAAGAATGATATCCAGCGTCTCGCGATCCCGAATCTCGCCGAGCATGATCACGCGCGGCGCCTGGCGAAGAGCCGATCGCAGCGCCATCGCGAAGCTGGGGGCGTCAGTGTGTAACTCGCGCTGATGCACTGTCGATTTCTTGTGCTTGTGCAAGAACTCAATCGGATCTTCGATAGTGAGCACGTGATAGCAATGTTCGACGTTGATGCGGTCGATCAATGCGGCCAGCGTCGATGACTTTCCCGACCCGCTTCCGCCGGTGACAAGGACAATTCCGCTACGAACGTTGGCCGCTTCCGCCAATTGCGCGGGAAGACGGAGCCCGCCAAAAGTCGGTATCGCCGTCGGAATAACGCGCATGACAATGGCACAGCTGCCACGTTGAATGAATATGTTGACGCGAAAGCGCGCCTTGCCCGGCAGTCCGTAAGAAATGTCGCACGCCCCCTGCTCGCGAAGCGTATTGATCGCCTGCTTATTGTTCCCGATCAAGTCGGAGGCGATTCGGCGAGTGTCGTCTGCGGAAAGAGTGCCGCTGCCGGGAATTTGTACCGGGATCAGCTGGCCGTGCACTTCTACCTGGGGCTGTCGCGCCGGAGAAAAAATGAGATCGCTTACGTTTTCGGCGGCGCGCAGCATGCCTGCAAGCAGAACCGGCGTTGGAATCGCGCCAGACTCGCTGATGCCCTCAAAAGTAATTGCGATCGGGGCTACCCCCGGGGATGCCATCTGCGTTACTCCAAATAAATCTTGCGCCTCAACAGCTCACGAGCGATCCAACTGAGACGGCAACTTACTGATGCTAACGCGCGGATGCGCGAGTGCGAAGACCAGATAGGCCATAGACTTGGGTAACCGCGGCGGGCAGAGCCGCAGAGAAAGAGCGTCAGAGAAAGATCGGCAAAGCACGAGCGGCAAAGCGCGACGGCAAAAGAAGAAGAGCCGCACCGAAAAAAGGAGCGGCATTGGAACGCCGCTCCCGTCGCAAAGACTTCGGTTTTAAATTTTTACTTCTTCACCGTCGCCTTTTTCTTGCCGAATCCCGTCTCGACGCTGGCGCCAATGCTGGCAAGCATGTCTTTGGCGGGCTGAGCGAGCTTGCCATCCGGTTGCAGTTCGAGATATTTCTGAAAGGCTTCGGCCGTGCCGTCGGGAGCGACCATCTTGTCTCCCTTAAGTGTCGCCTTGCCGATCAGGTTGACGCCCTTCCAGTAGTACGCGTCAGCCTTGGTCGGATCCGCGGCAATCACCTTGTCGAAAGCCGCAATCGCCTCGTCAATTTTGCCTGAGTTGGTAAGAACCGCGCCTTCGTTGAACAGGTAAGTAGCTGCGTGAGCGGGGTCGAGTTGGGCAGCCTTGCCGTAATTTGCGATCGATTCATCGGTCTTCGCCGCCTTCGCGTCCACTTCAGCCAGGTTGTTGTAGTACGCCGCCATCTTGAGATTGTTCTCCGGATCCTTCGCCGCGGTTTCGGACGCTCCGCGCAAGTCGATGGCTTTCTGATAAGCCGTGGAAGCCATCTCGTAGCGCTTCTTCTTTTCTTCCGCGTCGGTCTGCTTCGGCCCCGACAAACGATAGGCATCCGCTAATTTGAACCAGACCAGGTCGCGCGTCGGATCGATTTGGTTTGCTTCGGTCAGCGTAGCGATGGCGATTTCAAAATCGCCTGCATCGCTAGCCGTTTTAGCGGCATTCAACTTTTCGTTCAAGGTGCCGACTGTCTTGTTCTCCGCGGCAGCCTTGGCAGCGGCATCGGCCTTTGCCTTTGCCTGCTCCGGCGTCATTCCTTGCCCTTGCGCGACAGCAGCTTGCTCTTTTTTCAAATCGATCGGCACGTCGGTTTCATCGAGACCGACCGGGATGCCGTTTAGATGGAAGATCTCTTTGCCGTCTCTGCTTAACTTGACGTTGTATTTACCGGGGACAATGCCGAGCGAGAAATATTCGCCTTTATTGTTGGTCTTCAACTTGTAGGTGTGGCCCGACTCGGCGCCCGTCCATTCGACATCAGCTTGCGCGATCGGCTTGCCCTCCGCATCTTTGCAGACGCCCTTGACGGTGCCCGTGGTTTGCGCGAGCGCCACTTGAGCGGCGAGGCCCATGATGAGAATGAAAATAAAAGAAACGATGGATGACCTTTTCACAACTTGCCTCTTCATACCTTGCCTCTTCATAACTTGCCTCCTGGCAAATCCCGCAAAAATTTACCGACTCTAGAGTCGGCCCCTAACGGGGCGGGTGTTTTCCGAAATCAATTACTCGATTCCCGCGGTTGCTTGCTACCACCGTGCCGCTTTGCCGGAGTCATCCCGCATTCGTCCCGACCCCGGCGTAAGAAATCGGATCGTCCGCATGCGCTTCGCGAAATGCGCGCAGGCGAAGGTTGCAGCTATCGCAGACGCCACAGGCGCGATCTTCGCGCTGATAGCATGACCACGTTAAATCGAATGGGGCGTTCAGTTCAAGGCCAAGCTTCACGATTTCCGCCTTGTGCATCGCGATCAGCGGAGTCACGACGCGAATGGTCCCCTCTCGCGTGCCGGTTCTTACCACCTCGTTAAAGGCCTCGTAATATTCCGGCCGGCAATCCGGATAGCCGGAGCTGTCGGGCTCAACCGCGCCGATATAGATTTTTTCCGCTCCCAGCACTTCAGCCCAACTGACCGC
>JAYVCW010000328.1:0-24770 GCA_043749775.1 Acidobacteriaceae bacterium | reverse complement strand
AGGCCACGGCGCGGCCCGTGGGATATCGGTGCCTCGCAACTGAGGTCCCGGAGTCGATCGAGAGACTGCTTCGTCGATATCTCGATACGAGAGCACCGTCGGAAAACTTGCGTCAGTTTTTTGCACGCTATAGCGATACCGAACTTCGTGGCTTTCTAGCGGGAGAGGAAATCGCCGCTGTGACGCGTGATTTGCCGCCGTCACCGCTCCATGGAAAGAGTCACTCTGCGGGAGGCGACGGTGACTAGCCTGTTTCCCATGTTTATGAAGCTGGCGGGCAGGCGCTGCCTGGTTGTGGGCGCGGGCAAAGTAGGCGAGCCAAAAATCGGCAGCCTGCTTGAGACGGGCGCCCTGATCCAAGTCGTTTCGATCTGTGCGAGCGACCAGGTCGAGCAGTGGGCAGAGTCAGGCAAGATCGACTTGCAACGGCGAGCATATGTGCCGTCCGATCTCGACGGTAAATTGTTGGCAATCATCGCAACGGCTTCCAACCATCTCAACCGGGCGATCTATCGTGAGGCGCAGCAACGCGGCGTCCTGTGCAACGTCGTCGACGTTCCCGAGTACTGCGATTTCTTTTATCCCTCGGTCGTTCGTCGCGGAGACCTGCAGATCGCGATTTCGACCGCCGGCCAGAGTCCGTCGCTGGCGCAGAAACTACGACAACAGTTAGAGAAACAATTCGGCCCGCATTATGCCGGTTGGGTTGCAGAGCTAGGCGAAACCCGGCGGCTGATTCTGGCCAGCGATCTCGACAAGCAACGAAAGTTAACACTGCTGCATTCGCTCGCCAGCCGGGAAGCCTTCGAAGCAGCGCTCTCCGAGCTGCCGGAGTTGAGCGCGAAGGTATAGCTAGAGAAGGTTTAGGTAGAAATGAGGCGACTATGAGTGGAAAAGTTTATCTGGTAGGCGCGGGCCCAGGCGATCCGGAATTGCTGACCCTGAAGGCGCATCGCTTGCTACGCACCGCCGATGCGGTTCTGCATGATGATCTGGTTGCGCCCGAGATTCTCAGTCTGATCTCGCCGACGGCTCAACTGCACAATGTAGGCAAGCGCTGCGGTACGAAAAAGATCGTGCAGGCGGAGATCAATTTCCTCATGATCGAACTTGCACGTGCCGGTCTTCAGGTCATCCGTTTGAAGGGCGGAGACCCGCTTATCTTCGGCCGCGCTGGAGAAGAGATTGAAGCGCTGCGGCGAAATAATATTGCCTTCGAAATTATTCCCGGGGTTACTTCGGCTCTGGGTGCGGCCGCGGCTGCCCAACTGCCGCTTACGCATCGGAAAGCATCCGACGCGCTGGTATTCATAACGGCGCATCGAGCTCCACAGGGTCAGGCGATTGAAAAAGCGAGCAGAAAAGAAAGCGGGCTGACGGAAAACAACGGCGCCGATTGGAGCAAGCTTGCTTCGAGCGGCGCAACTCTTGTGATCTACATGCCGGGGCGAGATTACTCCGCCATTGCCTGCAAGCTTGCAGAGGCTGGCCTGGCTGCGGAAACGCCGTGCGCGATTATCTCGCGCGCCACCACAAAGTATCAGCGTACCCATCGGACCACTGTGATTGGTCTTCATCGCGCTCCGCAATTGGCGGCGCCTACCCTTCTGGTCGTAGGCGAGGTGGTTCGCCTGGCCGATCCAGCTTCGCTTGTCGAGCCGTTTGCAACTTCCGACTGGCAAACAAATGTCTTTCCTCCACTGTACGACGACGTTGCGCGAGTGGACGCCAGCGATAAGAGGCTTTTATGAAAGATCAAATTGTGCCTATTCAATCGGTGGCAGAGAGTTGGAGTCCGCAGCAGGTGCTCGCCTGGGCCTTCGAAACATTTAAAAGCAAGGTGGCAATCTCATCGGCGTTTGGGGCGGAAGGCATGGTGTTGATTGATATGGCTTCGCGCATAAAAAAGGATTTTCGGCTTTTCACTATTGACACTGAATTTCTTTTTCCTGAAACGTACAGCCTCATGGATACGATCGAGCGGAAGTACGATGTGAAAATTGAAAGAGTATTTTCGTTATTGTCACCAGAACAACAGGAGGGGGCTTACGGCCCCGCTCTTTGGACTCGTGATGCTGACCAGTGCTGCTACCTGCGCAAGGTTGAGCCGCTCCGTCGAAAGCTAACTGAACTAGACGCCTGGATCAGCAGCATCCGCCGCGACCAGACATCATTTCGCAGAGCAGCCGGAAAAGTCGAGTGGGACGAAAAATTTGGATTGGTGAAGATCAATCCCATTGCGGACTGGACTTCAAAACAAGTTTGGACTTACCTCCGAGATCACGACGTGCCCTACAACTCGCTGCACGACCAGAATTATCCGAGCATCGGCTGCACCCACTGCACGCGATCGGTGCGTCCGGGAGAAGACCCGCGCGCCGGCAGGTGGTCGGGGCTCACAAAGACCGAATGCGGACTTCATGTAATCGAAAATGTGAAGCCGGCCGGATTGCGGGAAGCCAAAGTTTAACCTCACCTCCAAGTCGAAAGCGCAGCCTCTGCTAAGATTTACCTCGATTCCAGAAGGTGAAAGGCTGCCACCGTGAGCAATGTGGTGACGAGCGACGCTCGGGACAAGGCCGGATACAACCGTTTTCTTCTGCTGGTAGCTGGGCTCGGCGGATTGCTCTATGGAGTTGATGTCGGCATCATTGCCGGCGCGTTGCCTTATCTCGAGGCGACTTCGGGGCTAAACTCGGGGCAACTCTCGATCATTGTCGCTGCGGTGCTTCTAGGCAGCGTAATTTCAACTCTATTCGCCGGAGCCCTCGCTGACTTTATCGGGCGCAAGCCGCTGATGATCTTGAGCGGGCTGCTGTTTGTCTGCAGCATTCCGGTTATTGCGCTTTCCCATGGCTACGACTCTCTTGTTCTTGGCCGCTTGCTCCAGGGCGTCAGTGCAGGCTTGATCGGTGTTGTAGTGCCACTTTACCTTGCGGAGTGTTTGTCCGCCACGAATCGCGGCAAAGGTACAGGCATCTTCCAGTGGCTATTGACGCTCGGCATCGTCGTCGCCGCCGTGGTCGGAATGTATTTCAGCTTTCGCGTGGAAGAGGTAGCGAGGCTCGGCGACGTCGCAAAATTATTTGCCTTTAAAGACACGGCTTGGCGCAGCATCTTCTGGGTGTCGTTGCCTCCTGGCATTTTATTTGTGATCGGCAGTTTTATGGTGTCGGAGTCGCCACGCTGGCTCTTCAGGCGCGGGCGGCGTGATGCGGCCGAGGCTGCGCTACTGCGATCTCGCTCAACCGCGCAAGCTTCTCTTGAGCTGGCGGAGATGGAGCAAATCGTTTCCACCGAAAAAGCTGCGTCGAACCCGGCGACCGGAAAGCAAGCCAAGGGAGAAGGGTCGCTCCTTCGCCGTAAGTACGTCATCCCATTCCTGCTTGCTTGTGTGATTCTCGCCTGTAATCAGGCAACGGGAGTCAATTCCATCATCGGATATAACACAAATATTTTGTTGCAGAGCGGGCTCTCCGATGTGCAGGCGCATTGGGGATACGTGTTGTTTACGATTGTGAACTTCCTGATGACAATAGGCAGCGTGTTGTTAGTCGATCGCAAGGGGCGAAAGTTTCTGCTTTCGGTTGGCAGCGCCGGCATTATCGTTTCTCTGGTGTGCACCGCGCTCCTATTCCGCAAGACCGAGAGTCTGCGAATCGACGCCCGCGATGCAGTACAGGTTCTGGTAGGCGGCGATCAGAGCTCATTGACTTACGACAGGACGACGGCGGAACGCCTGATTGGTACAGGAAATACTGGTGACTCACCCTCGGGCCGTCCGACGTCTCTGGTTGTGATTTATTCCTATGGAGATTTTCGTGCAGCGAGCAGGGTTGCCCGTTCGGATGACGCTGCCGCCAAGCCGATAGAGCTGACGCGCGAAAGTTGTGTCCCTGCCAACAAAGTGGTGGCGTTTTTCTCTAATCCTTTCGCCGATCTCGACGCTGCGCGCACTGCTCCGCTCAAAGTGGAGAATGCACTGATTACTCCGGTGCCGACGTCGCGCAATGGTTGGATGGTGGCCATCACGCTTTTCGTGTTCATGGCATTTTTTGCCATCGGCCCGGGAGTGTGCGTGTGGCTTGCATTGTCGGAGTTGATGCCAACGAGAATTAGATCCAATGGCATGAGCATTGCGCTGTTGATTAACCAGGCCGTATCGACAACGATTGCGGCAGTGTTCCTTCCGACGGTTGGCAAGTACGGATATTCGACGATGTTCTTTGCCTTTGCCGCATGCACGGTCGTCTACTTCATCACCGCCGCGATCTTCTTGCCCGAGACTAAAGGCAAAACTTTAGAGGAGATCGAAGCTCACTTCGAGGGTGCGCCGTCGTAACGTTAGGACGCCTCGCAGTAGCGGAAATCGGGCGGCGGTGCAGCAGTCCTTCGACTCGCGCGTTGCGCGATAACAATTTCGCTCAAGATGAATGTGGGATGGGAAAACTAGCCGGGGGTGCACGTGCTAGTGTGACGTTCGTCTCGCCTCAGTTATCGCTCCCGCTTGCGATGAGTAGTGGGTCAGCGATGGAGAATGCGCGGACTTCAAATGCGTGGACGATGAATGATGGCCGCTTCCTTGGGGCGATCCGAGCGCGGTGATGACATATTCCGGATAGGCCGAGATGCCGTGCTCGTGAAGATCGAGCCCATAGCGCTCACCCTCGCCGGACACTCGCAACAGGCCCATGGCATTCACGACAAGCATCACGGCCATGGCCACTCCGAACGTCGTCATCGTGACCACGGCACTGCCAATCAGTTGCGCTTGCAGCAAATGAGTTCCGCCACCGTAAAAAAGTCCTTTCAGTGCAGCCGAGTTGTCGGTTCCGGTCGGGCTCGGAACTCCGTACCTTCCACAAGCAAAGAGCCCTAAAGAGATCGTTCCCCAAATACCGCAAAATCCGTGCACGGGTACAGCGCCGATGGGGTCGTCAATCCGCAGATATTCGAGAAGCTCAACGCCGAGTACGACGATCACTCCGGCCACTCCTCCCAAAAAAATGGAGCCGGTGGGAGTTACCCAGTAACAGGGACACGTGACAGCGACGAGTCCCGCGAGAAAGCCGTTGGTGATAAAACCGGCGTCCCACTTTTTGCTTGATGCATACGACCAGAAAAGCGCCGTCAGGCCGGCGGAACATGCGGCTAATGTTGTGTTGGCAGCGACGCGGCCAATGCCTTCGAAATCCATGGCGGAAAGTGTGCTGCCGGGGTTGAAGCCATACCAACCAAACCAGAGCAGCAATCCGCCGCAAAGAGCGATCGTCAAATCGTGTGGAAGCATGGGGGCGCCCCCGTCGCGCTTGAACGTGCGCCCCAGTCGGGGCCCAAGCACGATCGCTCCGGCGAGGGCTATAAACCCTCCGATCGTGTGAACGACCGTCGATCCGGCAAAGTCATGGAAACCGGTGCCTAGCGAAGTGTAGAGATGCCCACTGCTACCCATGGTTGCAAGCCACCCGTCCGGACCCCACGCCCAGTGGCCGATGATGGGATAGATAACGCCAGAAACGGCAATGCTATAAAGCAGGTCGCCAACGAACGCGGTGCGCCCAATCATCGCGCCCGAAGTGATGGTTGAACAGGTATCGGCAAAGGCAAACTGAAAGAGCCATACGGCAAGAAACGCAATGCCAGTGCTTTCGTAAGTAGGTGGCGCTCCCTGAAGAAAGAACCAGTGATATCCGATGAAGCCGTTGCCGTGGCTGAACATGAATGCGAAGCCAAAGGCATAAAAGAGAATGCCGCAGAGGCACGTGTCGACGACGCATTCGACAAGCACGTTCACGGTTTCGCGGGAGCGGCAGAAGCCGGCTTCCAGCATAGTGAAACCGACTTGCATACCGAAAACTAGGAATGCGGCGATCAGCGTCCAGACTGTGTTGAGGGGGTTGACGACGTCGGAGGCTTTAATCTCGGGAGCGGAACTTTGCGCATACACGGAGTCAAAGAAAAGCGCCGAGACGACAATGATGATCAAAAACACCGCGAGGATTCCGAGGGCCTTGCCGACAACGAGCAACCTGCCATAGCGGCGCCATTCCGGGTCTTTGAGCCTTGCGCGCAAGCGAGACAGCTTCACAGCGAAAGAGAATCTGTTCGAGGAACTGACGTTGCCGGAAATCGCATTTCTCATAGCGTTCTTAGCACGTGTTGATTAGCAAGTATTCGGTAGCGTGATCGTCAGCATGTGAGCACAAGAACCCGATCATTTTCAGCGAGGTAGATAGGGCGCGTCCAATCTATATTTCTTCTGGTACCTATAAACGTTTTTGCTTAACGCGACGATTGCCAGTTGACGATTGCCAGTTTTTGATTGTCAGTCATCGATAAAGGCAAGTTGCCAGAGGCGACGGCGTCAGTCTAAAGTCAACTTCAGCCCGCCCTTCCCATGCCTCGCTTGATCTCAGACCTTAGCAACATTCCTGTACGAATCGGAACCGCTGGTTGGAACGTGCACCGCGACTCGGTCTCTCAGTTCAGTGCTGAGGGCTCCCACTTGCACCGCTATTCTTCGGTGCTTGGGGCTTGCGAGATTAATTCTTCTTTTTATCGTCCCCACAAGCCCCAAACCTGGGCGCGGTGGGCCGATTCGGTGCCAGAGGGCTTTCGCTTTGCGGTCAAGGCTCCGAAGGCAATTACGCACGAGGCGCGGTTGGACGGCGAGCCTGACATGCTCTCAACTTTCCTGGATCAGATCAGCCATCTACGCGAAAAGTTGGGACCGGTTCTATTTCAGTTGCCCCCAAGTCTCGCCTTTGACGAGTTCGTGGCTCGCAGGTTTCTGGACCGGCTCAGAGAGAGACACACCGCGGCCGTGGTTTGGGAGCCCCGCCACCCAACCTGGTTCGATCCCGCTGCCGACGATCTTATGAAAGAATTTAAGGTCTCTCGCGTTGCAGCCGACCCCGCTTGCGTTCCGTCAGCCAAAGAACCCGCGGGCGATGAAAGGCTCGCCTATTTTCGGCTGCACGGGTCGCCGCGCATGTACTTCTCGAGCTACGACGAAGGCTATCTCAACGGCTTGGCGCTGCAGATCGGCAAACTGAGGAAGGAAAGGGAAGTGTGGTGCGTTTTCGACAACACCGGAGGGGGAAGTGCAACTCAGAATGCACTCCAACTGATGAAAAAGATAGAAAGTAAGTAGGGTAGACAAGAGTCAACCAAAAAAGTCAGAGCGTTTATGGGACTGCTGCGAAGGTTCCATCGGCTGACACTGCGGGCACCAAAAAGTCGCGCGAGCGTATTCACCCTGTTTGCGACTCTCAATCGGAGTTCCGCACTCCCGGCATCGCTCGTTGCGACGACCGTACACCCACAATCGCTCCTCTGAATTTGTCCGGCCCGTAGTGCGCCTCATTCCTGTGTAGGTAGTGATCTGGTCCCCTGATGCTTCGTTCACGTTTGCGAGTAAAAATTTTCGCGAAGTCTCCACCAGGCACCCAAGCTCAGCGGCAGTCACCGTTTCCAGACGGCGAAACGGATTCACTCGGCACGCGAAACATACCTCTGACTTAAAGACGTTGCCCAGCCCGGCCATGAGTGACTGCGTGAGTAAGGCTTCGCCGACCAGCAGTTCTTCGCGGGATCGCAATTGCTCGGCCGCTTTTACTGGATCAAAGTTGGCGGCGAGCAGATTTTGTCCAAGCTGTCGAAATCCCTGACGACGGCGCAGCGTGTCTGCTGCATGAAATTCGGCAATGGGAACATTGAACGCGACCGCCCAGATCTTTTCGGTCTTCACGACAATCCGCATGTCAATTGTGCGTCGTTGCCATTGCTCTCCCGGGCGATAGATGTGCCAACTGCCGTTCATGAGCATGTGGGTAAGCAGCACGAGGCCTCCCGAAAAATTCATGCTCATCCACTTGCCTTTTGACTCGACGCTGTCGACAGTGCGTCCGGTGATACCGGAATCGAAATCGACCCGCGATAATTTGGGAAGGACGGTTTCAAAGCCAGTGACAATTTGCCCGGTGAGAGCTCTATTAAGAGTGCGCGCCGCACGAAAAATCGTGTCGCCCTCTGGCATCAGGCGGTCTCCTCATTCTTTCGGTTAGCCGGTTCATTATCGCCAGAAGCATCTTCATCTTTAGAATCATCTGCGGCGGTGTCATCTTCATCGTCAGCCAGCGGGTCGACGGAGGCTTCACTTTGTGCTGCTAGGGCGATCGGAGCAACTCGCCGCATCTGGAATCCGACGGCAGTATTGACGAAGCCTGCATCTTCGAGAAAGCGGGCTATAAAGTGTTCACGGGCTGGCTCGCCGCTAACGGTGCCGACGAGCAATCCAGATTTTCGCCCTTGGCGGCGGATGGCAAGTTCCGCAAGTTTCTTCGCCAGTTCGCGGGCAAAGCGCGAACGCAGCGGCTCGGCCTCTGGAAGAAAGACTTGAACTTCGTGGCTTCTGCGGCGCAGGAATGCAGCTAAATTTCCGTTGATCAGAATCACTCCCGCCCCGCTCGTGCGCGACATGGTTCGTGACGGCGATGCCGCAGGCGCAACATCAACACTCTCGAAGGATGCGGCGTTTCGTTCGCTTGACTTGCCGATCGACGGTTCGCCAGTGAACGATTCAATCGTTGGCGGATGATCGCTGGTCGCCGTCTCGTCATCGCGACGCGGCCATGGAAGAACCGTGCCGTAAAGATTTGCGGGGTCGGTCGCCGCTAGAAATAAAACTTCGGGTGCCTCCGGATCAGAACGAAGGCTGCGCAGCAGGTCAACCGCCGCGGGCATGGCGAATTGCGCCGCACCAAGCCCCGCAACGAACATTCCTCTTCGCACCCATCCGCTGTCCTCCATCGTTTTCAAAGCCGGATATATGGTCGGATATCCACGCGGAATATTTTCCGCGATCGCTGTCTCTCGAAGCACAATTCCGTAGCGCACCAGGAGTTGTTGAGCGATATTGGCGGTCCATTGCGTCGGGGTGGCAGGGGTTTCCAGGTGCTGGCGGATTAGCGACCAGCGACCTTGCGCGGGCGCACCAGTGCGCGAACGCATCCGCCTCACGAAGTCGGCAGAGCCGGGCCGCGCGCCCATCAGATCATTATTTCGATCGCGAGATTTGTCGTTCGGACGCAAGAGATCGCGCAACGGATGGAACGTGTCGTTCGTGATTAGGCCCGACCAGGCAAGTTCCCACAACGCATCGCGGGTCTCGCCCTGGAACCCGGCTCCGACTGCGTTGTGAATTGCCGCAAAGAACGAAGCGCCGCTGCGGGTTAAGAATTCGATGATCTTCCCCGCTCGCTCGGAGGCGGCAAGCGGCTCGCCGCGCAATTCCTGCGGAAGCAGGAGCATCGGCAGCGACTCTGCTAAATAAAGAACGACGCGCCCGTCGCGATTTCCCATTGGCTCGACCCCCACCCATACCACTTGCCCTGAAGCCATCACCGTGTCCAGGTCTCCGGGACCGTAATCGATGATGCGCGCGGGCAGAATCTCGCGTTCCAACTCCGAAGCAAGCAGCGCGGCGCCCTGGAGATTTTCTATCGTGTCAAGCAGGGACTCCGAGCCGCGTCGACGCACCGTGACTCCTTGCCAGCGCGCCGTGAGGCGAGCGAAGATGCTCTGCTCAGCCGGCTCAATTTCGCGGCGGAGGCGAGCCAGACTCTTGCGTCGAATTTGCTGCAACACATCTGTAGCGCACCATTCCCGATGTGTTCCGCCAGGACGGAACTCGCCTTCGAGAAGCTTGCCGAGACCGTGCAGCCTGCGCAGTGCACCGTCGACATTTGTAGCCGACAAACCATACCGTGCCACGACGTCAGCCGTGGTGAACGGCCCGTGAGTGCGCGAATAACTGCGTAACAGCTGTTGCAACGGATCGTCACTCTCAGCTAAAAAGACTTCCGCGAGCCCCGGCGGTAACGGAGTGCCGAGGGCATCGCGATAACGAGACGCGTATTCGACTGGGATATAACGTGACTCGCCCGCAATGCGAACCCGCACGGCTCGCCGCAAGCTCGTCAACTCTGCGATGAGCGCGGGGATGTCGGTGCTCTGCGTGCGGGCAGCTATCTCTTCATCAGAGAGATCTCCGAGCTTCAGCAGTAAGTCGTGCACGCCGTCAGCATGTTTAGCTTGATAATCCGGGTCGAGCGACTGCAGGCGCGCTTCGACTTCGTTGAGGGCCGTTGCATCCAGCAGTTCGCGAAGATCAGTGTCGCCCAGCAACTCCTCAAGCTGGGACTGATCGATCGACAATGCCTGGGCACGACGTTCCGCTAAGGGAGCGTCACCGTCGTAAATATAGTTGGCGACATAAGAAAACAGGAGCGAGGCCGCGAACGGCGAAGGGCGCGCCGATTCGAGCGTGGTGACGCGAATTGATCCGCGTTGAATGCCCGTGAGAATCGCAGCGACTGCCGGCAGGTCGAAAACATCACGAATGCACTCGCGATAGGCCTCAAGCAAGATCGGAAACGATGAAAACCTTGACGCGACGGCGAGTAAGTCTGCCGAGCGTTTCCGCTGTTGCCACAACGGTGCGCGCACTCCAGGACGCCGCTTTGGAAGTAGCAAAGCGCGGCCCGCGGCTTCGCGGAATTTCGCGGCGAAGAGGGAAGTGCTTCCCAGTTGGCGCAAAACCTGTTCTTTGAATTCCGACGGGGACGGCAACAAGTCTTCGGACTGAATTACATCATCGCTGTCAGGGACGCGCAGCACAAATCCGTCATTCGACCACATCGATTCCACTTCAAGTCCGCGCTCGGCGCGCAGTTTCGAAGTTACCGCCATGCACCATGGCGCGTGGACGGCGCTGCCGAAAGGACTGAGAACGCAGACGCGGCGATCTCCCATTTCATCGCGACACGTTTCAATGACGATATCTTCGTCGCTCGGGATGCGTGTCGTGGCGGCGATTTGATCCTCAAGATATTTGAGAAGATTTTCGGCGGCCGTCGCGTCCAGACTGTGGTCTTCAACCAACTGACTGAACGCGACGGGTCGCGGCAAGAGCAGAAGCTCGCGGCTCATTTTTCCGATCTGGCGTCCGAACTCCACCGGGCGTGCGCCGGAATCTCCCCGCCAGAATGGCATCTTGCCAGGCTCTCCCGGGGCTGGAGAGACTTCTACTTTGTTATGCGAAATTTCTTCGATGCGCCATGTCGATGCGCCTAACACGATGGTGTCGCCGTTGCGGCTCTCGAAAACCATTTCCTCGTCAAGCTCGCCGACTCGCGCCCCCTTGATCGCTCCGGCAAGAAAAACTCCGTAGAGGCCGCGATCGGGAATCGTCCCGCCGTTGATGATGGCGACGCGCTGCGAACCTTGACGGGGCGTGAGCTTATTCGAGACCCGGTCCCACGTGATCCGCGGACGCAGTTCGGCAAACTCGTCGGATGGGTAACGTCCCGAAAGCATATCGAGCACGCTCTCGAAAATCGTTCGCGTGAGTGCGGCGTAGGTGGCCGCCGAGCGAACGAGAGTAAAAAGTTCATCGACGGTCCAATCGTCCATCGCAACCGCCGCGACAATCTGTTGGGCGAGCACGTCGAGCGGATTGCGCGGATAATGGACGGACTCGACCTGCCCTTGATACATGGCTCGCGTGATGGCCGCGCAGGCCACCAGATCGGCGCGGTATTTCGGAAAGATCACAGCGCTGCTCACCGCACCGACGTGGTGGCTGGCGCGGCCGACGCGCTGCATGCCGCTGGCAACGGACGGCGGAGACTCGATCTGAATTACTAGATCGACAGCGCCCATGTCGATTCCGAGTTCCAAGGAAGAGGTGGCGACAATGCCGCGTAGGGTTCCGAGCTTTAGCTTGTCTTCAATCTCTTTGCGCTGGCTGACCGCGACGCTGCCATGATGTGCACGAACCAAGGTTTCGCCGGCCAGTTCATTGATCGCCCCTGAAATTCTTTCAGCAAGGCGGCGGCTGTTTACAAAAATCAGAGTCGAGCGGTGCGCTTGAATTTGCTCGAGCAGTTTGGGATGAATCGCACTCCAGATGGAGCGTCGCTTCGGTCCTTGCGATGCCGGTCCGCTCGGAAGATTGTCCAGGTCGTCGAGATTCGCCATGTCTTCGACAGGCACCTCGACGCGAAGGTCGAGCCGCTTCGGCGCGCTGGCGTCGACGATCGTAACTGGGCGATAGACGGGCGCGAACGACGTCACTTCAAACTCGGTCAGCGCTTCTTCGGCGGCGTCTTCGTTCTGCTCGAGTTCCGATGGTGAACTTTCCGTACTCTCATCAGTCTTCGATGGCTTTGACTTTTTGTTTTCGCGCTTCGTCTTTTCGTTTTTGTTTTCGTACTTTGGAGCTTCGGCGCCTCCCAGAAAGCGCGCGACTTCTTCAAGCGGACGCTGCGTCGCAGAAAGGCCGATGCGTTGGATCGGCCGTGCTACCAAATGTTGCAGCCGTTCCAGTGAGAGAACGAGATGTGACCCGCGCTTTGAGGGAACGAGCGCGTGAATTTCATCGATGATGACGAGTTCGATCGTGCGTAGGGCATCGCGGGCGTTCGAAGTGAGCAGCAGGTAAAGCGACTCAGGCGTGGTAATCAAAATGTCGCCGGGATGGCGAGAGAAACGGGCGCGCTCTGCCTGAGGCGTGTCTCCAGTGCGAATCGAGACGACGGGCTCATGAAACACGGCTTTGAGCCTCTGCGCCGCCTGAGCGATGCCCACAAGCGGAGCGCGCAGGTTGCGTTCGACATCGACTGCCAGCGCTTTGATGGGAGAGATGTACAACACGCGGCAGTGCTGCGTCTTCGCCGGGGCCGGCGTGAACATAATTTGATTAATGGCCCAAAGAAATGCGGCCAAAGTTTTTCCCGAGCCGGTAGGGGCCAGAATGAGAGTTGATTCGCCGCGGGCAATGGCTGGCCATCCTGCCATCTGCGGACTCGTCGCGGCGGGAAAAACCGCTTCGAACCAATCGCGGACTGCGGGATGAAATATCTCCAGGGTGGACTGGGCGGAATCCGCGGGCGCTACCGGATTTGAAGATTTGGCCAAACGACTCGAAATGACTCCTTGGACCGCGTGTTTAGATGCGCAAGTCCAGGCAGGTGATTCCGCAGTCGCTGCTTCTTAGGGGAGGTACGAGAATTAAACCAAAGTGACAAAATGTGATTCCGACTCGCGCCTCCAGAACATGCCCACTTTCGCCTTGCGGCCCTGAATGAAAGTAAGAATGATCGCCGATTCCTTAAGACCCCATCGCCAATTCCGGCATCTTCACTGGTGTCATCGCGGATTCTCGCTCGGAAAGGCAATCTTTCGGTACCATTGCCCTGACGGCATCCGTTAAGCAAAACAGGCCTAAAATACAGCAGGAGCTCTGATGACTGATCGCAAGAATTTTTGGAGCGGCTGGCAAGAGCGCATAACTGCGCTAGGAAACGTTCCCGCCGTCCTCGAAATTGTCTGGGAGTCGGGGCCACCGGTCGTAATCTTCGGGCTAATCTCGCGGTTGTTCTCGTCTTTGCTGCCGGTCGTACTTCTCTGGATCACCAAGCTCATCATTGATGGAATTGTCCACGCGGTTTCACTGCATCAGGCGGTGCAGCCGCGCTTCTGGTGGCTGGTAGCGGCGGAATTTATTCTCGCAGTTCTCAACAGCTTCCTGGTTAGAACCATCGATTACTCGGATTCGATTCTAGCGGATAAGTACACCCGCCACGTGAGTATTCGTGTAATGGAGCATGCGTCCAGTCTCGATTTGCAGGCTTACGAAGATCCGATTTTTTATGATCGGTTGGAGCGGGCGCGAGTGCAGGCGACGGATCGTTTGGTGATGATCCAAGCGGTAGGGAGGTTGGTGCAGCAGGTGATCACGACGATCACGCTGTCCGTGTCGATCATGTTTTTCTCTCCATGGCTCATGGTGCTACTGATTCTCGGCGTCGTTCCAGCATTTCTGGGCGAGAGTCATTTTGCATTTCTCGGATACGCCAAGAATTTTCGCCAGACACCGCTGAAGAGACAACTCGACTACCTGCGTGTGCTCGGCGGAAGCAAAGAAGCGGCGAAGGAACTTAAACTTTTCGGGCTGCGAAAATTTTTGGTCGAGCGCTTTACCCGGCTATCGGACGAAATTTACGTCGAGAACACAGGCCTGTCGCGGCGCAAACTGATTGCCGGTTCGCTGCTCTCGATGGTCGGTACCGCCGGATATTACTCGGCCTACGTTTTCGTGATCTGGCGCACTGTCAATGGAGCGCTCAGCATCGGCACGCTGACATTTCTGGCTGGGGCGATTCAGCAGGCCAGCAGCAATATCCAGCAGATTTTTTCGACTATTGCGGCGATTGGAGATCAGGCTCTCTTCCTCACTGACCTGCTCGCGTTCTTCAAAATGGAGCCCACGATCCGCTCGAAACCGAATGCCTTGCCTGCGCCGAGGCCGATCAAGCAGGGTGTGGAATTCCGCAATGTCTGCTTTAGTTATCCCGGAAACTCACGACTTATTCTTGACCACATTAATTTCACGTTGCATCCTACGGAACGCCTGGCGCTCATTGGAGAGAATGGGCAGGGAAAGACGACCATCGTTAAGCTGATCACGCGCCTCTACGATCCTACCGAAGGTCAAATTTTGCTCGATGGTGTCGACCTTCGTGAATACGATCTCGAAGACCTGCATCGTGAGATGGGGGTAATCTTTCAGGACTTCATGCGTTATGAAATGACCGCCGCAGAAAATATTGCGGTCGGCAGAGTGGAAGAATTGAACAATCCTGAACTGCTGCGTGCCGCGGCGCAGAAAAGTATGGCGGAATCGACGATCGCGCGCTTGCCGCGTGGTTACGACCAGATGCTCGGGCGCCGCTTCGAGCAGGGGGTGGATATCTCGGGTGGAGAGTGGCAAAAGGTTGCCCTTGCCCGCGCGTACCTTCGTGACGCACAGATTTTGATTCTCGACGAACCTACCGCCGCTCTCGATGCCCGCAGCGAATTCGAAGTTTTCCAACGCTTCGCAGAGTTGACCTCGGGGAAGATGGCACTGTTTATTTCTCATCGATTTTCGACCGTCCGTTCGGCGGACCGCATCATTGTGCTCGAGAATGGCCGCATTGCGGAAGAAGGCACTCACGAAGAACTGTCCCTTTTGGGCGGGCGCTATGCTGAGATGTTTGAAATGCAGGCGTCAAGTTATCGCTAGCATGCCGACCAATCTCCAGGTAAAAACAGCAGTGCGCGGAAAGCGCTAACAGGATAGAGAAAATATTTGATGTCAGAAAGCGGAAATCTTGACCTGGTCAGCTCCGATGACCAAAGGGGACTTCCTGCGCCTGCGGCAGTAAACCCTGCCGATCCGGCGCTGCGCACCAGTGCTGCGAAGCTCGCTAAAACTTTAGCCTGGATTCCTGGCCAGAAGGACTCGAGCGATTTAACCCGGAGTTCACGGAAACTCGCTGCGAAACTACAGCCTCTGTTTGAGTTGCTGGAATCGCGTCCACAAAAAGCTGGCGAAGACTTTCAGCGGCTCCGAGCAAATCTGCCGTTACTTACAAACGAGATCGAGGGATTGATCAAACTCTTTTCCTCCGAGCACCGGGTTCCGCAGATACGAACCGATGATGGGAAAATAGTATCTCGCGTCGCGCCAATTGCCCGCAATTATCTTTCCGCTACCAACTTCCGCTATAGCGAGGCGACATTCTCTTCGTATGTAAAGTTCCTGCAGGAATCGGTTGTCCTGAGGATGCAAGAGCTATGGATCTTGATTTCAGCGATGAAGATTGTTTTGCTGGAAGAGATAGCGGAGCGTGGCTCTCGACTGCGGGAGAATCCGGCAACTTCCGTTAACGCTGAGGACCTGGTCAACAGTCTCACAGAGATTAAGCAAACCACTTGGAAACTTGTGATCGAACCGCTCGTTGTGTTCGATCAGGTGCTGCGAAAAGATCCAGCCGGCGCATACGCGCTCATGGATTATGACAGCCGCGAACTTTACCGGAACAAAGTCGTCAATATTGCGGACAACTCCGACTGCTCTGAAATCAAAGTGGCGCAGTACGCTCTCGACCTCGCTCGCGAAGCGCATCGGCACCCCGACCCCAATCCACGGCTGACCCTGCGCGATTCGCACGTCGGCAATTATTTGCTGGCAGACGGTGCTCCGACGCTGGAACAAAAGGCGGGATTTCGCCCGCCGTTTGGAGAGCGCCTTCGTGGTTGGTTGCGCAGGCATCCCGACGATTTTTATCTGCCCGGCATCGCGGTACTGACTTTCGCGATGGTGTCGGGAGTGGTGCTGCTTCTCACCCATCCTTCCACCCCTCTTAGCCTGATTCTTCTTTCGTTGGCGGCGGTGTTGCTGCCCGCTTCGCAGAGTGCGGTGCAGATCATGAATTATTTGGCGACCATGATGATCCCCGCACAGATTCTTCCAAAAATGGACTTCAGCGATGGGTTGCCAAACGATTGCGTCACCTTGGTCGCAATTCCGACCATGTTGATGAACGAGAAGCAGGTGCGAAGGTTGGTCGATGCACTTGAAGTGCGCTTTCTCGGAAATAAGGACCCGAACCTTCATTACGCCTTACTTTCAGATATGCCCGATTCTCCGTCGCAGCCGGAGGAAGACACTCCGGTGCTGGCCTACGCTTCACAGCTTATCGAGCGCTTGAATCAGAAATACGCCGGCCAAGGTGGATCGTTTTGTCTCCTGCATCGCCATCGCGTTTACAATCCGCGCGAGCGTGTGTGGATGGGTTGGGAGCGGAAACGCGGCAAGCTGATGGACCTGAACAACCTGTTGCGCGGGCAGTTCGACAGTTTTCCCTGGAAGGTTGGCGATCTTTCCATTCTGCCGACGGTGCGCTTTGTGATCACGCTTGACTCGGACACCGATTTGCCTCGCGGATCGGCGAATCGCATGGTGGGCGCTCTTGCGCACCCTTTAAATCAAGCAATCATCGATCGAGAGCAGGGAATTGTCGTTGCGGGTTACGGTCTGCTGCAGCCGCGGGTGGGAGTCAGTGTTCAAAGCACCGCAAGATCACGGCTCGCCACAATCTACTCGGGCCAGACAGGTTTTGATATTTATAGTCGCGCGGTTTCAGATGTGTACCAGGACCTCTATGGCGAGGGAAGCTTTGTCGGCAAAGGAATTTACGAAGTCGATCCGCTGCATAGCGTTTTGCACGGGCGGTTCCCGCGCAATGCATTGCTAAGTCACGATCTGATCGAAGGCGCTTATGTGCGGGCAGGGTTGGCCAGCGACATTGAGGTGATCGAAGATTATCCTTCGCACTATAGCGCTCATAACCGCCGCAAGCACCGCTGGCTGCGCGGCGATTGGCAGATTACCGAATGGCTCTTGCCGCAGGTTCCGGACGAGTCAGGCCGCAAGGTCCGGAACCCGCTTTCAGCTATTTCGCGGTGGAAAATTCTAGATAATTTGCGACGTAGTCTGGTCGAGCCAGGCCTCTTTCTTTTATTCGTGTTTGCCTGGACTAGTCTGCCGGGCCGTCCGCTTTACTGGACGCTCGGTGCTATCGGAATCCTCTTCCTCCCGGCGTGTGTCCAGCTCGTAATCGATCTTTTGCGCGCGCTGATTTTCTCTCGCGATTCCGCGATCCGTGACGCCTTAGATGGCTTCGTGAACGCAAGCATTGCCAACTGGTTAATGGTCACATTTCTAGCTCATCAGGCTTTGTTATCCCTCGATGCAGTGGTGCGCACCACAATTCGCCGCATGATCACGCGTGAGCGGCTCTTAGAGTGGGAAACGGCAGCGGAGGCCGAAGCATCCGGCGACAAGCGCACGATGCTTGACATTTATTTGAACTGGACGCCTGTGCTCTCGCTGATTTTGCTCGGTATCATACGGCTTGCCAAGCCCAATGCGACGAAGACCGCATTACCTATGCTTCTGTTGTGGGCGGCTGGCAAACCTATCTCGGTGTGGCTTAACCGCCCGCCTCGTGCTCCTCGCAGGCAAGAATCAGAGAGCAACCGTTGGCTGTTGCGAACGACTGCGCTAAAGATCTGGCGTTATTACGCAGAATTCAGCACTGCGCAGCATCAGTGGCTCATCCCTGATAACGTGCAGGTTGAAGCAGAAGGATTGAAAGTTGCTTCGCGGGTCTCCCCCACTAACCTGGGATTCCTTTTGAACGCGCGGCAGGTCGCTTGTGAATTTGGATACATAACTCTTGAAGAATTCGCCCAGAGTACGCTGCGAACGCTGGAAAGCTTTTCGCAGATGCAGAAGCATCTCGGGCATCTGCTCAATTGGTACGACACGGAAACTTTGACGCCACTGCCGCCCGCCGTGGTCTCAAGCGTTGATAGCGGAAATTTGCTGGCGTCGCTCTGGACGTTGCAGCAAGGCACTCTAAAACTGCTCAGCGAGCCACTGCTGTCGATGGAACTGCGTGAAGGCATCCTTGACAACCTCTACCTCGTGACTAGTCTCGGCGCGCTGCCTCGTCGGAAGTTTTCCTCCATAGAAAAGTCACTGCGGCGGCCGGAGTGGCTACAGTCTGTTTTGACTCTTTCGGACACGCTTTTGGAGGAGATTAATCCGCAGGTCTCGCGTGCCAAACATGCCGTGGAAGCGCATTGGTTTCAGGTGCAAGCGGAATTTCGTGTCAAACAGATTCGCCGAATGGTGCAGCGCTATTCGCCATGGCTCCTTCCGGAGTTTGTGTCATTGGAGCAAACATCGGCAGTTCGACTGCGGCCAAAAACGGCACCCAGCCTGGAAGAGACGCCATCGTTTATCGATGGCCTGGCCGAACAACTGAAGGGTTTGCCCACGGTCAATGCGAGCGAAGAGAATATGACCCTGGCGCAAAGGCTTCTGGAACTTCTCTCCGAGGCACGCTCGAACGTTGGCGCCTTGATAGAGGACCTAAGACGGATTGAAGAGCAGGCTGGAAACTTTGCGGATGAGATGGATTTTGAATTTCTTTTTAATCTCAAGCGCGGCCTTTTATCGGTCGCTTATGAAGTAGACAAGCGCCAGTTTGTCGCATCGTGTTATGACCTCTTATCGAGCGAAGCTCGCATCGCATATTTTGTTGCGATCGCAAAAGACGACATTCCTCAGGAATCCTGGTTTCATCTGGGCCGAGCGCCCTTTGAAGACGAAGGATTAGTGGGCATGCTTTCGTGGACCGGTACGATGTTCGAGTACCTGATGCCGACGCTGTGGATGCGTCTCTATCCAAATACTCTGCTCGAGCGTTCGTCGATCGCAGCGGTAAAAATGCAGCAAGCTTATGCCGAGCACAAGGGAGTTCCGTGGGGAATATCGGAATCCGCATGCGCGCGACTTGATGATTCCGGCAACTATAGTTACTTCGCCTTCGGCGTACCCGAACTTGCGATTCACAAGCCGGAATTCGGCGGTCCGGTGGTTTCGCCGTATTCAACTATCCTGGCCCTGCCACTTGACCCTGTCGCGGCGTTGAAAAATTTGCGCATGATGCAGCGCAAGCGCTGGGCTGGAGACTACGGCTATTACGAGGCGCTCGACTTCAGCCCCTCGCGCCACCATTCGCCGCCGCGCAATCCGCAATTGGTGCGCTGCTGGATGGCGCATCACCTGGGCATGAGCCTGTTGTCGATTGCAAATCATTTGCGGAGTGGAGCGGTGCAGAACTGGTTTCACTGCGATCCACGCGTGCGGGCCACCGAATTATTGCTGCAGGAAAAACCTGCAAACCATCCAGCGAAACGCGCTGCGAGCGCCGATTAAGATCGCGAGTTTCACGCTGCCAGCTTCGGCTGGTAGATCTTCCATCCCTGAGCCGTTGCCACTTCTTTCAGATTGGGATTCGGGTTTATCGCAAACGCGTGCTTCGCCATGGTCAGCATCTCTCGATCCCAGATGGCGTTGCCGAAGGCGCAGTCCGGCTGGGCGGCGAGAACGGAGCGAAGAGCCTCGGCCTTACCCGGACCACTCGGAACTCGAATGAGACGGTCGGTAATAACGCCGTTCTCGACGGCAACTTCAGCGGCGAGAATATGATCTTGCGCTATCCCGAAGCTGCGCATTCCGGAGCGGATGATCCATTGATTTGAGGAAGAGACTGCCCACACGTCGCATCCCGACGCGCGCAGGCGGCTTACCAGTTCGCGCATCTCAGGAAAAATATTATTCGCGATTGCCGCGGCGAAAAATATGTCGCACGCTCGCTGCACAACCTCTTCACGTAGACCGCGATGCATGGTAACCATTTCTCCGCACATGATGGCTTCGGTGACATTACCGGCGCGGTAGTCGGCATAACGCGGCCGGGCCCATTCAATCACCTCGTCTGACACAAGCTTATTTTCCAGTTCCCATGAAAAAAATCCTTCACCGACGTCGCCAGACCAGAGTGTACCGTCGCAATCAAATGCGGCGATTGTTGGTTTTAGTTCGAGAACGCTTTCGACAAACTCGGATTGAAGGCGAGTAAGTGGTGGCATGATTTGGAGACCTTAATGTGGCGAAAGTTATGGAGTAGGTGAATGCGACTTAGACAGAAGCGAAGCATATTGCTCTGGAGTGTCTACATTGAGAGATATGAACGGATCGTCCACCGCGAAATATTCGACTGTGTTCTGATTGGCGTGCTCGACTTCGCGAGCGTTCCCCGTGTCGGGCGCTCTTAGAAACGCTTCGATCATCTCGGGCCCTGCCAGAATCGGATGCCCGTGCTTCCCTTGATATTCTGGAATCACTGCCCATTTTGTTGCGCTGATGGCTGCCTGAAAAGCTGATTTGAGAATTGACAGCGTTTCCGCCCGGAGCGGAGGACGATCGACGAGAGTGATGAAGGCATTGTAGTATCCGCGTTCCAGAGCCTCCCGCAGACCCGTTTGCAGCGAACTAAATTGTCCGCGCTCTGGCGAAGGATTTACGACCAGAGAAGCTCCATGCGCGCCGGCGATGGGAGCAAGCAAGTCTTTGTTTTTGCCCGCTACCACTAAAACCATGTCGGAATGCGCCATAAAGAGCCGTATTGTGGCCGAGAGAAATGTCTCGGAAGAATCGGAAGATGGCGATTGGCCCGGAAAAGGAAGGAGAGCTTTATCGCGACCCATGCGCGATGATTCGCCGGCGGCGAGGATAATTCCGCAAAATCGTGTACGGGCCACCATCAGGCGACAATAGCAAAGTGCTGAGTGTCTGCCAAGCTTCGGCCCGCAATAGTGAACCACGGCGCCAGCCTGATCTTAAAGCTTGAAGGGAAAAGTTTGAATTCAAAATCTATGAAAAAGTTGGCAGCTTTATGAGGTCGTCGTTGGGCACGCGCTCAACCGCATGTCCGGCCTTGCGCCATGCTCGCAGGCCACCGGAGATCACGAAGACTTTAAATCCTAACTCTTGTAGTTGACGCGCCACCCGGGCGCTGGTCGCTTCGCGCTGTCAAGTGCAGTAGAGATAAATCTCGCGGTCCTTGGGCAGGTTCTTTACTTCTTCCACCAGATTGTTGGGCTCAATGCGTATCGAACCAGCGATGCGCTCGGAGTCAGCGTCGTAATAGCCGTGGCTGCGGACATCGGCGACTAACATAGTTGCTGCCGCATCCGATGCCAATCTCTTGGCAAGTTCCTCGGCTTGCACGCGGGGAATCACATCCAACTGCCGGTATTTGCGATAGAGCCAGACGCGGTAAATGATGTAGGCGACCAGCCCTACAGCGGAGATTACCTCGGCGGCGAACCCGGCGGAACGCACGCCGCGCGTAATGGCGCGGAGAAAATCGCTAAAAACGTAACCCGCGACGGAATAAGCTCCGACGTAGAGCACAGCCCCCGCGGCATCATATTGCAGAAAATCGCCAAGCCGCATCTTCATGCTGCCAGCCAGAGGCGGAGACATGGTGTTGATGCCGGGGATAAATTTCGCGAAGAGCAATGTCTGCTTGCCGCGGCGATAGAAATATTCAGCGGAACGCAGAATGCAAGTCTCGGGATTTGCCGACAGGCGACACAAAAAGCCGAGTAACGCCCAGCCGCTGATCTTTCCCACGTAGTACAGCACGAGGTCCCCAGCCACCAGGGCTAGAACGCCGACGGCGATCACGATGTAGAGATGTAAGTCCCCATAAGCGGCGACGGCGCCGGCGGTAAGCATGGCCAACGCGGCAGGGAGCGGCACGCCCAAAGCCTCCGCCAGGCAGACGATTGCCAAAAACAAGTAGCCGTGATGCGCGATGGACGAAATCAAATCTGACATTGCCTTAAAACCTGCTCAATATAATGCTCGAACTGGGGGGACACGGGAGTGAGAGTCCGCCGAAGAACTTAACCTTATCCGTTACCCCACGAGGAAGCGTACCAACTCTGCTAGAGTCAAGATGAAATTCTGAAGAGATAGTTTCAATTAATCATCGTTCAAGCAATCCTCGCGACGCTCCGGGTGTGCCGGTGAATGGAAGATTCGAGATGCTGGATGTTTGTGGTGGAAGATTAACGGGCGATCGAGCTATTTCTCTCGGGCCACAACAAAATCTGGAGCCCACAACAGGGCGCGTTTAATCTCTGAGTCGGGAAATGTGCAGATGGCGTTGCGAGCCGACTCCGCGTAACGGGCCGCTTCCTGCGTGGCGAAATCCAGAGAGCCATAACGATGCAGGATGGTAAGAATGTCTGCGTGCGTGACGCCGTTGAAAGCCCGCTCGGTGAGAATGGTCTCAATCTGGCGGCGCTCAGCCGGAGTGCAACGCTCCAGCGCGTGGATGACCGACATCGTCGCCTTACCCTCACGCAGGTCGCTCGCGACCGGTTTGCCTAAAATGCTTTCGGATGCCGTAAGGTCGAGCACGTCATCGACGATCTGGAATGCCAAGCCCAATTGTCGTCCGTAGGTTCCAAGCCGCTCTTCTTCTTCGTCGGTTGCGCCGCCTAAAATTCCTCCAACGCGCATGCTCACTGAAAACAAGCAAGCGGTCTTGCGGTAAATCAGGTCGAGATGCTCGTCGAGAGAGATCGGCTTGCCGAGTTTCTCCATTTGCAGCAACTCGCCCTCAACCATCTGCTGAGTCAACTCGATTAGCACATCAAGAATACGGAAGTTGCGCTCCTGCACCGCGATTCTGAAGGCCTGCATGTAAAGCCAGTCCCCGGCGAGAACGCACATCGAATTGCCCCACTGCGTATTTGCGGCGGGCCGCCCGCGGCGGAGTTCCGCCTCATCGATAATGTCGTCATGAACGAGAGTGGCGGTATGAATTATTTCTACAACTGAAGCGAGACGGATCGCGCCCTCGCCTTTGTAACCCAATAACTTTGCCGAAAGAAGAAGAAGTGCTGGACGGATACGCTTGCCGCCGCCCGCTCGCAGATACTCCCCAATCTCGGTAATGGCTGCGACATTTGAAACCGTGTCGCGTCCAAATTGCTCTTCGATGGCGACGATGTCATCGCGCAGAAGTTCAAAGATCTCTTTCCCGTTAATGGAGGTGGTCGTAGCCAAGTTCCTCAGTTGCTCCGGTAGTTCGTAAACTGCAAATCGATGCCGAAGTCCTGTTGCTTGACCATGGCGATCACTTCCTGCAGGGTATCGCGATCTTTACTGCTGATGCGCACGACGTCGGCCTGAATGGAGGCCTGCGCTTTTTTCTTCGAATTCTTCACCAGTTTGACGATCTCTCGCGCCTTCTCGATCGGGATGCCTTGCTGCAGAGTGATCTTCTGTTTCACCGTGCTTCCGGCAGCGGTCTCCAGGGGCCCGTAGGTTAAGCCTTTCAGCGACACCCCCCGCTTCACTAGTTTCTGCTGGAAGACGTCGTTGACGGCCTTTAATTTATATTCATCGGCCGAGTGCAGCATGATCGCGTCGGTGCCTTCCATCGCGATCTGCGACTTCGAATCCTTTAGATCGAAGCGTGTACTGACTTCTTTCATCGCCTGCTGAATGGCGTTACCGACCTCGGCGAGATCGATTTTGCTGGCGATATCGAAACTGTTGTCGGGCATGAAGGCGATCACGGCGAAACGAGCGTCACTCGGATGTCTGAGCGCACAGATCGTTCATCTCAATCGTGTACCTGAAAGGGTAACAGAAGAGACATCGACCTGCGAAACGATCCGAGGTAACAGAACAATTCGGTCGCTTAAAATCAGACAAACTTTGTGCCCCGCACGAAAAATTCCGCTCATTCAAAGCGACCCAGGAAGGGGGCCGAGAGAAGGTGATCCAGACTTTCAGGAAATCGTCACTCCGAAAAATCTGCAAAAGTTATGCGCGGTCATGGCGCCAATCGTTTCCGCATCGAGGTTGCGCAATTCTCCGATCTGCTCAGCAACTCGCCTAACGAAAGACGGCTCGTTACGTTTTCCGCGATGAGGAAGCGGGGCCAGGTAAGGACAATCGGTCTCGATCAGCATGCGATCCAGCGGCACAATGCGCGCGGCGTCCCGGATATTTTGCGCTTTTGAAAAAGTGATGTTTCCAGCGAAAGAAATCATGAAACCGAGTTCAAGGGCCCGCTCCGCGTGAGCCACGGTGCCTGTGAAGCAGTGCAAAATGCCGCCAAGGCCAGTGGGACGCCAATAGCGGACGATGAGCTCAAAAAAATCGGTCCAGGCATCTTCACCATTTTCGGACGGCCGGCAATGAATGATGATGGGCAGTTTTGAGTCAACCGCCAGTTGCATCTGCTTTGTGAAGACGGCTTGCTGAATGCCCCGCGGCGAGTGCTGGTAAAAATAATCGAGTCCAATTTCTCCCCACCCTATAACTTTCGGATTCTTCGCCCAATCGAGCATCTGCTGGTCGCTTGCTTCAGAGGCGAGCTTTGCCTCGTGAGGATGAACCCCGACGCTTGCCCAGATGCGCGGATAGTCGGGTT
>JAYVCW010000327.1:0-17222 GCA_043749775.1 Acidobacteriaceae bacterium | reverse complement strand
CGTTTCCCACTTTCCCAAAGCTCCTGCGGCTGCTGGGAGTAACGGAGTTCAACTAACTTGTCGTATCATCCCGTGAACGGATTCTGGGGGCAGATCAGCTAGCAATCGTACCGGTTCCGAGAGTAGTAGTTCCATCCTTGAAGGTGACCGTACCCGTTGCAACTGAGGGAGTGAGGGTCGCGGTGAAAGTCACTGCTGAACCGGAAGTGGACGGATTAGCCGATGAGGCTAACGTGACCGTAGTCGTCGCTTTGTTGACCGTCTGTGTGAGGGCCGAAGATGTGCTGCTGCTGTATGTTGTGTCGCCACCGTAAGCTGCAGTAATAGAGTGCGTCGTCGCGGAAAGATTGGACTTTGAGAAAGTTGCCTTTCCGCTTGCAAGCGTGCTAGTACCAAGTGTTGTGGTCCCATCCTTGAACGTCACCGTCCCAGTCGCCGCTGACGGCGTCACTGTTGCCGTAAACGTAACCGAAACCCCATAAGTGGAGGGATTCAGCGAGGAGGCCAGGGTTACAGACGATGAAGTCTTGGCCGACATCGATCCTGCCAAGGATCCAACAACAAGAAAAGCACACAAAATACGCAGCTTGATTAACTTCACGAATCACTCCCGAACTCGACACCTTGGCAATCTAGGGTTGGCCACGAAGCAAATACGAATTACGCAGAAGAAACGTCTTGTTAGGGCAGACCGTTAAGCAGAAACGGATATGTAACGGTAACGGCATCGACTCCGCCGGCGCGGGAAGCGGCGACGCCTCTCATCTCAGTGTCGTAAGCGTGCGACTCAAGGACTCTGCCGTCCGCATCGAGTACGGCCGAAATCAGCGATAACCCAGCGATCTGCAGATACTGGAATGAGATCGTCGTTAAATCAGGTTTGATGATCGTGGCCAGCCTGCCTTGACCGTCATAGCCGTAAGAGAGCGAGATTCCGGTATCGGATGTCACCCCGACGACGATACTGCTCGATGGACTCGCATAAGTAAAAGACAATTGCCGGGAGGAGGGATCGGTGACAGTGGTCAGGCGGTTCGAAGCATCATAGGTTAACTGTGTTGTGTTCCCGTTGCGATCCGCGATTGACTGAAGATAGCCAGCAGCATTAAAACTCTCGTTTCGCCAGTGTTGTAAGTCAAAGTCCAGTGAAGGCCATCGTAACTCACCGATACATTGCCATTGGACGGAGCGATCATGGCATACGAGAGCGGCCAACTGGTCGAGACCAGTCCGAGCGTCCAGATGCCCCCGCTTGCTCTCGTATACTTCACCAAACCGTCGCTGTTAACAGAGATATTTTCCTCGTAGGTCGACCGCCAATTGGCACCGAACATACCGCTGATAGGAACGTTCTCACCGAACGGAAATTGACTGTGCCAGGTCCGCGACAGACTGAGACCGCCACCCAGACCCGGAATTGCGAGATCAGATTGAGATATAAATGTGTCGCCTGTAGCTAGATTGATCGGGTTCGAAGCAGTCGGAGTGCCGTTGCCAGCCTGATTCGCAACACAATCCCAGCAAATCGCAGGGCATTTAACGCTTCCAACCGTGCACACCGCCAGGAACGGACCTTCGGCTAAGCAGGACGATTGGGGGATGAGTGGGTCGCCACAAAGTCCGCAAAACTGGTAGCGCCACTTGCAGCTGTCCGACTGTGCCTGCGATACAGCAACAAAAAGGAAAGGCAAAATCAACATCACAAGCCACTTACCGATCTTCATTGCAGACACTCTCCTTCGAGATAGGAATGACAGTCGCTAGATCAATCGCACTTAATCTAACAATTATGCTTATGCTTACGTCTGGTTTGATGCCCGATGCAGTCAGATATTTAGGGGAAGGTGAAACTTACGCAAGTATTCGAATCTTGTCAACACTTATTGGCGGCAATGTCGGTAGCACATAATCTGTGTGGTTGAGATAGCAAGTGATATGTCGGCTTTGCGGGCGGCAAGGCAGGAGACGGGAAGCATGGAATACTACCCGAAGGCTGAAGGCCGCGATCGAGCGGACGATGAAAGTACAGGCGTGATATGCCAGGCGATGGTCATCGGCTTTTGCTAAAGAATAGCTTTCGCAACCGTCTAGCGCCTTGCTTAAGTTAGCGCTTATGTTTGGGCTTCGCCCAGGGCGAAGCCCCCAGCAAGGACCGTACCGAACGATTTGTAACCGCGCTGATGCGAGCGGACAAATTCGACCCTACGAAGAAAGAATCCTTCGTTGAGTTACAAAACATCATCGTTGATCCGCGATACGCGCAGAAAGATTGGCGAGACATCCAGATCTATATCGGCGAAACGTTGCCCGACTACTCTCAGGATGTTCATTTTATCTGTCCCAAGCCGCAGGATGTCTCCGACTTAATGGCTGGATGGATGCAAATGATGAGTCGTCTGCTTGAGCCAGAGAGCGGTATGCATCCCGTTTGCGTCGCGGGTGCGGGAGCGTTCGGGTTTGTGTTCGTCGCACCCTTTTGTTGACGGGAATGGACGCATTCACCGCTTTTTGGTGCACAACGTCCTTTCCAAGATGAACTTCACACCCAAAGGAGTGCTCTTCCCAATCTCAGCGGCGATGCTTCGGGACATGGCCGCATATGACCGCGTGCTTGAGGCGTTCTCCGAAGCCGTCCAGCCGTTCGTCGAGTACAAAATGGACGCCCAGCAACGCATGACTGTCTCGAACGATACTGCTGACCTCTATCGATATTTTGACGCCACCGTCCACGCAGAGTATCTATTCGATTGCATTGAGGACACCATCACCCGTGACTTGAAAATTGAGCTGGATTTTCTCCAGTTCTTCGACCGAGCGCTCAAGGCCGTCATGGAGATTGTGGACATGCCGAATCAGCGCGCCTCACTGCTGGTGAGGCTTATCCATCAGAACAACGGCAAACTTTCAAAAGTTAAGCGGCAGCAATTTGAGGAATTGAGCGACGATGAAATTAGACAGATCGAGTCAGCGATTCAGAACGCCAATGAGAGCGTGCGCTAAGTTTCGCTCCCGAAGAATTGAAAAATGGTGGGCGCAGTAGGATTTGAACCTACGACTTCCACCGTGTGAGGATGGCACTCTACCGCTGAGTTATGCGCCCGACGTTTTACATTCAAACAGTTGCCGCCGGTGCAGTCAAGCCATGGTCGGGGCGGATAAATCAAAAATCGCTGCATCGTTCGGCATACAGAACGATCGCCAGATCCGGATCACGATTCAGAACGCGTTCACTAAACTCGCGCGCCTCTAACCCTTCAATATCACTTCTAACCCTTCGATATCAAACGTTGTCAGGTCGAAGGATTCATTACAAGATTTGGCTACCCCACGCTCTGGCAATTCGCTCAGCGCTCTTGCGCTTGTTCGAAGTCCCCTTGACCGTCCCCGCCGGGCCGGATAGCCTCTCTCTAGCGACCCGGCATGACCCTCCCGAACGTTCCCGATCCCGACGACGTATCTACCTCAGGGGAGGAGACTTCCGAACCCACATCGAGGTCAAGAGAGGTGCAACTTTCCCCCTCAGCCGGGGTTCACACCGATGTGAGCAGTGTTGCCATCGATCGCGGACTGCTGCCCCCTCGACTGCGGAATCGCGGGCCGAGTGGTGCCATGCCTGGCGAGAGGGCGGCCACCGACGCGGTTGATCCTGCCGGTGCGACCTCGGCCCAGACAGATCCAGACGTCGAGGCCATGCTTCGAGTCAAGGAGGGCGATGAAGCTTCCTTTGGCCACCTTGTCCAGAAATACCGGCGTCCGATGGTGGGCTTCATGTTTCGGTTTTGTCACAACCCCTCGGCGGCGGAAGAATTGGCGCAGGAGGTGTTCTTACGGGTCTACCGTTCTCGGACTAGCTATGAGCCCAGCGCGAAATTCACCACATGGCTCTATCGGATTGCGACCAATCTAGCCGTCAACCATGCCCGCGACACGCGCCATGAGCGTCCGGAAAACACGGTTCGGCTCGATGAAGCGAATCAGGAAACGGGGACGACGCCCGATCTGGCCGACGATGCCCCTGGGGCCGAGGCCCGAATCCTGAAGCGGGAGCGGCTGGCGGCGATCCGCGCCAAGGTAGACTCCTTGCCCGAGCGCCAACGGCTGGCGGTCGTCATGCATAAGTATCAAGAGATGGACTATCGCGAGATTGCGGGGGTGCTGAAACTGAGCGAGTCCGCGACCAAGTCGCTGCTCTTTCGCGCCTATGAAACATTGCGCGAGCAGTTAAAGGAATTCGTTGGGGGGAAGTAGGGGAAGCGCCATGAATTGTAAGGATATTCGCGAACTGTTACCGGATTTGGCCGAAGTTGGCGGCGTAGACGCTGCCGCGCCGGCGATTGGTGAGCACATTGCATCCTGTAAAAAGTGTGCTCTCGATCTGCGGGAGATGCGGCACACCATGTCACTGCTGGATGAATGGGAGGCGCCTGAGCCATCGGCCTACTTCGACTCGCGCCTGCAGGCTCGCGTGCGTGAAGAGATGGCGCGCCCACAGGTCTCTTGGCGAAACTGGTTCCGCAGTCCGGCGTGGGTGATGTCGGCGGCCGCCGTCTTATTTGCGGGAGCGCTCGGATTGGGAGTTGCTGTAACTCACCAGTCGTACTTCGTTGAGACGGGGAGCATCACGACAAAACCTCCGGCGCTCGGGCTGCCCATCGAACCGGGCACGGCAGTGGGAGATTTGCAGGCGCTCGATAGCAATGATGAGCTGTACGCGAATTTCGACACGCTCGATGACCTGCAAGTGCAGGATGACGTGACCGCCAATCCGTAGAAGGCGTCACCGCGAACCGGAATCGCGAACCGGCATACCGGCATAATGATGCGGAGATTTTTGACATAAGAAGGGGAAGGTGATGCTGGTGACAGGGAGGGCGACAGGATGGCTGGCGGCGGTATTGTGTATCGCGCCTGCATTCGCGCAGTCGTCGTACCCAGACTCGCGAAGCGCTCCTCCTCCTTCTCCTCCATACTCGCAGCCTGACTCGTCGCAGCCTCAAAATCGGCAGCGTCAGTTTGCGCAAGGGCAGTATCCGCAGAACAGTTCTAAGAGCATTTCGCAACATGATCAACGCGAGCGTGAGGCTCAGCGTCAACGGGATCGCCAGCGGGAGTTAGAACAATCCCGCCCCCCGGAGGCGCAACGTCCGGCTCAAACTCAACGCGGCCATGCGGGAGATTGGCTTCGCCGCTACAAAGATCTACCGCCGCAGGAACAGCGCCGGGCGCTCGAGAATGATCGGCAGTTTCGCCGCCTGCCACCTCCAGAACAATACCGGCTGCTGAATCGCTTGCAGCATTTCTCGAGTCTGCCCTCCTGGCAGCAATCTCGCGTGTTGTCTCGCATGGAAACCTGGGAACATTTGACTCGAGAGCAGAAAGCGCGCGCCCGCCAACTCTACCAACAGTTCCGGTTGCTGCCTCCCGATCGTCGAGCGATGGTCGATGAGGCGATACGCGGGATGCGAGGGCTGGCACCAGAAGAGCGCGACCGATTGATCGACTCAGAGCGTTACCGCCGCGCCTTCTCTCCGTCGGAACGATGGATGCTGAGCGGGGCGGCGCACCTGCCATTAGCTCCGGGCGACACCCTGCAGCCCGTGCCTCCGGAATAAGAACTTAAACTCCATCAGGAGGTTTCTGCAATGTGGGACGGGCAAGTCATCCGACCCACACTGATTGCTCATATTTGAAGATTTTTCTTGCCGATTTTTCTTAACGGCGGATAAATGCCATTACCCAGCCGGCTACGAAGACGCCACCAACAAACATAGCGAAGCAATAGACGCCGTAGCGGACTTGCTCGCGCGTCGAACTGCGTTGGGTGATTCCGAAGACGATAGAGGCGAAGAGCGCGAAAACGACTGCCGCCGAAAAGTGCGACAAGTTTGTGTTCACGGCTTTTTCCCCAAAGCGATGTGATGCGCGTCGGCAGCCGCGATGAAGTTCAACAGCCCGGCAACGATAAGAAACGTCTTGCCGTAATCGGCTGCCGCGTTCGCTGCCATCACGTTGCCCCAGTCCATCGTGCGCGCCAGAAAATAGAGTACTCCCGCGCCAACGTCTCCGACGAAGCCGAGGATATCTAGAATGTCGCCACCATTCGGCTTGTAAATCCTGCCTTGCATGCCGAGACCGATCAAAAACATTGCCACTACCGAAATCAGCAGCAACACTCCGCGACCATAGCGCTTCAGCAGGATGTGCCCGCCGCCCGGGATCAGCCAGCCAACGAGCGGCGCGACCATGGCCATCGTGGTAACGGGATACTCCGGCACGCGCGACAATGCCGCGCCCTTCGATTTATCTGCCGCTCTTTTTTCTGTTGTTCGGTCTGCCGTGGGCTTCGCCATTTAAATGGTCACGATCTCTCTTTGAATTTTACCAGTGACCTCGGCGCTTCCCTCCCGCGCGAGTACGTCGACCTCAAGCCTTACACCGAACTCAGGCAAGTAGATGCCTGGCTCGATGGAAAACAAAGTGTTAGGCAACACACGGCGCTCGTCGTGGATTTCCAGGTCGTCCATGTTGGCGCCATTCGAGTGCACTTCGGTGCCGATAGAGTGTCCGGTGCGATGAATGAAGTAGTCGCCGAAGTTCGCCTGCTTGATGTGGCTGCGAACCGAGTGGTCCACTTCCCATCCGGCCAGGCCGTTGGATGATGAGAGGCCCTTTTGAACCGTCTTAACTCCGATATCCCGCGCCTCGGAGACAACTTTAAACACTTCTTGCTGCCGATCGGACGGCGTGCCGACCACTCCGACCCAGGTGATGTCGTAGAAAACCGCTTTTGGAGTATTCTTCTTCGCCCACACGTCAAGCAAAACAAAGTCACCTTCGCGAATCGGGACGGGGCGGGCCGAACTGGGCTCATAGTGCGGATTTCCGCTGTTCGCGTTCACGGCAACGATGGGCGGATCGTCCGTCACCATGTTCTCGCGCCGAAATGCTTCCATGAAAAATTGCTGGATCTCGTGCTCGTAAGTGCCGCCGCCGAGCACACGACGCCCAATTTCCTTAAAGGCCTCAGCGGTGACCGAATCAATCACATCGCGCGCGGCAAAGTGAGACTTGATTTGTTCGTCGGTCAGGGTCGCCTCGAAAAGCGCAATCAGATCCGCTGCGCTGACGATGTTCTTGCCGAGGCCGCGAATCATGTCGGCCGTTCCAGCGTCGACCATAGAAATGGTAAAGACAAAATTATTAGGAGAATACTGCATCGCAATATCGCGATGGGGCGCGAGCATTTGTTTGACGTTCGAGAAAAGCTCTTGCCATCCGGCATACTGCAGCTTCTTGCCGGGCAGAGAGTCAAGATGTCCAGACTCAATTTTGTGAACGAGTTTCGAGGGCTCACCCTCTGCAGGGATCAGGTAGTACCACCGCCGAGTCACCATCAATCCGTCGGGCAACCCTAGAACCCGATAGGAGATTGGATCGCGATGATGATGATCGTAGAAGAGCCAGGCGTCGATATTGCGTTCGCGCAGGGATTGTTGAATTGCGGCTAAATCCATATTCAGAGGCTTATTCTACACGAGGGTTGCGCCATGCCGGAGAGCGGCGCAGATCCGTCTTCGAGGAAAAATTATGGGGGGGGACGTCGACTCAGGCACAAACTCGGGCGAGACCGTTGGCATCAGTCCCCGCTCCCGCACACAACGAGTTCGCTCACCGATGCGTGCTCGTGTATTCCAACGGCAAGGCTCGCGTGAAGTGTGGTAGAAAATAATGTAATGCCAACGAAGGTCTCTGGCAGTCTTAATTCGCAGGACTTGCGCACAACTCCGGTCTGCCCGGTCTGCCCGTGCTGAGGGCTTTTTTTATTGCCCTTTCCGAAAGCCGTTTCCTACGTGGAATTGCCGAGCGTTCGCGCCTTGGCCAACGCACTTCGGCTCGCTTCGTCGCCGGCAAAGAAGTGGCCGATGCCATTCGCGCGGCCGCTGCTGTCAACCAGTTTGGGGCTGGCGTCTCCATTGATAACCTTGGGGAGAATGTTACCAACGCCGATGAAGCGCGAGAGAGCGCCAAACTTTACCACCAGTTGCTGGACGAAATAACCTCTCACCAGCTCAACGCAAACGTCAGCTTGAAGCTTACCCACATGGGCCTCGACGTCGACGAAGCCTTGGCCTACGGGATCGTGCGAGGTCTGGTGGCGAAGGCCGCGAGCATGTCTCCTAAGAATTTTGTGCGTGTCGACATGGAAGGCTCGCCCTATACGAAGCGTACCCTCGATTTCGTTCACGAACTACATCGCATTCCAGAGAATAAAGGATGCGTGGGCGCGGTGATTCAGTCCTATATGCGCAGTGCTGACGCCGATGTAGACAATCTTCTGTCAGAGGGGATTCGCATTCGGCTATGCAAGGGGGCCTATAAGGAACCGTCGGAGATCGCGTATCAAGAAAAGTCTGAAGTTGATGCAAACTACGTCCAGTTGATGAAAAAACTGATGAAGAGCGGTGTCTATCACGGTTTAGCCACTCATGACGAGAGCATAGTTGACGAGGCAAAAGCTTTTGCCATTCGGGAAAATATTCCACGCGATGCCTTCGAATTCCAAATGCTGCACGGCATCCGGCGAGACTTGCAACTGGGGCTGGTGAAAGAAGGGTGGAAGGTGCGGGTCTATATTCCATTCGGTACGGAGTGGTATTCGTACTTCATGCGCCGACTGGCTGAACGCCCAGCAAATGTTATGTTCATCGCCAAGAATCTGTTCAAGCCATGAAAATTCGTCAAATTCGATCTCCGGAATGAAGGGTTTTCCCGAAAAATATCGTTGTTATCAAATGGAAGCCAACCTGGATGGATCGACAGCAAGCCCCCTCGGCGTTTGTGCTGCGACCAACTGGGTGACTAGGTCCTTCTATTAAAAATAAGGGACAAGACTCCGGTTTCCGCCTAAATCCGCTGCGTCGTCACGGGGAAGGATGACGCGGCGGTTTTTTCTTTCCTCGCTCGCCGACTTGCCGTTCCTGCAGATTATCCCTCCCACACAAAAGCATCAAACACCCTCGCGGATGCGAAGCCGATTCGCTTGTACAGGGCGATGGCCCGGTCGTTAGCTTCGGTGACTGTCAATGAGATAAAACGAAATCCTCGCGCGCGAAGGTTTCTGGTGGATGCGGCGAGCATCGCCTCCCCGAGTCCTGAAGAACGAAACTCCGGCAGAACGCAAACCTGGGTGACGTGCGCTACGTCGCCCCTGATCTGGGAACACAAAATCAGTCCGATGAGGGTGTGGGTGCGGCGCTCGAAGACAAGAAAGGACGCTTGCGGATCAAAGGTGCCGCATCCCGGAAAGCGCACGATGTTGTTGAGAAAGCGCAGCGAACCGGCGAGCGTGCGGTACTGATCGTTGATTTCGGAGTCGACGTGCCCTCGATACGCCGCAGTGATGAGGGCCGCGGCAGATTGATATTGCTGCTCCGACCAAAGTCGCATTTCAAATTGCTGGTTCACTCCTGTAGTGGATGGCGCATGCTTTCCGATTTCGAGACTCATGAATACCCGGGGATGGCGGCTAAAACCCTGCTGCAGAAAGGGACGCAAAACTTCGCCGGTTTGGTGCGCCAGGAGTTGCGCCTCAACGCGATGAATTCCAGGAGACTGCTGCAGCGTCTCAATGACGTGCGTAAGCAGCCGTTCCTCAACTTCATGCCGATCAGGTGTGCGTGTTTCGCGGACAAAAAGATCGCCAATGACACCTTTACTCTGTTCGTAAACGAAAAACGAATAGCCGAAGATATTTCCCCGCTCGATAGCGGCATAGCCGGGGAGAATTTTTGCATCCATGTAACGCAGAATCATTTCCGCGGAGATTGTGTAGTCCCAGGAGAGCAGCCGCCCCCATGCCGAAATCTCTTCCTCGATCAGAGGCCGAAGGTCGGCAGAAGCGAAATGTCGAAGATCGAGAATTTCCATAAGGTTGCTCGGCGCGAAAAGACGTCGCCATGAAACTCATGTGTGACGCAATTTCACGCCGCTTGCGAAAGCTACCAAAGCGGCTCAATCTGTAGAGTCATTTCCCTATCCAATACAGATCCAATTTCTGCGCGGGAAAGCTAGCTAAGTATGATACCCGGCGTCCGGGTACTGCGGTCGCGACTTCAGCCTGAGAATTCTGTCTGGTCACGAGCACATGCGGCGCTGTAGGGATACTTCCCTTCTCGTAAGCCTGTGCCGCCTTGTTGAGGTAAAACTCCAAGCCGTACTGCTGTGCCCGGTTGATGCCGTAGACGGCGAGTGGAACTGATTCGCGAGAGAAAGCCTGAATGCTTTCTGCGATTGGATATGCCGACTGCGTTGCATCGATGATAGGCGCCCCGAGGCGAACGACGACCGCAACGCTTATGACGACCGCGATTAAGGTGACACGCGAGAGGAGACGCAATCCTGATCGACTCAAGAGAGTGGCGCTCATCACTATCGAAGACAACACTCCAAGGAGAGCGCCGATGTAAGTCGTTCGCCCGGCAAGAGGACGGTGCAGAACGAGAAGGCCCGGGGTCAAACACGCGATGAAGATGAGCAATCCACAGAGCAGGCCGTGACCGACAGCGACGTACCGCCACAAGCGATGTTCATGCGGTTCAGGTTCACGCGGTTCTCGTTCACGCGGTTCACGCTGTGACTGTGGTTCTATGCGCGTCTGCTCGCGTCGAAGGGAGGCCAAGTAGTCTGCGATCAGAAGAGCCCCGGCGGGAACTGAGGGAAGAATGTATCCGGGGAGCTTCGATTGCGAGACGCTGAAAAATGCTATGGGAATGGTCATCCAGACAAATAAAAAAATTTGCCACGAAAACCTGGGATAAGAAAACCGGTTCTTTCGTCGGGCAAGAATATCCCGCAAGCGAACTACCACCGTGACTAGCAACACGAAACTCCACGGCAGCATTGCCAGCAGAAAGACGGGGCCGTAAAACCAGAATGGCTGCCGGTGGTGGTAAACATCCTGCGAGAAGCGAGCAAGATTGTGCTGCAATATGAAAACGCGAAAGAACTCAGGATTACGCAACTGCACTGCTACGTACCACGGCAAGACAACCACCAGATAAAGAGCGATTCCGGGAGCCCAAAACGTTTGCTTGAGCTGGGACCAATCTTTTAAACACATGCAGAAAATAAAAATGATGATCGCGGCAAATGCAGGAGCAACCGGACCTTTTGCCAGCGTGCCAAGCGCCAGAAAAACATAGAAGATAGCAAGGTACGAGCGCTTGTCCGCTGTGGTTAAATTGGCTTGACCAGCTTCGTACCACGCATACCACGCGAGCAGGGCGATCGATAGAGTCGCGGCGAGCGCCATATCTGTGGCAGCGGCGCGAGCAAAAGCTATGATCCCGGCGGAACTCGCGGTGATAACCGCCCCGTCCACCTCCGAACCGGGATAGAAGCGGCGGAGAAAGAAATAGATCACAGCCACCAGCAGCGACGCATCGAGCGCGGACGGAATGCGGGCCATCTGCGAGGTCATTCCGCCGAGGCGAAACGAGAACATCGCCTGCCAATAGTAGAGGACCGGCTTCTCCAGCCACGCTTGCCCCTGCAAAGTGGGAGTGATCCAATCGTGTCGACTGAGCATTTCGCGCGCGACCTGCGCGTAGCGAGGCTCATCGGCCCCGACCAGGCCGAAAGAGCCGAGTCCGTAGAAAAAAAGAAATCCGCAGCAGGCCACCAGCAATAAGACGCGCGTTTGCGTTTGCGGATTGGGGTGGAGAGCCATTTAAGGTGGTCGGCTTTGTAGTAACGGTAAGCGTTAGAGTATAGGCTCTGCGCGCAAGCGATCCATGATCCTCGAAACCGCGCGATCAAGCGGACCATCGATAGCGCAACCACTCGCGCACTTATGGCCGCCACCGCCAAAATGCTCGGCGATTTTTGAAACATTGATTTCGCCTTTGCTACGCAGACTCACGCGAAATCTTGTATCGGCAAGCTCACGAAAAAAAATGGCAACTTGCACATCGGAGATTGAAAGCGCGTAGTTAACCAAACCTTCGCAGTCTTCTTCGCGCGCCTCGAATTTCTTCATTTCGTCCTGCGTAACCGAGATCCACGATAGCGACCCCTCGTGATGAAGGTTCGACAACGCAGCCCCGAGCAGTCGCATTTTGGCGGTGGAGTGCCCAAAGTAAATTGGGCGAGCGCACTGGGCCGGGTCGGCTCCTGCGAGGACCAATTCCCGAGCCACAGTGAAAGTATGTTCATTCGTGCCCTCAAACATGAAAGATCCGGTATCGGTCATCAGGGCGGTATACAGGCAGGTTGCGATGTCGCGATCGACCGGCACGCACGCGCGCCGTATGAGCTTGTAGACGAGTTCAGCCGTCGCCATGACGGTTGAATCAATCCAGTTGATGTCAGCAAAGGTGCGACCGCTGACATGGTGGTCGATGTTAATCAGAAAGCATTTATCGAGGCCATCGAGAAGAGTGCGGCGCGTGCTGTCGCACTCCAGCAAGACGACGGCGTCATTCGCCGGGACCTCGTTCGCTCGAACCGCCAACTCGGCGAAGGGAAGATTTTGATAGATGCGCGGAACGCCGTCATGCAACACAACAACTGCTTCCTTGCCCATTACGCGCAACATCTGCCCACACGCCAGAGCCGAGCCGATGCCATCTCCGTCGGGACGTGCGTGCGATGTCACGACGAAACGGTGGCGCGCTCGAATTTCCTGTAAAACGCGGTCTAACATTGATTCACGTTAAAGTTGAGTGACCTTGCGATCTGGATACGCGGACTGGTTGCCTTAGAAAGTTCCGCGATTGCAGGTTGCGCAGCCATTTAGCGTTCCGTTTTCCGGCTCGCTTAAAGCGCTGCGCCACCCTTCGTCGTGGAACCCTTCGTTGCGCCATCCTTCGGGTCATCCATAGGTGGCTTAGCTGCAGCTGGCTTAGCTGCGTCACCCTTTTTCTTATTGCGCTTCTTCTCCCTCGCTAGCAACTGATCGACTCGCCCCTCTAATGCGTCAGCGCGGTCAATTTGGAAATAGAGTTCGGGCGGGCGGCGCAAACGCAGACGCTCCGCGATCTCGTGCCTCACATAATTCTTGGCGGCAGCTAAGCCTTCGAGAGTGCGCTCAGCTTCGGCGTCATCTCCGGCAAGGGTCACCATAACCCTGGCAGACCGCGCATCCTGCGCCATGAGCACGGCGCTCACGCTTGCAAGTCCGATACGGGGATCGGCCAATTCGCCCTCGAGGATGGTCTCAATCTCCTCACGAATCGCTCCGCTCAGCCGTCCTCGATGATATTTTTGCCCGCGATGCTCCACTGCCCACCTCAAATAGGAGAAAACTTGTCAGAATATCAGAAAAAGCCAGCGTTTATGCGGCGTAAAAGACTTCACTTGAGGTACGTCAGATGAACTCCACAAACGAATCGGACACTTCTGCTCCGGCGTTGTTGGTAATGCGGTTGGCGGCGCGTTCGACGTTTTTCATCAATCCGTCAAGATAGTCCCGCGAGTGCGAGATGCTGACCACGCCGATGGTGGCTTGGTTCCAGAGCGGGCTCGGGTCAAGCTCCGCGACAGAAACGTTAAATGATGACCGAAGGCGATCCTTCAGACTTCGAGTGACCTGTCGCTTGTCTTTCAACGATTGGGCCGCTTCGATCCGCAGGTCGAGGGTTAAGATGGCGATCATAGGAGTTCCGTGCTGGGATTACGTGCTAAGTTCAGTGTTCAGCTAGGGATACAGCTTCGTGTCCCGTTTCATTTCCCGGTAACTAGATTATTGCTTTTTTTCATGACGCCGTGCTACACTGTAAATCGCTAAGTCTGACTCACAAGCAGTTGCAGGTCCGGTACCGCCAACCAGCGCCACCCCACCTCTACAGCAGCGAATCTTCTCAGCATATTTCAATGAGCAACAAGAATAGGAACATCAATGGCAGAACAAGGAACAGTGAAGTGGTTTAACGACGCCAAGGGCTACGGTTTCATCAGCCGTCAAAATGGCGAAGACGTATTCGTGCATTTCTCCGCTATTCAAGCTGGCGGCTTCAAGAGCCTGCAAGAAGGCCAGACCGTGCAGTTCGACGTGACCAAGGGCCCGAAAGGCTGGCAAGCGGAGAACGTTACTGCTGTCTAGGTAACGCTACCGATCGTCTTCCAAACGATCTTGAGAAACACGATATGCCCGCGATTCACGAGAATCGCGGGCATTTTTGCGTTTGCGATTCACTGTGCACCTCTACCACTTCTTTACAAATCAATGACGACCACCTGTCTCGAACCGTATTTGTAAAACTCCTTCAACACTCAGCGACTGAAAGAGCAGAGGGTCGGGATTTTGATAGAAACTGAAACCTTTACGTTGCTGTCGCTCCACCCGCTGCGACTTAGAACTCTGAGAGGGCTCAACTGTGATTTCAGAGCTCCGCAAGACCACCCGATTTGTAATCTCAGAAACACCTGCTCCTTGGCACACCGTGGTATTCTTTCTCGGCGGCGCTGAGCTATTCGCAGTGCAGAGGGGACACATGAGCCTAGACCGGGGTCTCGACAAGCCCTACATACCTGCCGGGTCTCAAGGCTGCAACCATCGGCTCTACACTCACGCTGCTCAGTTCTATTTTGACGATCAAGTGTTGGTGCGTTTTACTAGCGAGTTTCTGATCAGCGCTTTGTTGGCAGGCGACAGCGCGGTAATCCTGGCAACAGCTTCGCACCAGCGAGCAATCGCCGAAAAGCTCTCAGCTCGCGGAATCGACGCGGCGCACTATGCGGACGAAGGCAGGTACGTTGCAATCGACGCCGATGAAGCACTGGCGGAATACTTATCAGCCGGAGAGAATGCCATTACACGATTCCGGCGGCGCATGCTCGGTGTGCTTACAGACGTTAACCGAGCGGCGACCGTTGATAATCCCCGGGCGATGGTGTTCGGCGAATTGGTGTTGCTGTTTTGGCAAAGGCGAGCGCCAGCGGCTGTACTCGCGCTCGAACAACTGTGGGAAGATTTGGCGGCAGAGCATTCTTTCTCTCTCTTCTGCGGCTATTCGATTCGGGATTTTGCGGACGCCGGATCTGAGAACCACTTTTTTCAGATTTGTGCTGCGCACTCCACCCTGATTCCCCCGGAGCAATACCCCTCAGATGAAATCGAGCGCAGACTTTTAACCGCTTGCCAAGCCCGGTACAAAGCCTGATTTCTAACCTGCGCGCATTTATTGTGGCGCGAGGATTATGAAAATCTTGTGCGCGCTCCTTTTGCTCATTAGCTCTGCGCCATGGCTTTGGTCAACCCAGTGCGGCTGGGCCGGTCAAGCCGCCATTTACGATCACCATCAGTGTCGATAAACCCGTCGTTATGTCTGGTTCAGGCGTGTTGGTGAATGTTCTGCTGACGAATACTTCGAATCGCCAAGTAAACGCGTCCAGGACCAGGGGAGCGGTGAACGACGGCTACCGGTACGAGGTACGCAACAGCAGAGGCAGCCTGCTCGGAGCAAAACCATCTGAGCCGAGCGTAACAAGAAGCGAAAGCCCAATCGCGTTCTCCAACCGCCGGGTATGACTTCCGGGCCAAGCCGATTCTCCTATTGGCCCAGCGCGTCTCCTTTAACACCATCAAACATCGGCTTCAGACCACTGCTCCGACCATCGTTCGCTGGAAGCAGCGCTTTCTGCAGTTCGGACTGGGCGGGCTCGACACTTATCATCCCGGCCACTTCATCCGCACCAGTCCCAACAAGACACGATTCCCGTTAGCGCCTTGAGTGATATGTCGCAAACTGGAAAGTACTCTGTGCAAGTAATGTGGCAGGCGCCGAAGGAGTCTGGCGGGGTGATGGTAAAATCGGGCGCGACCACTATAACTGTAACCGACTAAAACAATGCCGCCTCGACTTTTGTGTCTCGCGCTAATGGTGAAACCAGGTAAGGCGCGGGCAGTGTTGGGTGTAACTGCCATTGCGGCTGTTCTGAGCGCGCAATTGCCAGCCGCCTCCGCTCCGTTTGCGGTTATGATCAAGGCCGACGGGCCGACGGCGAAGGCGGGCGGCGACGCCCTGATTCAGGTAACGATAACGAACACGTCGAAGCACGCTATTGAGTACGCCGTCTCCTACAACAAAATGCTCGCGATGGACACTTTGGATAAGTACGACGTCCGGAGGAACGGGGCCGCCAGTCCGGTTGAAAAGAACGGTTAAGCATCTGGAACTTACAGGAGGAAGCCTGCGGCCACCCGTCATTATCAAACCTGGCGAGAGTAAGGTCGTCGGTACCGACGTTATAAGTGTCTTGTACAACCTAAGTCGGCCGGGCCAATACTCAGTCCAAATGTCGCGGCCCGTCTCCAACAACCCCAAGGACGGCGCCGTGAAATCGAACGCTATTACTGTGACAGTAACGGAGTAAGGAGTAATATGTGGTCCGCGGATGGGATTTCGGTCCATCTAGTGATGTTGCGATAGTAGATCTCTCTATGGCCTCAGAGTAATGGCACGACAAGAGTATCCCTGCCCTCAGCCAATTGAAACAAAAAGGAAACAAAGACGGGGTAAGGCGTACAGCAGGACTCTGCAAGTAGCTGTAACAACTGCACTTCCCAGCAACTGACGACGATTGACCATCGACTCCTCCCCTTCTTTCGTCAATCTTTTTCGTCAATGAGATATTTAGGGCTGATAAAAGTGACCTTTAGGATGCACTTGGAGCTAAGAGCAACAAGCCGACTTGGCCCCATGGTTGGGCCTTATCGGAGGTCGCGATGTGTATATCCCGCCCGCTTCAGGAAGTGCACACGGCGCAAAAAACCGCGCCGTTCTCCCGTTCTGAAACCCAAGGTTTTCGGGGTTTGATTTCTTCTTTAAATTTCTCATTGTAGCCTTCATGCATTGGGCGTAGACTTCGTGTGTTCTTGTCTTCCCCCCCGGTTTGTAAGCAACCAGAAACCAAACACCCAGTCAATGAATTCCGAAAGGCTCTCCTTGAAGATTCCCAGGAACGCACTGAAAACCTTTGCCCTCATTGTCCTATCAATGGCAACTGCTTGTTGGGGACAGATGATCGACAGCGCACAGGCTCCGAACACTGCGAAGGCGGGCATTAACAAATCGCTTTTGGATGAGGTGGGAGCGGGTCGCGGAGATGTCAACTCGGCCGGTTCATCTTTGTACATGATCGAACGCGACCCATTTCGTTCGGTTCGCCGCGGACGACAATTATTTCAGCGAAAATTCACGCGGTTGCAAGGCCAGGGCGAG
>JAYVCW010000326.1:0-4037 GCA_043749775.1 Acidobacteriaceae bacterium | reverse complement strand
GTGATCGCATTGCATTCGCCTGATGGAGTCTTTGAAACCGGACTGCTAATGGGCGCTTCAGAGAAAAGACTGGCAAAGCTTGGCTGCGCGTTAAAGTGGGACCACTTTCTCCAGTCCAGTTTAAAGACGAAACTTGCGGAATTGCGGCGAACTCTCGTGATTTCTTGGGTAATGCAGCCGAATTTCTCTGCCATCCTAGACTGTGTGGCGGAGAGAGAGGGATTCGAACCCTCGATACAGGTGTTAGCCCGTATAACGGTTTAGCAAACCGCCGCCTTCAGCCTCTCGGCCATCTCTCCGGCGTGTGGATGTCAAACGATGTCAAACGCTTACGGTGTGATGCAGACCGTCCAATTAGTCTACCACTGGCGTTTTTGATCCGCACGCGAACGATCAGGCACTTGCTTTGTCGACCAGCGGCAACGGCTTTTCGATCGGAGCCGACGTCTCAAGTTCCAATTGCTCTTGTCCGCTCAGCGCGGTTACCTTGCCACGATAGTTTTTCAAATGGCGTTGCGCAGTCTCGAATGCTTCCTGCGCCTTGTTCAGATTCTTGCCCACGTTCTCAAATTGACTTTGGAAGAAGTCGAACGACTTTTGCGCCTTTGCGAGTTCAGCCCGGCTCTTTTCGAACCTGGTTGCCACCTCGTACCACTTATGAACGAGCGAGATCGTGTGCAACGTCATCAGCAACGTATTTGGAGAGACCGGGAAGACATGCTGTTCATTCATCCAGTCGCCAAGTTCACGATTGCGGATGACCTCCATGTAGAGCGTTTCGCTCGGCAAGTACATGAGCGCGATCTCGGTCGTCCCGTTTTCAGGCTGAATGTACTGCTGAATGCGCTTGGCCTCGGCTTTCATCACTCTAACCAGGACGACCCGCGCGGCGTCGATCTCGGCCTTGTCATTGCTCTCAAATAGGGCAATCACCTGCTCTCGGGGAAACTTGGCATCGATCGGAAGCTTCCGGTCGGGGAAAAAGATGACCGCATCGGCGCGCCCCCCGCCTTCACCCGGCGAAGATTGTAGCGCGAACATGTGTGCCGGAAGAAAATCGGCTAGAAGCCGCTCCAGGCTGGCCTCGCCAAACTGACCGCGCAGGTGTGGCAGCTTCAACAAATTGTTCAGATCGTTAATCGAATGCCCAAGAGCTCCGACTTCACGCAGCTGCTCTTCCGCGTTTTTCAGGTGCTGCTGCACTTTTTCGAACTGAGCGAACCCTTCTTTAATGTTCTGATCAAGTTTTTGTTGCACTTGATCGGTGATAGCCATCAGCCTCACATCCACACGGTCACGAATGGATTCCAGACTCTGCGCGGTTTGCTGATTGAGGCACTGAAACTCCACCTTCAATTGCTGCGTGGTTAGCAGCAGAGAACTGGTTAGCTCACTTCGGCCTTCGGCCAGGTTCCGCTTCTGCTCGTCACGCCCGCGGGCGAGTTGCTGCTCCACCGAGTTGCGAATCTCCGAAAACCCTTGCTGGATGCGGTCTGTCACCTGTTGCCGAAGGTCCCCTTTAGTCTGCTCCAGGCGAGTGGCCATATCGGCAGTGCTGGTACTGATCTTTTGTCCAAGGGTGGTATTAAACCTTTCGAGCTGAGCTGCAACTTCCGCTTTTACATCAGCTTGCGAGCTGCCCGAGACGCGGCGCCACAGGATCGCTGAAAACCCAAGCAGGGCAAGGGTTCCGACGAGGATAGTAACTAAGAGGAATGTCTCCATGGTAAGTAGATGACCTGAATTTTAGAGGTTAGCGTTGTAGATGGAAAGCGGAACTTTATCCGCGATCTTTGCCGGTGACCCCCGCCGCAACTTGAACTCAAAAATATGCTGCGGTCCTGGGCGGTCTTGCTGTTCGTAGCGATCTCGGCGGTTGCGCGCGGAAACTGCTCCAACAATCCCGCCGACCGCGAAACTTCTGAAAATAGCTTGGGCGATTGTGTCGATTCCAATCATACTGCCGGACGAACTAACGCCAAACCCGACCCCCGAGCCTTCGAAGACACCGGCGCTGAGAATGAACTTTTATTAATGGCCAATCACAGCCGCGAGCTAGCGGGAGCGCCCGCGCTGCGCGCGGACAATAGCCTGCTCGAAGCGGCCCGCCGCCACGCTCAGTTGATGATTGCAAGCCAGCAAATGGAACATCAGTATCTTGGCGAAGCTGATCTGATGCAGCGTATCTCGCAGGCTGGTCCGCTCAAGATGGATTACGCCGGCGAGAACATTGCTTATGCGACTTGTCCGACTTCGGCCAATGAGGCGTTTATGCACTCCCCGCCGCATCGCAAGAATCTACTCGACCACGAGTTCAACGTGGCGGGCATTGCTGCCATCTGGAACCATGGAAGGCTGTACGTTGTGCAGGATTTCGCTCATGAGATCGTCTCCTACTCTTCGAGCGAAAGCAATCAACTGGTCGGGCACGCTGTTTCGCAAGTCCGAAGAGAGGCAGGCTTAGCGGAGCTCAAGCAGATTGCTCCCGCCAAGCTCGATGACGCAGCCTGTTCACTCTCCGATGAGAGCCGTCCGAATGCCCATCTGCTTGCCTCTTCTTACTCAAGATCCCGAATCATCGTTTATACCCAGACTCACCCCGAGGAACTGCCGCAAGCTGCACGACGCGCCCTGGTCGATCCGAACGCTCGGGAATTCGCGGTTGGCTCATGCTACGCCCGCAACTCCACATATCCGACCGGGACTTACTGGGTGGCGGTCCTTCTCTACTAGTATCGCCGTCATTTGCGGCGTCGATTTTCTCAGCGATTTTCGCAAACGATCATGTCGATGATCGGCTCTAGCAGGCAGGGGCGCCCGCTCCTCATCGGATTGTCTGTGCTAATCTGCGAACATCTTCCCTCCCATGGCTAGCGCTCCGAAAATCCGCATCGGGACTGCCGGATGGTCCTATAAGGATTGGGACGGAATTCTCTATCCGCCAGAGGTAACGAGGAAGAAAATTCATCCTGTCGAATTCCTGGCACGCTTCTTTGACGTCATTGAGATCAACACCTCGTTCTACGGACACATCAGGCCAGAGCTCGGGCGTTTCTGGGCGCGCAAGGCCGCAGCGGTAAATCCCGACTTTCTTTTCACAGCCAAGCTGCATCGGTCCTTTACTCACTCTCCGTTGGCCGCGACCGAACCGACTTCTGCGGCCAGCATCCGCCCGAATGACGAAGATGAGCGTCTGGCGCGTGAAGGCCTCGAATCGCTTGCCACGGAAGGCAAACTGGGCGCCCTGCTGATCCAATTCCCTGTTTCGTTCAAGAACACCGGGCTTAATCGTGAATATATCGAGCAGGTCCTAAGACAATTCATCGAGTATCCGCGTGTGGTCGAAGTGCGGCATGAGAGTTGGGACAACGCGGAGACCATCGCCGAATTTATGCGCCAGAACGTAGCGTTCTGCAATATCGATCAACCCCAACTCGGCCGCTCGCTCGCTCCGACTGAACACGTAACTTCCAGTCTCGCTTACGTGCGCCTGCACGGGCGCAACTACGAGCAGTGGTTTGACAGCGATAATCGCGACGATCGCTATAACTACCTTTACAAGATGGCCGAATTGGAAAAGTGGAAAGAAAAAATCAGCTCAATTGCAGAGCGAGCCGAATCGACCTACGTAATCGCTAACAACCATTTTCAGGCTAAAGCTGCCGTCAATGCGCTCGAGCTTCGCCACTTGCTCAATGGAAAGAAAGTCCCCGCTCCAGCATCGCTCGTAAGCCATTATCCCGAACTGAGGTCGATGACTGAGCTCGAAGACGCAAACGGAAAATATTCGCTGTTCGCATAGCTTGCATTTGCTGCGTGCGGTATTCTGCCCGAATCTATTTGCAGCCAACCTTCATCTATCGGGTATGCACGTCCATACATTTCCACAGCCGAATTCGTCGCAATTACTGCCGTTGTCCTCTGATGCAGTCGGGAATGCTCTTGACCCCACTGAGCCGAAGCTACCGCAGGATCTACCCTCCGACCCGTTGCGCCCCACTGCTTTCGAATCTGCCTTACCTGACGAAGCGTTGCTC
>JAYVCW010000325.1:0-3687 GCA_043749775.1 Acidobacteriaceae bacterium | reverse complement strand
CAGTGGTCATTTAAGTCCGGTGAGCGGTGCCATCGCCCAGGAAGTGATCGACGTTCTCGCCGTGCTGAACGCACTGCGGGCCGCCTTTCCTCCCAAAGTCATTCACGAGCTTGGACGATTATGACAGGACGCGTTCTTTGAATTGGCTCGTCGACGTTCGGGGCTACGAGTCGTTGCAGCAGCGAGTCTCCATCTTGGAAGGCATCGCTCGCGGAGAACGTGCGATCAAAGGAGGACGCGTCGTCTCGCACGCCGGCGCTAAGAAGCGCAAGGCGCGCCTCCCGAAGGCGTGCCCTCGCCAGCCTGTAATGGCGAAGTGCTCGCAGCCCGCGCAGAGCGGGTCGCGAAAGGTGAGGCTGAGTTCCGCGAGTGGCCGGAAGTGAAAGAGCGTCTGCTGCGCAAACGCGCGTGAGAATTCGGGTCCTCGACGAAGCCGACCTGCTACGATATCGATTCTGTATCTTGCCTTAGGAAAATATATCGTGAAAAGTGTCCTTGAATTGAATGCCTAAATGATCTCCGCGGCTCTCGAACAACGTCAGGCGCTGGGGCAGTTTCTGACCCCACCGGGAATCGCAAATTTCATGGCATCGCTGTTCGAGCGTCATCCTCACGAGGTAAAACTGCTCGATCCGGGAGCGGGAACAGGCGTACTCTCCGCAGCACTCGTTCAGCAACTTTGTCGAGCCAGTGTGCGACCGCACGGAATAGCCGTGACAGCTTACGAAGTGGATTCTCGCTTGATCCCGGCGCTCGAACAAACCTACGCCGACTGCGAATCGGCGTGCCTCCTCGCCGGTATTTCGTTTAGCGCAGAAATCTTCAACAGCGATTTCATCGAATCGGCCCTTCAGCTGTTTCGCGCGGATCTTTTTTCCGTCGCCCAAAAGCCCTTCAATGCGGCGATTTTGAATCCCCCGTATCGGAAAATTCAGAGCGATTCCGCAGCCCGGCTCCTGCTCCGATCGGCGGAAATTGAGACGAGCAATCTCTACACCGGCTTTCTCGCATTGGCGGCGCGGTTGCTGTCAGATGACGCGGAGCTCGTCGCAATCACTCCCCCGAAGTTTTTGCAATGGCCCTTATTTCAGATCATTCCGGCAACAGTTCCTCTCGGAGATGTCCCTGCGGCGATTGCATTTGTTGGATTCACGCTCGGCGGCGTTTCGGGACGACGATGTTTTGCAGGAGAATGTCATTCTGCACGCGGTGAAACCGGAGCGTGTCTTCGTATCGGCTAGTCCTGGCGTTCATCTCTCCGGCAATTTTCAAGATTTGAAGCGAGGTGTGAGATCAAAACAGAATACTCCATGTCGGATAAATTCCGCGCGATCTTGCAAAGATCTCCCGCATGTCCATTTCAAGGAAAGCCCCGGTGTTCACATTGACGAAGATGAATTTGAAATATTTCTTCAAGCTTTGGGCGACTAAGACCTCAGCCGCAGTAAGGGCAAAAAAATACCCAGAGAAGTCCGCTGGCAAGTCCTTCCTCGTGGATTTGATCTCGAAGATTTGGATTTTATCTAGGTTCTCCTCGACAGCATCTAGACTGTCTAAATCGATGAGGTCGGATAAACGGACAATGTCGAAGGCCTTGCCATACACGACCATGTCTCGCTTGGCGAAGGCGACCACCAGGTTCTTTTTCTGCTTTGCGCTCGGGACGAAAAAGCCAGCGTTCTTCGCAATCAAGACCTCCGCAGCTCGCTTGGCGGTCCCGCTACCGCTGGTGAGTTGAACGTCAGCGTTCTTCGCGATAAGCAGATCTGGAGCATTTGCCTTCTTCATTATCGTTTGCGTCTTCCCAGCCCGCGCCCTGGCGTTTCAGCCGCCCATCGATTCAAGAACGTCTTCGCGAATTCCGGGAGCCCCATATCAAGCGCGTCGCAGATAGCGGCCGTCTCGATGAAATCCAGCCGACGCTCGCCCGTTTCGTATTTACTGACGTAGCTTTGCGGCAAGCCTAAGCGGTCGGCGAGTTGTGCCTGCGTCAGGTTTTTTGCTGACCGAAGTTCCTTCAGCAATTGGCGAAAGATGTCGTGCGGTGGTGTGCCGAGGGTTTTCAAATCGGTCTACAGTCGTAGCCGCCTTGACACTAAAAACCCAAAGTGGGATTTTCTGACATGCCCACCTCCGAATTGCTCTCGCTGGTCATCGCTGAATTCATGCCGAGATTCGTCACGGGCGGCGAGGTGCTCTATCGCCGAGACGAGCCGTCTTTGCGGCGAGCCCAATTCAGCACGTTTGAGCGCCGTCGCTCCAATTTGGCCTCAGCGCTGCCAGCCGTCGTAATTGGCATCTCGGCGCAACGATGGTTCGCAATTGTCGACCTGGTGACGGTCCGTGGGGTAATCGACGAAAGGCGGCGGTGTGAATTGCGACAACTATTCGGCGGCACGGGAGAGCGATTGATTTTGATCACCGCTCTCGAATCCCGTGCTCAGCTCGCGAAAGCATTGCCAACTTGGGGAACCGTGGCGTGGATCGCCGAGGAGCCTGAACACTTGATCCATTTTGGTCCTCCGCGTCTCTTCGAACCGTATCCGAAGAATCTCTAGCCTCAATTCATGTGAGAGACATCGGACGCTTGCACGAATTCCGGTGAAACTTCCATCGGGTGAAAGAGTAACCTTATCTCCCGGCGGACAGAATCCGCTCATCAAAGCCGTCATTGAAGAATTCTGCCCTCGGTTTGTCGCAGGTGGCACTGTTGCTTATATTGGCGATACCGAAGATAAGTTCCTGCACTTGGACGCGACGTATCTCGAAGGATTAGGAGTCGTGATCGCGCCTTCCGCAAAGATGCCGGACATCGTAGTCCACGATACAAGCCGAAATTGGTTGGTCCTAATCGAGGCCGTGAGCACCGCGGGGCCGGTGGATGGTAAACGACGGAAAGAACTCAAGGAGCTTTTTCAACGCTGCCGGGCAGGCCTGGTTTTCGTTACTGCTTTCAAGACGCGTGCCGTGATGCAAAGCTTCTTGTCGCAAATTTCATGGGAGACCGAAGTATGGGTCGCGTTCAATCCTGACCATCTAATTCACTTCAATGGCGAGCGGTTTCTTAGTCCTTATCCTGACGTGCTCGGCGCTTCATAATCTCCGTAACTAGGATATCGACCTTCTTCTTTGCAGCACAACGCCACACATTTCGTCGGCTAATCATGGATCAAGTTCTCTTAGAAACTGCCAAATACGCAGCTGTATTGCGCGATATCGGGCTGATACTTGGAGTGCCCACGCTCATTGCGGTTGCTCTGCGCCTACATTCTCAGCACGTCGCTAGTCTACAGGCACAAGTAGATCTCGCGAAAGGCACACAGTATGACCGCGCGCTCTCGATTATTGAAGCGCAGAAAAAAGTTTTCCTGGTTGAGCGAGAACTATTAGAAAAGAGCGTCGCCGATCTTCAGGCGAAGGGAGCCGAGCACAAAGATGAGGCGAATCGACTTCAGTCCAAAATCAAAGACCTGAATGTAGGCGTAGATCAGCTCACGAAGCTAACCTACAATTTGGAAGAATCCCTTGCCGATACCCCCGAGGGTATTGTCGTCTTTCAAGGCTTGCTGATAGGCAAAGTGGACGGAATCGTTTTCAAGACAAGGCTTACTGACGCTGAAGTTAAACTGATAGCATCCGATCGACATGCAATGGGGAGTGCCGATCGTCTGCTGGCCTTGCTACGTG
>JAYVCW010000324.1:0-9196 GCA_043749775.1 Acidobacteriaceae bacterium | reverse complement strand
TCTTTACAGGAGCGCCCCGTTTCAATGAGTTCGTGGTGCAGACACGCGAAGACCCCTACGCGATCAACTCACGCTTGCTTGGGCATCAGATTGTGGGTGGGCTCCCGCTGAAAAAGTTTTATCCCGAGTTGGGGAATGCGGCGCTGTGGTGCTGCACCGAACTCACCACGCGATCGATGATCGATACGGCGGTCGGATTGGTGGCGGAGAGCGAAGGCTCCGAACAAAGCAGAGAGTCGGAGCCCGAGGAGGCGGTGCGATGAGCACGAAGCACATGACCCGCAAAGCAACGCGCCACATCAATCAGAACGAAGGTTTGATCTTCGAGAAGTCGTCGCCGGGCAAGGCCGCGTGGAAACTGCCGCCACTGGACGTTCCAGAAGTCGACTCCGCGAAATTGCTCGGCAAGCAGGAGCGCAAAGATCTGGGTAACATGCCGGAGGTGAGCGAGATTGAAATCATCCGCCACTTCACGCGCCTTTCAACCTGGAATTACGCCATCGATCTGGGAATGTATCCGCTCGGTTCTTGCACCATGAAGTACAACCCGCGTGTTAACGAGTTTGTAGCTCGCGTGGAAGGTCTGGCAAACGGCCATCCATATCAGGCTGAAAAAATCTCTCAGGGCGCGCTGCGAATTATGCAGACCTTGAGCGAGTGCCTGATCGAAATTACCGGCATGGACGCGATCACGCTGCAACCCGCTGCTGGAGCTCAGGGCGAGCTGACGGGATTATTGATGGTCCGGGCGTTTCACGAATCGAAAGGCAATGCGCGCAAGAAAATTTTGATTCCTGATTCAGCGCACGGAACCAATCCTGCGACCGCCGCCACGGTGGGCTACGCGGTTGAAAATTTGAAGTCGAACTCACGCGGCATGGTCGACGTTGAGGCCCTCGCGGCGCAGATGAACGAAGATGTCGCAGCTTTGATGGTTACGAACCCGAACACGCTCGGCGTGTTTGAGCAGGAGATCCACAAGATTGCCGACCTGCTGCACGACAAAGGCGGCCTTTTGTACATGGATGGCGCCAACATGAACGCGCTGGTTGGCAGGGTTCGTCCCGGAGATTTCGGCGTGGATGTGATGCACCTCAACCTGCATAAGACTTTCTCCACACCTCACGGCGGAGGTGGTCCGGGCTCAGGGCCGGTCGCGGTGAAGAAGATGCTTGCGCCCTTTTTGCCTACCCCGGTCGTTGTGACAAAACCGGACGGAACGCTCGGATTCGAATACAACCGTCCGCAATCAGTCGGACGAGTGCGCGCGTTCTATGGAAACTTCGGAATGTTCATTCGCGCCCTTGCTTACATTTTCGCCAATGGCCCCGACGGGCTTCGCCAGACCACCGAAGACGCCGTCCTTAATGCCAACTACATTCGCAAGCAACTGGAAGGCGTCTTCGACCTCCCGTATTCAACGCCGTCGATGCACGAAGTTGTTTTTAGCGACAAACTGCAATCAAAAAAGGGCGTCAAGACGATGGACCTCGCGAAACGGCTGATCGACTACGGCTTTCATCCCTACACCACCGCATTTCCACTGATTGTGCCGGGAGCGTTGATGATCGAGCCGACCGAAAGCGAGCCAAAAGAAGAGCTCGATCTTTTCATCGAAGCCATGAAGTCTATCGCTAAGGAAGTAGAGGAAGATCCGCAGTACGTGCTTAACGCTCCTCATAATGCCCGCATCTCGCGGTTGGATGAGACCGCGGCAGCGCGCAAGCCGATCTTGCGCTGGAAGCCTGATAACGCTGTTTAGTCAGCGTCCGCTAAAAGGAGACTCCGCGAAGCATTACCGCGTCAGTTATGCAACTATAATCATCCGGGCATATTGATACGTTTTGTTTTGTTATCGCGCAGCGCGACGAGGAGAGAGAAATGAGTAAGGGTTTGATCGTGGTAGCGGTGCTGGTCGTTATTGTGCTGGCGCTTTTTGGACAATATATCGGCGTGAAAAATAACCTGGTCGCAAAAGATCAGGCGGTGAAATCGGCCTGGTCGCAGGTTGATATCGTGCTGCAGCGCCGCGCGGATTTAATTCCCAATCTGGTGGAGACCGTAAAAGGTTATGCACAGCAGGAAGTGACTGTGTTCGGGGATATTGCCAAGGCGCGATCGGCATTGCTTTCGGCGCAAAATCCGTCTGACAAGATTGCAGCGAACGGGCAACTGGATGGAGCTCTCGGACGCCTGCTCGTGATTGTCGAGAACTATCCGCAGTTAAAGTCGAATGAAAATTTCCAGCGGTTGCAGGATGAGCTAGCGGGTACGGAAAATCGTATCGCTGTCGAACGCAAGCGCTACAACGACACTCTGCAGGATTACAACACCTACGTACTGCAATTTCCCAATAGCCTTTACGCAGGCTTTGCCGGGTTCAAGCAGAACCCCGCGTACTTCCAAGCAAGCGAAGGCTCAAGAACGGCTCCGAAAGTTGACTTCAATAATAAACCGGCTGCGCCAGCTACCCCGGCTCCCGCGCCAGTACACTAGCGGCGAAGCGACGTGCCTCATGGCTGCGTAACGAATCGGACAAAAATCGGACAACGCAAAACGGCGGGAAGCTGGTTGGCTTCCCGCCATTTTGTTTGTTGCTTAAAATCGGGGTCGTGCCTACGCGCTTACTGTAAGGGAGTCAATGCAAGACAAGAATCGTGATCGGCAATGGCCGAGCCGCTCGGATCAAAGTGAATCGTGGCATCTTCCGTCGAGCAGAAGCTGCGGTTGCCGCTTCCTGGAATTGGTGTCGCCACCGCGAAGTATTGTGCAGAAGGTGTACCAATTCCGGTGACCGCAAAGTTATAGCCTTGTTTGGTGCCAGAAGCCAACTGGGTGTCGATTAAGCAAGCGCTCGTCTGGTCGGCGGGAGCGCAGCTGGTTCCTCCGAGCGCGGCCAGCGTCGTTGCAAAGCCGACGGTTGGATAGTTGTCGTTGTAAGTGATCATCACGGTATTAATAGTGCGCAGCGATGCCACGGCCGAAGCTTCATTGGCCGCAACCCGCGCCTGCAACAGATTTGGAATCGCGATTGCCGCGACGATCAGGATGATGGCGACTACGATCAATAACTCGATGAGAGAAAATCCCTTTTGATTTCTTTTGCGGTTCTTCATAGCACCATCTCCTTGAGTATTACTAAAGTTACTTCCAATTTTTTTGTTCTGACTTCAGCTCGGTGAGGGATCGTCCGACGCATTCCTAAAATGCATCCACAGGGCCAGATCGGTTGCGCATCGGAATCAGCGGCTTACAGTTGATGCGCTAGGGCAGGGGTGAAATCGTTTGCACAGTCTAGCGGGAATCCATTAATCCTAAAGAACATTAGCTCTGACCCGTTGGTTACCGATGGTGCCAAGCCTAACCCGCAGGCGAGCAGGCGAGCGTAGATTGCACGAAACCGTTCGATCGGAAAATTCCGGTAGAGGTCGATGCGGGCCGACTTTAGCTGTCGCTGATCATGCCGCCGGTGAGATCGCTTAGCCGCTCGATTCGCTGCTCGCGGCAGTAGGTCGTGAGCTCATCAACGAGAGTTTCGGTTGCGACCGGATCAAAATAACTTACCGTCCCGACCTGTACGGCGACTGCGCCGGCAAGCATGAATTCCACTACATCCGCCGGTGTAGAAATCCCTCCAATGCCGATAACCGGGATTTTCACTGCATGGGCCGCGTCATAAACCATTCTCAAAGCAATCGGCTTGATTGCAGGACCCGACAATCCGGCCGTTACGTTCGCGATTCTAGGGCGTCGCGTCTGCGGGTTGATTGCCATGGCAAGAAATGTGTTCACTAAAGAAATCGCGTCCGCTCCAGCTTCCTGTGCCACGTACGCCATCTGCGCGATGGAGGTGACGTTTGGCGACAGCTTCACAATGATCGGACGTGCCGCGGTCCGTTTCGCGGTGGCCACGACTTCGTCCAGAAGATGAGGATCGCTGCCGAATTGAACTCCGCCATGTGCCGTGTTCGGGCATGACACATTGATCTCGTAAGCAGCGATGCCCTCACCTTGATTCAGTATTTCGATTGTCTGCTCGTAATCTGCGCGGGTGTATCCGAAAACATTGGCGATCACGACAACATTCTTTTTTTCTCGCAAGGCGGGCAGCTTCTCGCTGAGGAACGCCTGAGCTCCGATGTTTTGCAAGCCGATCGCGTTGAGCATTCCGGCCGCAGTCTCAAAAAGCCGCGGCGGCGGGTTGCCGGTCATCGGTTCCCGCGATAGCCCTTTCGCTACGAATCCGCCCAGGCGATCAAGGTGAACGATGTCCTCGAATTCGATTCCATAGCCGAACGTTCCCGAGGCGGCAATGATTGGGTTTTTAAGTTCGATGCCGGCAAAGCTCACGCGCAAGTCGGGCTGAGTCGAAGGTGTCATTGCGGCGCGCCTGACGGGCCTGGTGCCGGCGCCGGTAGTTGCGCAGGCGATATTTTCACCGGCTGGCGTGTTGCTGCAAGTGCTTCCGTTAAAACTCTTCCTGTTGCTTGCGCAGGAGGATTAATGCCTAGCAGGGAAGCGAGGGTCACCGCCAGATCCACAGGCTCGGCATGCGTGCGATAAATGCCGGATTGAAAAGCAAGTCCATAGAAAGCGAGCGGCACGTGAGTATCATACGAGAACGGCGACGCATGGTCGGTCCCTTTCTGGCCGCCCACTTGAAATTCGTGTGGAACTCCCATCACATACCATCCGCCGGCAGGAGAGTAGCTGTGCGCATAGCGCCTCCCCATCTCTGTGTTCGGAATTTCTCCTCGGGCGAGTTGTGACTTCGTGAAGTAACCGGAGACGGCTACCTGCTTCATCGCCTCTCCCATCTCGAACTCTGCTTCGCCTTCCTTCATGCCGGCGAAGGCATCTTCGTTCAGCCAGAGCATAGGAAAATCGAAGTCACGCACGTACTCCGCTTTGCGCCCGTACTTTTTTGAAAGGATAGAGTTGATGTTTTCTTTCAAGCCCTTCGAGTCAAGGTTGGCGGCGGGCAGACGAAGCGTCTTCGCAAAGTCAGGCAGCGGAGCGATGCCGTGATCGGCGGATAATGCCATCCAAACGTTGGCCATCCCCACTTGATGCCCGAGGAAACCAAAAAAATCGGCCAACTGCCGATCTAACTCGAGCGCCATGCTGCGCATCTGCGGAGTATCGGGACCAACCTGATGTCCGAGAATATCGTTGGCCGAGAGACTTACAACGAGCAAATCGGTGGCCGCTCCCGCTCCCAGTTTTTCGTACAGCACCAACTCTTTGGCAAACTCAAACTGGTAGTCGTTAGCGAACGGAGTTGAACCCACGACTTCGTAGAATCCCGCGGCTGACCCATCTTTGCCGGTTCGCGGAGCAGTCGAGCCAAGCACGTTGCCGTCGCTGTCCTTCCATTCTTTATTTAGATATTTTTGCGCGCGATGGCTGGCGTTAAATTTAGTGACCCATTCCGGGAGATCCTGCCGATAGTAGGTAGACGTGATCCAATCGCCACTTTGATGATCGATCCAGTAAGCGCCGTCTCCGGAAAAACCTGCGGGTAAAACGGCGGCACGATCTTTCAACGAGAGGCCGAAGACTCGAGCCTTACCTCCGGTCGCAAGTTTCATCTCGTCGCCCAACGTGTCGCTGGTAAGGTTGTGCGGAGAGGCTCCAAGTTCACCCGCGCCGCCGCCCACTAACTTCGTGGTGTCGTCTTCAACGGATGTGACGCGCTTTTTCTTTGCAGGCTCCCACCATTCATTGGCAACGATGCCGTGTCCGCTGCTATAGCTTCCGGTGATCAGCGTGGCATGGCCCGGGGCGGTACGCGTGTTGGCATAGTCGTAGTTGCAATCGCTGAAATACGCGCCGTGATCGAGGAACAAGCGGAAGCCACCCTCAGCAAATTGGTCGCGATAGCGTTCGAGGTAGTCGCCGCGGAACTGGTCGATGACGATGATGACGACGAGTCTGGGATGCGCATTGTAGGCGGAAGGATATGCTTCAGTCGCCCCCAGGGCGAAGAAGAGAGCTGCGCTGATCAATCGAGAAAACTTCATTGCGAGCTAGTTTACAGGAGATATTTCCCTGTCATCGTGAGCGCGGCCAAAGTCAAGAGGCGCTCACGCAGCGGGAGTTACGATGCGCCGCGCCGCCTCCGCATTCACGGAAGCAGATTTTTCAGCTAAAGTTGAAACACAATGCTAGATCTCAATTTCGTACGCGACAATCTGCCGCTCGTCGAGCAGAAGCTGCGCCAGCGCGGTGCGAATGCCGCCGAAATACTGAAAGACTTTGCCGCCATTGACGGTGAACGCCGCCAGGCGATTACCGCTGCTGAAACTCTGCAGGCGCGGCGCAACCGCGCGTCCGAAGAAATTGCGAAGTTGAAAAAGAGCGGGCAAGACGCATCGTCGCAAATCAACGAGACGAAAGAATTGCGCGAGCAGATTCAGGTTTCGGAGAAGAAAGCTGCCGAGCAGGAGACGCGGCTGCGCGAGATGCTCGCGGCGATCCCGAACTTACCGCATTCGAGCGTGCCTGTGGGGAGGAGCGCCGACGACAATGTAGAGGTGCGTCGCTCAGGAACGCCCCCGAAGTTCGACTTCACCCCAAAGCCACATTGGGAGCTTGGGGAGCAGTTGGGCGTGCTCGATCTGGAGCGAGCCGCGAAATTATCCGGTGCCCGCTTTGCCGTCTACTGGGCGCTTGGCGCGCGCCTCGAGCGCGCTCTCGCCAATCTCATGCTCGATCTCCATACCCAAGAGCATGGCTATACAGAAGTCCTGCCACCTTATCTCGTGAACTCGGAGTCGATGTATGGGACCGGTCAGTTGCCTAAGTTCGCGCAGGATTTATTTCGCGTTCCTCACGGGGAAAAGGATTTGTGGCTGATTCCGACGGCCGAGGTTCCGGTGACGAATCTCTACCGCGACGAGGTGCTGGAAGCGGCGCGATTGCCTATTTCGCTCACCGCTTATACCCCGTGCTTCCGCAGCGAAGCTGGATCCTATGGAAAAGATGTGCGTGGCATTATCCGCCAGCACCAGTTCCAAAAGGTCGAGCTCGTGAAATTTGCGCGTCCTGAAAATTCCTACGATGAACTCGAAAAGCTGACCAATCATGCCGAGTCCGTTTTGCAGAAACTCGGACTGCATTACCGCGTGATGTCACTGTGCACTGCTGACATGGGATTTTCGTCGGCAAAGACTTACGACATTGAAGTTTGGCTGCCGGGGCAAAATTTATTTCGCGAAATTTCTTCCTGCTCGAATTTCGAGAGCTTTCAGGCTCGCCGGGCCAACATCCGCTACAAGCCGGAGGGCAAGAGCAAGACTGAATTCCTTCACACATTAAACGGCAGCGCGCTCGCGGTCGGCCGGACCTGGGTCGCGATCCTCGAAAATTATCAGCAGGCCGACGGTAGCATTCGCATTCCGGAGGCGCTGCAGCCCTACATGGGAACCGATCTGATTCCGGCCAAGCCCGCGGCGTAGCTTTCCTGACGACCGGGATACAAAGCACATCGATCGCTCCGTCGATCGGTCAGTAGATCGGCTAGTATGAAGAATCGCGCGTAATATTGGCGTCATCGCTATTTGCCATCCTATGAATTCCCCAATACACTGGCAGCCAACGGAAACCGAATCGGCAGCGCTTCCGGGCTCTGCCACTCCAATGGGCGCGATCTGGCGCACAATTCGCGGTTATATTTTCTGGTCGTATGAGCGGGGAAGCCTGCACTACGACATCATGGTCACGCTGATCCTTCTCTTCGTCTTCCTCTCTCCCAAAATCCTGAACTATAAAGACAAACCGGTCGAGCGCATTCCGCATCTCACTGGGGTAGTCGTCGCACCGGGAGAAAACGGAGAATTCATCTACCAGATTCAAGCCTCGGCGGTGAACGCAGGCGAGGGCGCGGACGTCAACCGTCAACTCGAGCGCGTGATCGAACCGATCTCCGGTGCGGTCAGCATCGTGCGCTATGAAACTGTGAAGGATGTCTCGGGACATTTGCAGAGTTACAAGGTGTGGGCGAAGAAAGAATAAACCGGCCCATCTTGATTGGATAATCGCTCCTGAAATTCCTTAGTCTCAAACTCGTCGTCGTGGTCGGCCTGCTCGCTGTGAGCGTCTGGGCCCAGGGCGACGACGCTGCTTTCGAACGTCTCCTGACTCAGATGGATGCTGCGGCAAAGACCTTTCGCACGGCGCAGGCCGCCGTAGTCTGGGATCAATACGACAAAGTTATTAACGAAACTGAAACGCAGAACGGCAAAGTCTACTATCGACGCGAGGCCGGAGAAATACAGATGGCCGCGGACTTTTCCGAGCCTGACAAAAAATATGTGATCTACAGCGGCGGCAAAGTGCAGGTCTATCAGCCAAAGATCGACCAGGTAAATGAATATGACGCCGCGAAAAACCGAGGGGATATAGAAAGTTTTCTCGTGCTTGGATTTGGCGGCGCGGGCCACGACCTTCAGAAATCTTACGACGTCAAATTTGCCGGATCGGAAAACGTAGCTGGCGTTACGGCTCAGAAACTTGAATTGACGCCGAAGTCGACGCACCTGCGAAATAATCTTGCGCGGATCCTGTTGTGGATCGATCCTGCTCGAGGAGTCTCGGTGCAGCAGCAGTTTTTCGAGCCGTCTGGAAATTATCGGTTGGCCAAGTATTCAGACATCCAAATCAACCAGAAGCTTCCCGATAACATCTTTAAACTCAAAACGACATCGAAAACCAAAGTAATTTCCTCGCAGAACTAGCTTTTCAGTAAATTTCTCTACAAAAAACAAGCTGAAAAAGCGAGATCATGGCGATATACTGCCGATATCCTGCAGATATACTGCAAAGACCGTCGGAGAAAAAGGTTCGCATGGCAAAAATGTTTACCATCACTGTCCCGCCGGATTTGTCGCGCAAGCATCGCGAGCGAACGTCCGATCCCCGCTACGTCGATGGCCAGAAGATGCTGGTCGAGGCCATGAAGTATCTTGCCAAGGCTGACCCGATCAACAATCGCCGGGCCATCGAACTCCTCTCCGAGCATGTGCGCACGCGTTTCCGCATGAGCGATTCTCCTCTCAGCTAACTTCGTGGCGTGAAAATTTGTCGCGCTCTGATTCGTTTTTTTTCTCGCAGCTGAAAGTCTCAACCATAACAAATACAATCCGTCCCTGCTTGACTGCCAGTCATCTCATTTCTCTTCGGAAGGGGTTGACTT
>JAYVCW010000323.1:0-12129 GCA_043749775.1 Acidobacteriaceae bacterium | reverse complement strand
CAGACGGAAAACTCGAGCAACATGGTTTCCAGTTCGCTCCAAACATCCCAATTCATCGTCGGACAAAGGTCGTCGAAGCGCACAAGGTAGGTGGCGCCGAGACCCGGTTTGCGGCCTCCTGTCCTTCGGGCCGACACCGGGTGGGCGCCATGTGCCGGTAACAATTTGGGTTTAAGCATGTGCGTCGATTCGAACCGGTCACGAAGGAGACGGCTTTCAGGCTCGGCCTTTAAGCACGGCCTTCAGGCACGGCGTTCAGGCCTTGATGAAAATCACCTTATCCTGCAGCGGAGAGGAGTAATCGAACTGCAGAAAGCGCACCGGATATTTTGAGATCAACCGTCCGATGCGTCCCTGCGGTGGAAGCGGATGGCCAATTTTCCACCCCGCATATTCATTCAAGCGATGCTGCCACCCGCGCAAACCTTTCGGCTTCGCATGGATGGGAGTGTCGCATTCGATGTAGGCAAGACCCCCCGGCCTGACCAGACTCATGAGCAGACGGGCAAAGTGACGATCGTTGCGGCAGTACATCCAGCTCACACGGGAGAACACAATATCGAAGGACGCTGGGCCGAACTTTTGGGCGTCCTCGAGGTAGCCGAGTGAACGCTCGATCTGAACTCCGGCAGCCAGGAAGCGCGCGCTGGCAATCTTTTCATACTGCCGGCTGACGTCGTGCCAGGTCACGCGCGCGCCCCGCCTCGCGAAGAGAACGCTATACTGCCCGGGGCCGCCCCCAAGATCGAGCACACGCTTATTTTCGAGCCCATGGGCGAGTTCCGAGAGCCGGTCAACCAAGGCCTCGCTGTTGTAGATGTGCCAGGCCTTTTCAGCATAGAGTTCGGCATAATCCGCCGGGATCGGGTCCCAACCCTCATCTACCCGGTGCAACCAGCTGTGAATCAGGCGATACGGTCCTTCGGTTCAAGGGCCAGGTTGTCGCCCTCCTCGCCGGCAAGAGCGCGTTTGAGATTCACGCCGAGCACGCGCAATTTTTCGGCGCCGGTGCGACGGAAGATCTGCGCGGAGTCAATGGAGGCATCGGGTGTAAGGCCTCCCGCAAGATAAATGGCATCGCGCACCCGGGTGGTTCCGTTGGTCAGGTGATCGCCCGGATCCCGCACCTCGCCGGCCACGGTGACGAGCGGAGGATCCTCGAAGTCAAAGCGGGAAAAGATACGCACGGTATCGAAAGGTTGCAGGAGCAACGGTTCGGCGTTTTCCTTGAGAGCTTGTTCAAGATTGAAGGCAATCACTTGCGGCGCATAGGTCGAGGCATTGAGGCGCACGATTTCGGCGTGCAGCCCGGAGGGTTCGGGAAGCAGATCGTGGTAGGACTGCACGAGATCGGTGAGCGACATGCCTTCGCGGTAGGCATATTTCCCGGGCTTAAAAACGTGGCCGGCCAGATAGACGGTCTTGTCGGCGTAAGGCAATATCGGAGAAATCCTGATCTTGTCGCCATCCTGCACGGCAAAATCCTCGAGCGCTTTCGTGACAGTCTCCTGATTGTTGCTCTCCGGAATATCGAGCCGCAGCATGGTGCGGCTCTCATGTGCCTGGGTGCGCTCGACGTCCACGTGGCGGAGCGTGCCTGAGGTAAGCACTCCGCCAGCCAGGGCAAGCACTTCGGCAAGGTTCTTCTCGCCGTGAATTTCATAGATCGCAGGCCGCCGCACCATGCCCTCGACCGTGATCTCCTCACCGAGCGGAGGAACAAGGACGGTATCTCCCGATTGCAGACGCTCGATGCCCGCGCGCACTCCATGCAGCAGGAGATCGTACACGTCGACCTCCTGAACAAGTTTCGCGCCACGATAGTGGCGCAAGGTGCGCAGCGATCCGCGAGCGGTCGGTCCACCGGCGATGAAGGCGGCGTTTAGGGGCGTGGAGAGTGAGCTGATGTCGTAGGCCCCCGCGCGCTCGACATCGCCCACCACGTAAACCCGGACACTTCTGAGACGCGCGAGCGAGACTTCGGCGCGCACATCGCGGAACTGCCGCTGCAGCGTCGTTTGCACAAGCTGTTGCACGTCACCCAAGCTGCGCCCCGAAACCTGAAGCGGGCCGGATTCCGGCAGTGCTACCCTGCCCTCGCGATCGACGACGCGGCGTAAGCGCTCGGAGACTCCGCCCGAAAGATTGATGCTGAGTCCGTCCCCTGGTCCAAGCACGTAGTCCAGACCGACGGGCAGATCCATGGGAAGCTGGTCGGAATTGCCGGTGCCGTTGCGAAAAATGGTTCCGGCAAAACGCGCGAGCGTCGGTGGCCGGTTGCCATATTGGGCATACATGTCGTAGAGCGAGGGCACGTCCGCATAGGGATTGACGCGGTGGCGTAGCGGCAAATAGTCAAGTCGAAGCGAGGATCGCATCGAGAGGTCGCTGCGAAGTGTATTGCCGGCACCCTGGTTCGATGACGCCTCTTGCATCGGCAACGACGTTTCGTTCGATGGCACCCTGCCCCGGTCGACGTCCGTTCCGTAGTTTCGCGGGCGATCGCCTTCGGGTCTGGGCGCTTGCAACGGGCGCTCCGAGCCGGTCCGAATCAGGCCAGGCAGATCTTCAACCTCCAACCGACCCGCGGTGGAAGGCGCCGAAATCGCGGTGTTCGCATCATTCATCTCATCGGAATCGAACCCCGCCCGTTCGAGCGCGCGGCGCTCGTCGAAGTCGACCTTGGGGAGTGACTCGCCACCGTGCGAGTTGTGGGGCATGGGCGACGTCTCAGGAGACGAAGCCGGGTTGCCTTGGGCCGACCAGTAGCGATCTTCAAGATTGCGAGTTCCCCGCGCGGGTGTCTGCTGCGACTCTTTCTGGCCACCGCGGGGCATGCCGGCCGCTTCCCGCCGACGTTCCTCATCGGTCGGCAACACGCGTATGTAGAACCGGCGAGTCACCTCCTGCGTTGCCAGCACTCGAACCGACTCGTCCTCACGCAGCAGGCGGAAGAGGGCCTCGTCGTTCAGATCTCGCGATTCGAGTATCGCTCCTTGTTCGAAGGCCCTGCGAAACAGGTCTTTCTTCACTTCGAGGAGCAGGCCCGGCTCCTGATGCAGCAGTTCAATCAACTTTTCCGGGGAGAGCGATGCCGACTCCTCGGCTCGGCGCGCGGCCTCCGATTCAGCGGTATCAATCGCCTGAGTTCGGTTCGGAGAGGAAGCAAGCTGCGCCTGAAGGACGATGGGTGCGAGAGCGATCAGCAGAGTGAGAGCCGACCTGACGGAAGGTGCAGTGCGGCGGCGAAATGGCCCCGGGGTCGATCGGATTTTCGCGGAGGGAGCGATATTCATAAATGTGGTCATGCAGGTGTTAGATCGCACGAACATCCGCCTCATCGACCTCGATGAGTACCGAGCGCATGATCAACTCGATTGAGAGCACGAGATGAAATCGCTCCTTGCGCCGCACGAGCGTTCCTTCCATGTCTGCGAGCGGCCCGCGCACCACGCGCACCCGGCGGCCAGGCTGCAGGTAAGGGTGGGGCTCCGCTTTGAGGCCCGTGCTCATGACGAGAGAGAGCGAGTGTACTTCGCTATCTTCGAGTGGCACCGGATGCCCTTGGAACGTAACAAAAGAGACAACTCCCGGAGACTGCAAGACCTGGAGGCGTTTTCGCAAGTCAAGATGAACGAAGACGTAGCCCGGAAACAGAACCATGTCGAGCTCTTTGCGCCGGTCTTTCCAGCGGCGCACACTGCGGTAAACGGGAAGGAAATAAGTAAATTCGCGGAGCTTGAAATTTGCCGTGACGGCTTTTTCGTGGCGCGGACAAACACAGACGGCGTACCACCGCGGATTGTTGACCGGTTTGTCGTCCAGCCGAGCGGGCGCAACGAGCGGGTACGCCAGTCGTTGGTTCGAGATTTCATTTGCGACGGTCAAACGGTCTCCAAGATAAGGCGTTTCCAAAATAGCGTTCCGGCAAGATAGAGCTTCGCCACCTTAGTTACATGGATCAGAAAATGGATCAGAGAAACGCCTCAGAACTGGATCAAAAATGGATCACAAAAACTGTGCGAACAAATCGCCGGTTCAATGAATTGCCTATTCCACTACAGTGTTCTGACGCCGACCAGCGAGGGTGGATCTCGCAGGGCATTGAGAATTCCCGCCTCTGAACTCTCCAGAGGTTTGGTGCGCACGTCGACGATCGCCCAATAGAACATTCCGCGATTTTCTTCCGGAGCCAATGCCAGAATCCGCATCTGGGGATGCCGACCCAAAAGAAAGCCGCATTGCGCTTCGCGCGGTTCGGAGGTATCGAGCTTCAGTATCAAAACGTCGGGCTGCGATTCTTCGATGGCATCCGCAAGGTCATTTTCGTTCGACACTTCGCCGACTACCTCGATATCGGGCTGGCCGTGAATGGCAGCCAACACCAACTCACGCATCAACCTTGGACGATTCGCCACCAGCACTCGAGTGCCCTCAAAAATTCGTACCTCGTCCCTTAAGTGGTAGTGCCTCGGCCTGTTCTTGCACAAGAATCAATTTCGATCTAACGCAGGCATACAAAACTTTAATCGCTCGCACTAAGCAGGCGACCGAAGAGGACCATTCTTTCGTAGACGGCTCTTGCAGCGAAGAGTGCTGCTATTGCGTTGCGTCGCTCACAAAAATGAAATAGAACCGCATAGGAGACAGAATTGTTTCTAGAGAACGCGTTCGAAAAGAGAGAGAGAAAGAGAGAGAAAGAAGGATTGGAGATTTAAGGCAGGAGCTCAGGCCAAATGAGCCGGCCTCTGCAAAACATTGGCTGCAGGATTGCTAAGAATTCTAAGGAAAAGTGAGAGAGTTCGAAGGAGCATCGATGCACGATGTTGTACACAGCGAACCGCGTTCTACGCCGGCGGTATTGTTTCTGCTGGCCGAAAACCGATTGCTGCGGGAGACACTGCTTCGGATCCTGGCGGAAAAGATCGACATGCGGGTGGCGGGCGCAATCTCCGCTTCGCCAGGCGTAGTCGATCTTCTGGCGGCCAGCAAGCCGGAGATCATTCTCCTCGATTCCTCCAGCATGGCCGCTCACGGGCCGACACTGATTACGCAGATTCGGCGTCTGCTGCCGCAATCGCGTCTTGTGTTGATTGGGATGGAAGACGACGCGGAGACTTTTTTTCGCGCGGTGCGCGACGGTGTTGTCGGCTACGTGCTCAAAGACGCCTCCGCCGCGGAAATGGTGAATGTCATTCGCGCCGTGGCTTCTGGCGAGGCGGTGTGCCCGCCGTGTTTTTCACAAGCCATCTTCGGCTATGCCGCCATACATCTTGCCTCGATTCCCGAAGTGGTTACATTTCCCAATAGCGTTCTAAGCCGGCGCGAACAACAGCTCGTCAACCTCGTACGCTTGGGCCTAACTAATAAAGAAGCCGCGGCACGACTCAATCTTTCGGAGTACACCGTCAAGAATCATATGCATCGCATCTTTCGCAAGATGGGAGTGCATGACCGTTCGGCGATGGTGGAGAGATTCCAATCTGGTCCCGAAATAACCCTACTGAAGCGGGAGGGCCGAAGAGCCAACAATCCCGAATCGGTATTCACCTCATAGCGTGGTCGCACTTGCGCCGCCAAAAAAACAAAGTTGGGCGTGGGCTGCGGTCGAGAGCGGAAAGAGGTCGACCGACGCTCATCTTTTTTCCACTTCAGTTTCAGGTTCGGTTTCGGAGCAGAGCGCTAAGGGTATCTACGGCCAGGTGGCTTGCGTGGGCGGAGCCCTGTGGCAATCCCCCGAGCTTTTGAATCAAGTCTTCCGCGCGAACCTCACGCGCTTCGCTGATTTTTCTTCCCTTTACCAGTTCCGTTATCGCTGATCCGCAGGCCATCGCCGGTACACATCCTTTCGCCCGGAAGCAAATCTCGACAATCGACTGGTCAGAAAATTTCGCCGTAAGTTCGAGCACATCTCCGCAAGCAGGATTTTCGAGTTGGGCCGAAGCATCGGGCGCTGCCACTTCCCCAGCATTACGAGGATTTTCAAAGTGATCAAGAAGAACGGCGGAATACACTCAACCATTCTAAATTGTCGTTTCCCCTGCACGGGTCACTACGCGTTTCGCCTACAATATGAAGGGTGAAGTCGTCTCCTTATCCCCGCCGTATTGCCTGCCTGCAGCCGAGTGCGACTGCGATCCTAGCCAGCATTGGCGAACTCGACCGCGTCGTCGCTTGCACACGATACTGCATGGACGTAGTTCCAGAGTTGAGTGCTGCTCGGGATCAACGCGATATCGGCACGACGAAGCGGCTTATCGTGGCCGATTCCTGGACCTCAAAATCCAACGAGATTCTTGCGGCCAAGCCTGACTTGGTGATTGCGGCGGTTCCCTATCAGGAAGCAGCGGTCGTCGAGATCCTAAAAGCTGGTATTCGATTTCTCGGGCTTGCCCCGCGTTCACTGGAAGATATCTACGGCGATATCGCGTTGATCTCGGGCGCAGTTGGAGCAAGCGAAAGAGGCGAGCGAGTCATAGACGACATGCGCAGCGCAATCGAAACCGTGCGGGATCGCTCCGCGAACTTGCCGCGACGACGGGTTTTTTGCGAGGAGTGGGGTAAACCGATTATTGCCTCGCAGCGGTGGGTAGCTGAGTTGATCGAGGCTGCCGGGGGATCGTTTCTCGGCAACCCAGGCGCGCATTACTCGGCGGCCGACATCGCGCAAATGGATCCCGAAGTGGTCATCGCCAGCTGGTGCGGGGCCGGTGATCGCGTGCCCTTAACGAAAATAATCGGCGCAAGAGAATGGTCGAGAACCAGTGCGGCCCAGACCTCGCAAGTTTATTGCATCTCGGATGAACTCCTGAATACGCCGGCCACTACGCTTGTTTTAGGTCTCCAGGCTCTGGCTGCCGCCATTCATCCGAACTCATTTTCTGCGCAGCGCGGCTTGCATTGCATTACACAAGTACCTCCTCAACGCTCCGGCCGTGAAGCTGAAAGCGATCAAATTGATTTAGGATAAAGGGCATGGCAACCGTCACAAAGAATCAAAAACTTACGGAAATTCGCGAGGAAGCCCGTCGCTTAAGCGAGCAGAGCGGCACTGCGGACCAGTTGATGGACGGGATCACGACCCTCCTAAACGCGCAGATGCTGAAATACAACTGGGTTGGTTTCTACATGCTTGAAGATTCCGCCGAACCGATGCTGGTGCTTGGCCACTACAAAGGAGCAATGACGCCTCATACCCGAATTCCTCTTAATCAAGGAATCTGTGGTGCGGCCGCGTCGTCCGGAAAGACGGTGGTTGTGGATGACGTGAAGAGAGATTCGCGCTATCTAGCCTGTTCTCTTGAGACCAAATCAGAGATTGTGGTGCCGGTGTTTGTAAACGGTAAAGTAGCAGGGGAACTGGACATCGATAGTCATTTTGCGGCCGCATTCACGCCGGAAGACCGCGAACTCGTCGAATACTGCGCAAAACTCGTGGGCGCAAAACTCGAGAGGAAGTAGCGGCACCTAATCCAACGGGAAGGCACCTTTAATCCTGGTGCCTTTTTTATCGCCCAATTGATCGAAACGAAACTGAATCCATGAAACAAGTTGTCGCTGCACTCCTCTTGAAAGATGATTTGGTGCTTGCCTGCCAGAGGACACGGCACCAGCCCATGCCGCTGAAGTGGGAATTTCCAGGGGGCAAGATTGAAGAAGGTGAACAGCCTCGCGACGCCATGCGCCGGGAACTCGAGGAAGAGCTAGGGATTGTCGCAGAGGTTGGAGACGAGGTCGCACGTGTCGTGCATGAGTACAAAAACGGGGGGGCCGTCGAGTTGCGTTTCTTCGAAGTGAGAAATTATCAAGGCGAAATTGAGAATCGAATTTTTCGCGACATACAGTGGAAGACGCGACAAGAACTCTTGGAGATGGATTTTCTGGAAGCAGATCTGGGCTTCGTAAAAGACCTGGCTGCGGGAAAAATCATCTAGCCGGGCAGTAGAACGGTGAGCCTGAGCCTAACTTGCGGCTCCGGTAAGTCGGCCGTAAAGATAGAGCACGGTTAGTACGACCATTATCACCGTGGTGGCCCATGCGATCACATTAAATGTAGTTTTGTTTACGAATTCTCCCATCAACTCTTTCTTGTTAATCAACAGCAACATAAAGACGAGCACAAAGGGAAGCACGGCTCCGTTCACCACCTGAGACAGCACGGCAATCTTAATCAGCGGGAGACCGGGAATCATTACGACCGCCGCCCCAGCGATAATGAGCGCCGTATAGAGCCAGTAGAAAGCGGGAGCTTCAGAAAATTTTCTTTCCACGCCAGATTCCAGTCCCAGCCCCTCGCAAACGGTGTACGCGGTAGACAACGGAAGGATCGAGGCGGCAAAAAGCGAGGCGTTGAATAATCCCAGAGCAAAAAGAATGTAGGCCCAATCGCCGGCTAAAGGATGCAGCGCAAGCGCGGCATCGGCAGCATCGCGAATATCGCGCACCCCGTGAGCGTAGAGGGTCGCGGCGCAGGCGACAATGATGAACCAGGCGACTACATCGGTGAAAATGCAGCCCACGATCACGTCGAGCCTTGAGGTCTTATACTGCCGCCGGGTGACTCCTTTTTCTACGATCGACGACTGAAGATAGAATTGCATCCAGGGCGCTATCGTAGTGCCCACCACTCCGATCACCATGTAGAGGTAGGCGCCGTGAAACAAGCCAATAGAAGGAGGCTTAATGGTCGCCTTCAGCGACTCGATCCACGCCGGCTTCGACAGCACTCCGGCAAAAATGTAGGTAACGTAGAAAAACGATGCCACGAGAAAGACTTTTTCGACACTTTTGTATTGTCCTTTGACAGCGATCAGCCAGACAATTACGGCACAAATTGGGACGGAAACATATTTCGGGATGCCAAACAAACCCATGCTTCCGGCGATTCCGATAAATTCGGTAATCACGTTGCCAAAGTTTGTGATCAGAATGCCGAGCATCATTAAGAACGTGATGCGAAGCCCAAATTCCTCGCGAATCAAGTCGCTCAGGCCTTTTCCAGTCACCGCCCCCATGCGAGCGCACATCTCCTGAATCACAATCAGAGAGATGGTGATTGGAATCATCGTCCAAAGTAATGTGTATCCAAACTGAGCGCCCGCCTGCGAGTAGGTTAGGATGCCTCCGGCATCATTGTCGACGTTCGCGGTGATGAAGCCCGGACCCACGACGGCGAAGAACAGCAGAATCCGGAATTTCCAGCTTCTAAAGAATTTCATGGGCACAGGTCACGACAAGATCAGAATGGCTGAACAGAACGATCAGAATAAATGTTGCAAGCAGAATCTGGATAGGCGAATCCGCAAAAACACGGCAAGAAATTAATTTGGGGCCGATTACAACTGGGCTCGCAGCATAGCAATAACATCGTCAGGCGTGATGACGCCGATGAGGTGGTTGTCTTCATTGACCACTGGAAGCGTCAGCAGGTTGTATTTGTCGAAAAGTTCCACGTACCTCGATTCTTTCATCGACTCGGTACATTTAATTAAGGGCTCTTGCACCAGCCCAAGGAGGGGGGCGGTTAAAGCCGCAAGCACGATTTTGACCAGCGGAACCGCCCCGGCCAATGCTCCGTTCGAATCGGTCAGGTAGATCGTACTCATATTTTCCATGCGCCCCTCGAACCTGCGCATGGCCTCGATTGCGTCGTGGGCCGTCGCATCGACGGAAACAGCGATGTATTCCGTGGTCATGCGTCCGGCGGCGGAATTTTCTTTAAACTCGAGCAGGTCAGAGATCTCCTGACGGCCTTCGGGTTCCATCTGCACCAGGATTGCGGACGATTGTTCATCGGACAAGTCGGCTAGCAAATCGGCCGCGGCATCGGGCTGCATCTCCTCCACGATGTCGGCTGCACGGTCGAAATCAAGCGACTCCATGACCGACTTTTGTACTCTCGGTTCAAGCTCTTCTAACGCGTCCGCTGCCACACCTTCGTCAAGAGTCTCAAACACGGCTTCGCGTTCGTCGGGAGCAAGCTCTTCGACGATGTCGGCAATATCGGCGGGATGGAGCTTGGCCAGCCTATCGTTCGAAATTTTCAGTTTGACGCGACGCGCCGGGTTGGTTTCGATGATGTCTACGAATTCCCAGGGAATTTCTCGCGGCGGAACGCGCTGCAACAGGGCTCGAAGCGCATTAGCCGGCATAATGCCTTTTAGCAGGCGGCGTACAGCTCCGCGAGCGCCAACGTCGACGCCGCCAACTTTCAGAACGGATCCGCTTTGATGAGCGTCGTGATAAAAATCGACGTCGTTCACGCGCACGACTTTGCGGCCGTGCACATCGATCACCTGTTGATCCAGTAGATCGCGACTGAGCAGCAACAGGCCTTCCGAACCATTGGCCTCGGCCCAGTCCGAAGCGGCGGTGGCGGCATGGAAGCCGTGATTGATATCGGAAACCGAGCTTAGTGGCAGAAGACGGTCACCTGACGAGGTTTTGACTATCACCAGCGATACCCGACAGTGATCCTCTTGAGGAGATACGGCGACTTCGCGCACACGGCCACTCGCGGCGCCAGAAGCGTCGTATACCGTCGAGCCCAACAATTCGCTTAGTGAAATGGTGGCCATGCCAAGATGAGAATACTGAAGACAATCCACAGATGCCAGAAGAATGCGAAATTCGCGCCGACAAAAGTCCCTGCACTTCCAGAATCACTGCCAGCTTTAGTTTTGTGCGGACCAAAGGTCGCTTTGCAGATCAGGTTTCGAGACTTGATGAACGCTGGCTCCTGGAGTCCGGGGAATGAACGTGCTCCGGACGAATCCCGAGGCCGACAACGCGCGCCGGAATTCTCCGCAAGACCGGAAAGCGCTGCAGCAGGCGGAGCAGCAAGGGGAGCTTCTGAAGCGGGCCGACGGTGTTGAGCGCCGGGTAAATGAAGCGTTTGTGGGCGAATATCTGCATCCTTTGCGTCATTCGCGTGGGAAACTCCCGACGCTGCTGCACTTGATTTAACTGTTTGAGCGTCACAGTGCGCCTCAGCAACGGCCCGGCAAGGCAATTTGCGGTCGCGACCGCATCCTGGATCGCAAGGTTTATCCCCACTCCACCCATCGGGGACATAGCATGCGCGGAATCGCCGATGCATAAAAGACCGGGCCTCGCCCATTTCCGCAGACGATCGACTGCCACCGACAAAAGCTTAATGTCGTCCCAGCTCTTCAATTCTTCGGTCCGGCCGCGAAGAAATGGAGCAACTTTTTCGAGATCGGCGCGAAAGGCCGTCAGGCCCGCCTGGCGAATTGCGTCGAGTCCATCTTTTGCGATGATGTAGGCGCATTGCCAGTAATCGCCCCGGTTCAAGGTGACCAGAAATTTCCCCTCCCTGAACCGGCCTAATGTTTGTTCAGGGTCGTCAGGATTTCGCGAGAGTCGCATCCATAACACGTCAATCGGAGCGTTCATATCAATGCGTTCTAACTTCGCCTTCTGACGAATAATCGAATGGCGTCCGTCGGCGGCAATCGTCAAGAGCGCGCGCACTGCGATCTCGCCCTTAGGAGTTTTAGTGCGCACTCCTACAACTCGGCCTTCGTCAACGATCAGGTCGGTGGCTTCCGTCTGCATCAGCAAGTGAAAATCCGGGTAGGCCTTTGCCTTCTCCGCGATGAAGTTGAGAAAGTCCCACTGCGGCATCAGACCAATGAACTTGCAATGCGTGGGGAGGTGAGAAAAATCGGCGATGGTGACCGATCGATCATCTATCACCGCGCCAATGTTCGGCAGTTCCTGGTGCTTGCGACGGAGAAAGTCGTCAAGCAGCCCAAGTTCGTAAATCACCTCGAAAGTCGAGGGATGGACAGTATCGCCACGGAAGTCGCGCAGGAAGTCCGCGTGCTTTTCGAGTACAACTACAGGGACTCCAGCCCGGGCGAGGAGATAGCCAAGAACCATTCCGGCCGGACCTCCTCCGACGATGCAGCAAGTGGTCTCTACGTTCTCGTTCGAATACTCCGCGGACTGCATTCGTAAAACCCCTTCTCTGTGGCCTAGCCCAACGCCATCCATCAATTATGGAGACTCGTTTATTGAGCCTCCTTCGCTGACTAGACTCTTCCATCCTTTATCATAAAAGTAACGCCGTAGAATCTGGGCGGTGCCGCGAGAAAAACTTTATGA
>JAYVCW010000322.1:0-4783 GCA_043749775.1 Acidobacteriaceae bacterium | reverse complement strand
CCGCCGTGCGCGTTGGCAGCGTGATTGAATACTTCTATACCTCCGACCTCAAAGAATATGCTGTATTCAATTCGCAATGGATCCTGAGCGAAGAGCTATTCACCAAGCGAGCCCGCTTTTCACTGAAGCCATTTTTGGGCGACAGCTATAACACGTTTTCCGTGCGCTGGACCTGGCAGATGCTTCCGACCGGCACTGTCACTCCTGCGACGGGCCCCGATCGGATCATTCGGATGGAAGCGAATAACATCCCTGCCTTCCAGATCGAGGACCACATGCCCCCCATTAACGAACTGAAGTCGCGCGTCGACTTCATCTATGAAGAAGGCATCGCCGAGAAAGATGAGGCGAGTTTCTGGCGGCATTTCGGCAAGAGGCAACACGCTGCGTCCGAAGCTTTCGTGGGAAAGCACAAGGCGATGGAGGAAGCGGTAAGGCAGATCGTTTCGCCAAACGATTCACAAGAGGAAAAGCTTCGTAAGATCTATGCCCGGGTGCAACAAGTCAGAAACACAACCTACGAGCCTAGAAAGACTGAGCAAGAGATAAAACGTGAGAAGCCGGTTGAGAATGTGGAAGAAGTTTGGAAGCGTGGCTATGGCGATGGATTCCAGCTTACTCGGCTATTCCTCGGACTCGTACGCGCCGCTGGTTTCGAGGCGTACGAGTGCCTGGTATCGGGGCGACGCGATAATTTTTTTATAGTCAGCATGATGCAGAGCAGAAAACTTGACTCGAATGTGATTCTCGTGAAGCTTAATGGCAAGAGTCTCTATCTCGACCCTCAGCCTTTTACCCCCTATGGTCTTTTGCAATGGCCGGAAACCGGGGTGATCGGCATGCGCCTTGATAAAGACGGTGGCACCCTGGATTCAGACCACGCTGCCAGAGGCTTCCGAATCCCGCTTAGAAAGAAGCGGCAAGCTCAAGCTTTCAGATTCCGGAGACCTAGAGGGGCGATTGACACTGAGTTACACCGGATTGGACGGAATGTATGAGCGACTGGAAGAGCGCAACGCCGACCCAGCAGCGCGCAAGAAATATTTAGAGGAAGATCTCGCATCGCAAATTGGAGCAGCCGTCGAGGCTGACCTAGTTAATCAACCGGATTGGAAGGATTCTGAAAAGCCATTGGTGGCGGAATTCAAGGTCAAAATTCCCGGTTGGGCATCGAGTGCAGGCAAACGCGTGATGGTTCCTGCCGCTGTTTTCGCGGCATCCGAGAAAGGCGTGTTTGAGCATGCGAAGCGCACCTATCCAATTTATTTCGAATATCCCCATCAGAAGGTCGACGATATAACCATAGAGTTCCCCAGCGGATGGCAGATCGATAGTCTGCCTAAGCCGCAAGAACGCGATGCCAAGGCTGCGTTATACAGTTTAAAAGTGGAACAAGCCCAGGGCACCGTTCATGTCAAAAGAATCTTGAGCATCGATTTCCTTGTGCTCGAGACCAAGTACTACCCGACGATTCGCAACTTTTTTCAGATCGTGCGGACCGGGGATGGTGAGCAGATCGTAGTCCGTCCGGGGGAAACACATGCAAGCAACGAAGCCATCAACTGATTCTTTATCTCTTAAGGTCGCAGGAAGGCGGAACTGTAAGGCTACTGCCAAGGTCGTGATTTGGCTTTTTATCACCGTGATCCTTGCGATCCCACGGGCTTGGGCTGGAGAAGCCCCGCAATGGATGAGGTCACTTACGGGCGTTGCCTTGCCTGCTTATGATGATAAAACCGAAGCGATTTTGCTCTATTCCGATATGAACGTGACTGTCATATCCGAAAACAGAATCAAGACTCATGTTCGGGAGGCATACAAAATCTTGCGCCCTGAAGGGCGAGAGCGCGGCGTGGTTGCCGCCTATTTCAATCCGGGGCGAAAGATTTCAGGCTTGCACGGATGGTGTATTCCTGCCAACGGTAAGGATTTTGAAGTAAAAGAAAAAGATGCAATCGAAAAATCGGCTAGTGAAGGATTCGAGGTTTATTCGGACGTCAAGTACAAGATCTTACAGATACCAGCGTCTGACCCCGGCAACATCATCGGGTACGAGTATGAGATAGAGGAACGGCCGTTTTTTTTGCAGAGCATCTGGCAAGTTCAGCATGCGGATCCAGTGCGCGAAAGCCATTACTCGATCCAACTACCTGCTGGCTGGGAATATAAGGCGTCGTGGTCATTTCACTCTGAAGTGAAGCCGTCTGAGTCAGGGAGTTCAGCGCAATGGGTGGTCACCGACGTCAGTGGAATCCGATTCGAGCCGGATAGGCCGCCATGGAGCGGCCTCGCCGCCCAGATGATCGTCAGCTTTTTCCCGGCGGGAGGTTCCTCGCGAAAAACCGAGTTCGCCAATTGGCAAGCAATGGGCACATGGTACGGGAACCTGACTAGCAGCCAGATGGCTGCATCGGAGCCGATGAGGCAGGAAATAGCCGTTTTGACGGCTGGCAAGGCTACCGACCTCCAAAAGATGCAGGCCGTCGCTGGCTTTATGCAACATGACATCAGGTATGTCGAAATTGAGTTGGGAATTGGCGGTTTTCAACCGCATGCGGCGCCGGATACTTTTCTACACAGATACGGCGATTGCAAAGACAAAGCAACGCTAATGCATACTATGTTACGCGAGCTCGGAGTTGAATCGTATCTGGTGATAATCAATACCGAGCGAGATTCTGTGACCAGCGACTCTCCCGCCCACAATGCTTTTAATCACGTTATTCTAGCGGTTAAGTTAGCCGATCAATCGAGTGATACGTCTCTTGTGGCGGTTATGCAGCACCCGAAGCTTGGCCGCGTGCTGTTTTTTGATCCGACTGATGAACTTACCCCTTTCGGCGAGATCAGCGGCTCCCTCCAGGCAAACTATGGTTTGTTGGTAACTTCCACGGGCGGGGAGTTAGTAGAACTGCCGCAACAACCTTCAGCCAAGAACAGTATTCAGCGAACTGGCAAGTTAACACTTGACGCAAGCGGAATGCTGCGCGGCGACATTCACGAGACGCGGATGGGAGACAGGGCCCGGTCGGAACGGTGGCGTCTCCGCAAACTAACCAATAATGCCGACAGGATCAAGCCGATTGAATCGTTACTGGCTGACTCACTTGCGAGTTTCAAGATCGTGCGGGCGAGCATCGTTAACTTTGAACAGACCGACCGGCCCTTCGGGTTCAATTATTCGTTTCAGTCGAACAATTATGCCAAGACTGCCGGTGACCTGCTTCTCGTGCGGCCTAGAGTATTGGGCAGTAAGTCCAGCGGCATTCTGGAAACCAGGGAACCGCGAAAGTTTCCTCTGGAATTCAATGGCGCTTCGCGAGATAACGACAGTTTCGAGATCTCGTTGCCGGCAGGATATGAGGTGGACGAACTACCGCCACCTATCGATCTTGAATATAGCTTTGGGAGTTATCACAGCAAAACCGAGGCGAGCGGACAAATACTGCGCTATACCCGGGCCGTAGAGATCAAAGAACTTTCAGTCCCTGTAAGCAAGATGGTTGATCTGAAAAACTTTTATCGTGTGATCGCGACCGACGAGCGCAGTACCGCGGTGCTGAAGCCATCGTCTGCAAAACAGTAGGCAGACTCGGCGCTTTTTTGCGGATCGTGTGCTATAGCCATCCCCGTGGAACGATCCCCGCGCGGGGCAACATATTGTCGGCGGCCTGATCCGGCGGCTAACTTTCCCCGACTAGCCTCAACCTCCCTGCTACCGCGACTTATGGCGACGAGCGCCATGTTCGAGTAGAATTGCCGAGCCTAACTTCGTCGGTGAGTCTGAGAACACAGGTTCGCAATCTGTGCCTAGTACCTTCTTCCGAGGTGTGACTTGAAGCTTGATCATTCCGGCCGTATTACGCTCCTATCACTGAGCATTCTTATTGTCTGCGTTGTTGCCACGAGAGCTTTCCACGGCGGCGGTGTGCATGCTGCTCCGGTATTTCACGGGGTGCTCACCTACCATAACGACAACATGCGTACGGGCCACAACCCGGCGGAAACGGCTCTCACGTTAAGCAATGTGAATTCAACATCGTTTGGAAAATTATTTGTGGTGCCGGCAGACGGGAAGGTCGATGCCCAACCTTTATATGCTCCCAATATCAGTATCGGCGGAGTGGCGCACAACGTGATGGTTGTGGCCACTGAACATGGAACGGTGTACGGGGTTGATGCGGATAGCGGAATGGGACTATGGCGCAGCAGTACCTTGAAATCCGGCGAAACGCCGTCCGATAATCGTGGCTGCGATCAGGTAAGTCCGGAGATTGGCGTGACCTCGACCCCCGTCATCGACTTGACAGCTGGCGCGCACGGTACGATTTTTCTTGTCGCGATGAGCAAGGATTCAAGCTCCAACTATCATCAGCGATTGCACGCTCTCGATATCACTACAGGAGCGGAAGAGTTTGGCGGACCCGTCGACATAGTGGCTATGTATCCCGGAACCGGCGATAACAGCTCCGGAGGAAATGTCATCTTCGACCCGAAGCAGTATAAAGAGCGCGCCGGGCTCTTGATAGTCAATCATGTGATCTATACATCATGGGCTTCGCATTGCGACATCCGTCCATATACCGGGTGGATTATCAGTTATAACGAAGCGACTTTGAAACAACAGTCAGTGCTCAATGTGACGCCGAACGGCAGCGAAGGGGCCATCTGGGCGGCCGGAGCAGGGCCGGCGGCGGATCCAGGCGGAAACATTTATTTTCTCGACGGCAACGGAACTTTCGAAACGACGCTGAATGGTAGCGGGTTCCCATCCAAGGGTGAC
>JAYVCW010000321.1:0-2513 GCA_043749775.1 Acidobacteriaceae bacterium | reverse complement strand
CTAGCAATAGACACAACACTTGCCCACTCCTTTCCAGTCGTGTCACCATCGAGCGGTGAAAATTCTAACTTTGATGGCCTTTGTGTTCGGAAGGGTACGTAACAGGAAATCCCGACGACATTCGTCGGTTGAACCAACTCATCAATTCGAACCGGGAAGCACGGAAAGCGTCGCGGATTGATCTGAAGAGGCATACATGAACTGGAAAGTGTGGTTTCTCTCTTGCTGCTTATCAGCGGCTCTTCCCCTGGCGGCAGAGGCGCAAGCGTCAGCGCCAAAGGAAGCATCGCAATCCAACGACAAGACACAGAGCGTGACCGTCTCCGCGCAAGTTTCTACGCTCCTCCGCCCGACCTTGGATGAAAAACAAAAGGGTGCCCAGCACGACGAGCGTCGGCTCAGCAAACTGCTCTATGGCCTAACTCAGAAACAGGGTCGCGCTTCCGATGAGGCCCTGGTCGTCCTGATGTGTTTCGATGTGGGAGAGTCGCAAGAAGTGACCGATGCCGTGATTGTTCGTGGCAAGAGGATGCTGCCCCTCCTGAAAAAATATCAGGGCAAAAACCCCAAGATCGCTGGTCGCACATATCCCGATTCCATGTTGAAGGGTACTTCCAGCAAAGCAGATACTTTCGAGGGCGCTGTTAAGGCCATCAACCATGGCTGGCATGGTACTGCTGACAACCCTGAAGGATAATTAATTCAGGGGTCGCATAGTGAAGGTCAACGATAACACAACACTTGCCCTCTCCTTTTCGGTCATGTCACCATCGAGCGGTGAAAATTCTAACTTTAATGGTTATCTTCGCGGTGATGTCGTTGTCTTTGCTTGCGGCCGAGTGTCCAAAAGATCAGGCGAAGAGCGAGGCTGTGTTAATGGAGCAGGAGCAGATGTGGGCTGACGCGCTTAACCGTAAAGACGTAGACGCAGTCGGCTGTTTGCTGGCGACGGAATTTGAAGATGCCGATGTCGATGGCTCGCTGCACACGCGGAAACAGACGCTCGCCAAGATTCCCCACAAGAAGCCGGGGACGAACCGACTCTCGGAGCTTCGCGCACACATCGAGGGGAATCTGGGATTCACCCGAGGGTTGGCTACTTTGACGGATGCTTCGGGCAAGGTGGTGGCTCGGGTGCGTTTTACCGACGTTTTTATTTATCGCGATGGGCGATGGCAGGCGATGGCGGGGCAGGAGTCGTTGATGGGCGAGGCGCATCGCTAAATGCGCGCCGTCGTGCAACGCGTCAGTCGCGCGCGGGTTTCTGTCGAGGAAAAGATCGTCGGCGAGATTGGCACTGGACTGCTCGTGCTGCTTGGAGTTGGAGCTGACGATTCGCCTGCGGACGCGGACTATCTCGTCGAGAAAATTATTGGCCTGCGCATTTTTGAAGATGACGGCGGCAAGATGAATCTTGCGGTTGCTGAGGTCGGCGGCTCAGTGCTGGTTGTCTCGCAGTTCACTTTGTATGGAGACACTCGGAAAGGCAAGCGGCCATCGTTCGACGCGGCGGCCCCGGCTGAGAAGGCGCGTGAGTTGTATGAATATTTTTCGGAGAGAGTGCGGGCGGCCGGGTTGCGCTGTGATAACGGGCGCTTTCAGGCTTGCATGCAAGTGGAGTTGGTCAACGACGGGCCCGTGACTATCCTGCTGGATTCACACAAGACTTTCTGAACCGCCGCCGCATGGTTTGCGTAGCGCCGTCTCCGCGACAGGGTTCGTGGGGTAAGGTGTCAGGCATCAGAGTGCAGGGTGAGGTGGGAGGGGCGCGTCTTTCGTTTGACCGATTTCCACAACGCACGGTAGACTAGTTGAGTTTGCCTGTACTGCGGGCCACGTTCTGGGGCCGCGCCGCTTTTCCGGTCACAAGCCGTTGCGGACCACAGCAAGCACAAGTTTGTTTTTTCCGAGCTGCGCTCGGCTGGACGGGCGAGGGCGCCTGTCCTCACACTGAATATTGAGGCACGAGGAGAATCTATGTACGCGGTGATCCGCGCTGGTGGTAAGCAGTACCGAGTTGCGCCGGGTGATGTGATCCGGATGGAAACACAGGAAGACAAGGACGGCAAAGTCGAGTTTGGCGACGTGCTGGCGGTTTCGGCTGAAGCGGGGAAAGTGGCCCCTGCCGGTTCGGGAGCCCTTGTGACCGGCGAAGTCGTGGAGCAGGGCCGCGGCAATAAAATTCTCGTGTTCCATTACAAGCGCAAGAAGCAATATAAGAAGCTGCGCGGCCACCGGCAGAATTACAGCGCGGTGCGTATTACCGAGATTGCTTTTGACGGGCAGTCGTTCAAGGCTCCGGCGCTCGAGAAGAAAGAAAAGAAAGTGCGCAAGGCTCCCGAGGGTGCGGAGCACGTGGCGCATGATGAGGTGAAGCGGTCGAAGCGTCCTGGGAAAAAGGCCGTGAAGAAGCACGTTGCCCATCCGCACGCTAAGAAGACTACGAAGAAGAAGGCGGCGGGGAAGAAGAAACGCAAGTAGTCAGGAGCGCGTGAGAACTCCTGGGGGTTCTG
>JAYVCW010000320.1:0-6641 GCA_043749775.1 Acidobacteriaceae bacterium | reverse complement strand
TGGCGTTATCGGTGTAGCGGTATGCATCTCTGAGGCCGGCGAAGAGTTTGTGCTCAACGTACCACGGCGACCATAGGCCATTGAGATCGAAGCCTCCCGACCGGATGACGCCATTGCTCAGGTCGACGAAGCGTTGCTTCCCATCGACGCCCTGGCCGTCCACCAGAGCACCGATGTATCCGTCGCCTTGAGCGTCTTGAATCTCTTTCAATTGCTGGACAATGTAGTTCGCACGCTCTTTGAATCGCACATCGCCGGTCGCCGCCCACATTAGACTGACGGCCGAGAGGTAGTGACCTGCGATGTGTCCGGTCAGGTTTCGTCCTGGCCCATCCCATCCGCCGTAGGCTTCCGCTTTGGGCTTGAGTCCAGCACGCTGACGAAGGAACGCAAGCATGCGATCGGGCTGGAGTTCCAGCAGATATTTCGCGTCGGCGTCCTGCGCCGCTTTGAGCGGCCCTCCGGTCAACCTCACATGGTTCAGCGGCAGGGGATTCAGCTTGATGGTCTTGCTACTTTCCAGTTCAGCGGGATTTTTATTTTGGGCAGATGCCTGCGCCGGCCGGATTACACTGGCCCCCAAACAAATAAAGAGGACACTCATCTTCAGACGATTACCCACGAAATGCCGTCTTTCGGTATGTAACATTGCGGTCCTCACGACGTCCCAATTGGAAGGACGTTGATCCGTCGAGCTAAAAATAGCATGTTTGACAATATAATGCATAAAGTATACAAAATTCTGGCTTGGTCAAACGCTTGCGTGCGCCGTGCTTCCAAGGCGTCGGTCGCCACGGAAGCATAAACGTCAAGGAAGAGATCAAGAAGCGAGTCAAATTTCTCTTTATGTTTCAGTCGATGAGAAATCAGTCCCTCCGGAGTGGCTTGAGTGCTTGACATGAAAAAAAAGCAATTTCGAAAGCTCATCCTCTTCATCGTTTGCTCACACAGCATTCTTGCTTCGAGCCAGCAGCTCCAGAACGATCAATTCAAAATTGCATTTTCCCCGGCCGGTCTTATCAGCCTGAAACGGGCGCAGGATGTTTTTGATACGGACTACGTTCTCGGAGGTGGAAGCATTGGGGACGTATTGGTGCGTTACCGTCCGCCCGGAGAAGCCTGGAAAGAAATCTCGAGCGGGACTTCCGTTTTGCAGCGATCTCCTGGAGAAGTGGCGTATGAGATCGGCCACGCGGTTCCAACCATTGCTACAGCGAGCCGCGCAAACTCCTCAATCGGGCCCTGGCGAGTGCGAGCGCTGAACGATCAGGCTGAACCTAAAGATTCGCGTGACAAGAGAATTCCTTTCTTTACGTGGGGCGACCGGCACGGAACTGAGGAGTGGGTGGAATACAACTTTCACGAGCCAAAACAGGTGTCTTCGGTGGAAGTGTATTGGGCAATTGGCACCTACGAGGACTACAAGTGGGACTTGCCCCAGTCCTGGAAAATCCAATATCGCGATGGCGATCGGTGGAAAGACGTTCAGTCGTCGGATAAATATGGCATCGCTCCGGATCAGTTCAATCACGTAAGTTTTGAGCCGGTGACGACGCCGGCTGTCAGACTTCTGGCAAGACTTCCGCCGGATGCAACTTCGGGAATCTACGAATGGCGCGTGAACGCGGAGCACGGTAAGGAGGTCGAGTCCGTTCCGGACATCGCCGCGACAGGGGCATTCCGCCTGGAAGGAGATTCTCTGGTGTGGACGATCGAGGCTCGCAATAAGACTTCAAAGGCGCTTGAAGTCGGGGATCTGGGCGTTGCTCTCCCGTTCAACACGGACTACGTTCCAGACAAGACCGAGACCTACACGAAGCGACTCATCCGGCATAGTTTCATAGGAGGCGATGGCTCCTACATTTTTTGGATGCGCTGCAATGGGATTGGGCCATTCCTGGTAATGGTCCCGGAAGAGGGGACACATCTTGAGTATTACGATCAGCAGGAAGAGCAGAGCTTTAACGCTTATGTTCATTCTGCTGCTCGTGGTTTAGACCTGGCGACGAAGAGCGGCAAATGGCGGTTGCCCAATACGATGCTCACATTGGCGCCCAAGGGACAGCCAGGCGATTCCGCGAAGTACAGCTTTAAGTTCCGCTGGGCGAAAGACTACGCCTCAGTCCGTGATGTGCTTTACCAGGAAGGCGGGGTTGACGTTAACGTTGTCCCGGGCATGACCGTTCCGACCGATTTGCCGACGATGTTCTCATTGCGTACGCGCAACAAGATTCGCAGCATCATGCCCGAATTTCCGGATAAGACTTCTGTGAAGCTGGTCGGTGAACACAGCGGGGATACGCATGTTTACTCAGTCAGCTTCTCCCGCCTCGGCGAGAACATGTTGAAGGTGCAATACGGCAACGGGAGATATTTGTCGCTGGAGTTCTTCGTTACCGAGCCGCTGGAGACCCTTATTAAGAAACGTGCGCGCTTCTTGATGACGCGCGAACAATGGAACGTTCCCAAGCGCTGGTACAACGGCCTGTATTCGCAATGGGACATGAAGCACCAGATCCTGCGCAGCCCCGATGATCTCGACGAGTTGCAATCCTACGCTGTGGCTTGCGATGATCCGGCGCTCGGCAAAGCCCCCTATCTCGCGGCCAAGAATGTCTCCTTTCCTGATCAGGAAGAGATCGCGTCAATAGAGAACTATATTCAGCACTATGTCTGGGGCGGTTTGCAGCGCACCGACAAAGAAACCTATCCGTACGGGATTTACGGAATACCGAACTGGAAGGTTAATCGCCAAAGCCCTGAAGAGAACGAGCGAGGCAAGAAACACCTTTGGAGAATCTATGATTACCCGCATGTGATTTTGCTTTACTACAACATGTATCTGATCGCGAAGGACTATCCGGCGCTGGTGCATTATCTCGACGCGTCTGCTTACCTTGAGCGCGCGTATCGCACAGCCATGGCTTTCTTCACGGTACCGATGGAGATCGTGAAGTGGTCGGCGTATGAAACCGGCACGTACAACGAATTGGTGATTCCGGACTTGATTCGTGTGCTCGAACAGAATGGCCTGACGAGCGAAGCGGACAAACTCCGCGCGCACTGGGAAGCCAAGGCGGCATTCTTCATCAACCAGCATCCTGATCTGTTTCAGTCAGAGTATCCATTCGACTCGACTGGATTCGAATCGACTCACGCACTCGCGAAATACGCGGTTCGGCGGGAGCAAGATGCGACAGCAGTTGAGTTTCGCAAGACCGTGAAGTCCTCAGATGCCAATGACTTTCTCGAAGAGCAAATGCGTTTGAACGTAGCTGCTCGCGGCATGGAGCCTGCGTACTTCTGGATGGGAAGCGACTACCGCGCCAGCGGCAACACCGCCTACACGCTCAGCTACATGTCTCAGATGGGAGGCTGGGCGGTCGAAGATTACGCGTTGAATTTCGCACCGGACCCAGTTCCGTATTTGCGACTGGGGTATGCGTCTTATCTGAGTTCGTGGGCTCTGCTCAACTCCGGCACAGCCGAGTCGAATTACGGCTACTGGTTTGCTGGCAAAGAGAACGACGGTGGCGCGGGCGGAGGATTTGAGCCACGCCCCTGGGGACACGCATGGCTGGGGAACAAGGAAATGGGACACGGCTCGTGGTGGTACTCGGGTGAAATTGATTTAGGTTTCAGCGCAGCATTGCGCACTGCGGCGACGGTCGTGAGCGATGATCCAATTTTTGGGTGGTACGCCTATGGCGGCGAATTGACGCGGCATGGCACTGCAATAGAAGTGATTCCTCGAGATGGTCTGCGAGAGAGGTTTGACGTGGTGCGGGGAAACACACGCTTCCAACTGCAACTCGATCGCGACGGCTTCGAAGAAAGCAAACCGATCGCTTTCAGCGAGTCCCTAAACCGTTTCAGTTTTAGCATTGAAAATCGCTCCAACGATCAACACGAGACAACGCTGACATTAAAAGGGTTGCTTCCGGGTAGCTATCGCGTGTTGTCATCTGGAAAGCTGCTGTCGAAGTGCGTCATCGAAGACGGTGAAGAGAAGAACGTGAAAGTTACGGTGTCGCGGAGCGGCCACTCGCTTGTGACCATTGACCGGGATTAAAACCATCCCCCACCATGACCCATTGAGATTGAGACGGTTTCAATCGGCAACGCTCCGATTGACTGGGAGCACACTGAGCGAGACCCTCGCGGTTTACGGAACAGTCGGGAACCGACTCGAAGCAGCGCAATTGGGGAAGAAATGAGAAGACGTGGCGTTGAATGTCTCGTGCGGTCTGTCATCCTGGTTCTGTGTGCGTTGCTTTGCTATCACAACCTATCGCACGCGCAAGACGAAGGAGTCGAGCCAGGGCATTCCATTGGCAAAGTATCGACCGATGGCAATTTGATTGTTATGCAGCTAGAGGATAGTGCGCTTGGGAAGGCCAACCTGTTTGACCTGGTCGGCCAGACGCTCCGTTTCACACCAGATGGCTCCCAGTATCGTGTGGACCATCGACCGTTGAACTGGGATTCAGATTTCGGGTCTCAGCTTGCCGGCGCAGAAGTTACTTTTCATCAGTTTGCTTTCCCATTCTCCGGCAAGAAGTGGAACTCATTCTTCGTAGGAGCGACAGGATCCATAAGCTTTGGCACGCGGGAAAAAGACGACAGCCCCGACGGTTCTCAGCGCCCCGAAGGAGGCGTTTCCATCGGCCGATTCGAACCGCTGGCTGAAGCCGCAAGCACTCTTATCGACCAGGCGCCCGCCATCTGCGTCTTCTTTAAGCCGCGAATGTCCGGGCCTCGCTATGTGAAAGCGCTCGCGGACCGAGCGGTCGTTACGTGGGACATTACCGAGCCATTCGGAAACATCCAGGACTTCACTTGGTTCAAAACGACCAACCGGTTTCAGGTAGTGCTGCACCGCGATGGATTGATTGAGATGTCGTACAAAGAACTCGCGGCGAAGGACGCCATCGTTGGCATCTATCCCGAACTGTCGGGGACCGGGAAGGTTCTGGCGACTATCAGCGCAGAGCCATATCCAGCATTGGCTGCGCATCTGGATGTTCGGAATGTAAAGTTCGCGATTGAAGATGGCATTCGACTGAAGGTGACCTTCGAAACGCGTGGGTCAGCGTTGCACGAAGGCGACCCTGCTGTCGACGGCCTTACTTACCGCGTTTTTCTTGATGCGCAAAAACCGGTCTCGACGAGTGCGGATGCTCCTCAGACGAAGCTCGTATGGACCGCGCGAGGGATTGCGTGGCACCACCGTCCATCAAAGTACGTCGCCTTCGGTCCGGGAGTTTCGCGCAAGGTGGTAACAAGCGGGAATACCATCACGATCGAGGGAATTCTGCCAAGTTCGCTCCGCGGACTCGATCAAGTTTCGGTCTCGACCGAAGTCGCTGCGTCGGGGAATCCCGGAGCTGTTGCCAGGATTTCGCCTCATGTCATCTTCCTATCGGGAATTCGCAGTCCTGAAGTTCACTTTTCTTCTCTGACTCGCAAGGATGGCCCGTTGAGAGTGGCATACGAAGCGTTCCACTACCTGACTTTGCCAAGACCACAGGATCTTTCATGCACAGTGATTAAGGCTCTCGGGGATAAGTTCGATTTCCTCGCCTACTACTCCGATTTCCGTATCGATAACCAGGAAGCGGGAACTCCTAGTGACGGTCCGGTAGCAGGCAACGTGACCGGGATTGCCGCACCCATGCACGATCTTCAGAGCTATTGCACTGAAGGCCGCTTTCAGTGGGGGTACGTGCAGCCGGTCTACGTTGGCTCGAACCAGATGCAGGAACGGCCTCCCGATGGAGCGCCAGTGGGAAGCGACCGCGATGTAACGTTCTACTTACACCAGCTGCGAGAACGTTCTCCTGACGGACAGATCCTTCCCTACAACTATGCGATGTCGCAAATCGGGCACGAAATGGGTCACCGCTGGTCAGCTTTTGTGTCTGCAAAGGTCAACAGACAAGCAATTCAGCTCGGTCCGGTCCACTGGGCTCGCGGATTGCTCGCCCCGGTGGCATTTCCATACCAACGTCCCACAGAGGCGTCCGCGATGGGCGGGAGCGTTTGGCAGGATAATTTCGATGGCACCTATACCCAGCTAGACGACGATTACTATGTGCCAGCGACCGGCTATTCCTATCTTGATCTCTATTTGATGGGCCTGATCTCTTCGACGGAGGTGCCAGACTTTTTCATCCTGCAGAATCTCGTACCCGCCGGAAAGGATGCGAACGGCCATCCAATTTTCAAAGCAGATCGAACGAAAGTGACAGTGCAAGACGTGATTGCGGCGGAGGGCGCACGATTGCCCGACGTTGATCATTCCCAAAAGCAGTTCAACACAGGGATTGTCGTTGTCGTGGAACACGGCCAGCACCCAAGCCCGGAACTTCTGGAGCGCGCCAACGGTATCCGCATGCGATGGATCGATTACTGGGAGACGACCACCGGACATCGCGCATCGATGACAACGAATCCGCGCTGAGGGGCAAGTCGCAGCACTTCGATGGACGGAGTCCTTCTAAATCAGGACACTGTTTGCATCTGGCATCCTTTGCCACACGCTGTTCTCGTTCAGAATGATTAGTGACACTTGAATAGAGTGTCAAAATGCAAATTCGCGAAGGGAAACCGCCCGGATCGAGTCGCCTGTCGCAAATCGG
>JAYVCW010000319.1:0-2384 GCA_043749775.1 Acidobacteriaceae bacterium | reverse complement strand
CGCAGCCTATGATTTTTCCGATCTCGGCACAATTGCTGACATTGGTGGTGGCCTCGGGCATTTGCTCAAGGCGGTACTCGAATCGTCGCCGAAATCTCGCGGGATTCTGTTCGACCAGCCGCATGTCATCGAGCGCGTGGGGCAGGATAAGGCAATTGGTGCCCGATTGACATTGCAAGCCGGTGATTTTTTTCGTGGGCCGCTTCCCTCTTGCGACGCGTACATGGTTATGGAAGTACTCCACGATTGGACCGACGAGCAATCGCAGCAGATCCTCAAGCAGATTCGTCGCGCCGCGTCGGGTACGGCCAAGCTGTTGGTGATCGAGACTGTGTTGCCTGGTGAAAACGCGTGGACAGCGGGGCAAGGCGAGCACTTCGGCCACAGTCTTGACATCAACATGTTAGTCCTCACAGGCGGGCGCGAGCGAACATCAGATGAATTTGCTCGGTTATTTGCCGACTCGGGATGGCGGTTCCTGCGTGTAATCCCTACGGCCAGTCCGTATTCTATCGTAGAGGCGATCGCCGCTTGAAGCGGTGCTGGCTCGAAGAGAATGCCAACATCAAACGGTGCAAAATCCTGCCAATGTTCGATAAGCGTATTGGTCGCATGAAGCGCTTCCTTCACCCGATCAAACCAGCGGTTTAGGCTTGCGTTGACTTGCCAATCTCGCCCAAGTAAGATTCTGCGCGCATGATCGGCGAAACTATTTCGCACTACCGCGTCGTGGAAAAGCTCGGCGGCGGGGGTATGGGCGTAGTTTACAAAGCGGAAGACACCCGCCTGCATCGTTTTGTAGCTCTAAAATTTCTGCCCGCCGAAGTCGCCGGAGACCCGCAGTCTCTTGCCCGTTTCCAGCGAGAGGCCCAAGCTGCCTCTGCTCTCAATCATCCGAACATTTGCACCATTTATGACATTGGCGAGCAGAATAGTCAGGCTTTCATCGCGATGGAGTTCCTGGACGGTATGACTCTGAAGCACAGGATCGCTGGGCGTGCCCTAGACTTCGAGACGATGATGTCACTGGCTATTGAGATAGCTGATGCACTCGATGCAGCTCATGCCGAAGGTATCATCCACCGCGACATCAAGCCGGCAAACCTGTTTGTGACAAAGCGCGGCCGCGCTAAGATTCTGGACTTTGGTTTGGCAAAGGTGTCGGCGGGTCGAACGAGTAGGCGAATTTTGCCTTCATCAGAAGTGACCCAAGAAGCAAGTGAAGAACAGCTAACAAGCCCAGGAACTGCTTTGGGTACCATCGCTTACATGTCCCCCGAGCAGGCGCTCGGGAAGGACTTAGACGCCCGCACGGACCTCTACTCTTTCGGCGCTGTGCTCTACGAAATGGCCACCGGTAGACTGCCCTTTCCCGGAGACACGACCGCCAGCGTTTTTGATTCCATCCTCAACAAGCATGCCCTCCCGCTGCTGCGCATGAATCCGAAGATGCCACCGGAGTTGGAACGCATCGTCAACAAGGCACTCGAAAAAGATCTTGACTTGCGCTACCAGAGCGCGAGCGAGATGCGGTCCGACCTTAAACGCCTGCGGCGCGAAACCGAGTCCGGCCGTTCGCCTGCCATCCTTCCAGCACCTCCACCGGCAACCCGAAAGATTCGACCCGCGTACATCGCCACCACGCTACTCTTGGGCGCTGGGTTGGTTGCTATTGCCGTCTTCTTCGCAGCCCGGGGGCCATCGCCTCCGCCCCGCGTGCTTTCAGCCACAAAAATTACCAGCGACAATCTGCCTAAGGACCAACTCGAGACGGACGGACCTCGCATTTACTTTGTCGAAACCGTAAACCAGCGGGCAGTGTTAAGCCAGGTCTCGGCCGGAGGGGGCGACATCAACCGCATCGCCACTCCTTTCGCTAATACTTTTCTTCACGACATCTCTCCGGCGCGCTCCGAACTTCTGGTCGGTTCTTTCAACGGTGAAGAAAGCTTCATCAGTGGGTGGGAGAATCCGGAGTGGATCGTTCCTGTTCCAGCAGGGTCTCCTCGTCGGCTTGGCGACATTGTGGCGATGGGTGCCGCCTGGTCGCGGGACGGGCAGCAGTTGGCTTTTTCACGAGGAAACGATATTTACCTTGCGCGCTGGGATGGCACACAGCTGCATAAGCTGGTGAGAATCGGAGGCTTCTGCTTCTCACTCCAGTTTTCGCCGGATGGTAAACGACTGCGTTTCTGGGGCAATGATCCCGACCTGCGCAATGGCCGTATCTGGGAAATCGGCGTTGACGGAAAGCGCGTGCACCAGTTGCTCCCCGAGAGCTTTCATCAGGATCCGGGAGAATGTTGTGGCCGATGGAGCGAAGACGGCAACTATTACTTCTTCGCTGTCTCGCGCAACGGACGCTCCGATATCTGGGCGCTTCG
>JAYVCW010000318.1:0-7496 GCA_043749775.1 Acidobacteriaceae bacterium | reverse complement strand
TTGTCATGGCCGTGCCCATGACCTTGCGCTACTGCAATCGTCGTGCAAAGCGCAAGCGACAAGACTACCGTCGCGGCTGCTCGAAACCAAGTGTTGAAGGCCAAGGGCATTTCTCCTGACTAATTGCCTTTAATTCAATTTATATAGGACGGGAAGAGTACCCACAGGTTACGGTCGGTCAACATCGAAAGTGTGAATTCACGCGTACACCGCACTGTTGTAACTCGCCCAACTCCTCCCTTACGGTCAGAATGAAAGTGGTCGATCCTGCACTTTTTGGATCGCAATTGGAGACATCATTGAAATTTCGTTGCTTACATCAGGCCAGCTTCGCCACGTTACTTTTCTTCGCTTCCTCCGCATTGGGCCAATCTCAGTCTCTAGCGACGACCAAACCTGCGGTGGATCAAAGAGGGTTTACCTTTACAGAGGCGTATGAGGGTAGCGGAAACAGCGATGGATTTATTACCGATCTAGACTCATCGGTTGGGTACATCTTTCATAAGCACTTCGCGGTGGGTATGGGCGTACCTTACTTTTTTGTCCAGCCTTCGACCTCAAAGACGGGTACAACTTCCGCCAGTGGTATAGGAAACCCATCTTTCGGAGTGAGATACTCGACGAAACTTTCGGCTCTGGATTTCGGAACCAGCGTTAATAGCTCAGTACCTATAGCCAGCACTGCCAACGGATTCAGCACCGGGCACGTCACATTCGACTGGAGCACTCATTTCGCCCACGAATTCAGCCCATTCACACCCTTGTTCGATATGGGCGTTGCCAACTCAGTACAGGACAGTCGGTTCTTGCATCGCGCTTACACCTCCTATGGCGACCTGTCACACTTTGAGGGAGGATCGCAACTCGATTTAGGTGATAAAGTCAGTTTCACCGCAACCGGCTATTACATATTGCCGTGGGGATCGCAGCAAATTTTCCTTCGTGGGAAGAAAAAATCGTCGCTTGCGCAAAGCGGCGCTTCGAGTCTGACCAAAGATGATGGAGTCAATCTCGGCTTCGACTACAACTGGACGCGATCGCTCGATTTGAGTGCGGGATACAGCCATAGCGCGGAAAACGTCCTCAATACGTTTTCCTTCGGCATTGCTTTCAGCTCCAATTCGTCGCACAACAAAAATTCTACGCGGTAGCCGGGCAGACTTTGGCGCCCCAAAAAGCTTCCTTACGTTTACACTTTCGTTGGTTCGGGTTTAGGAGGCTTTAGCTCATTCCGCTTCTTCCGCCGGATGATCAACCCCGACTCACGATATACCGTCCTGAATAGCAGAGGCAGAGATCTTAGCCTAGATCGAAACGTGCAATCGCGCATTAGCCACGTGTTTTGGTGCGATATTTCTGTTATGAGATTTTCAGTTTCACCGGTAAGTTATGGGACCGGTCGCGCAAACTGATTGAAACCGCGATTGCACTGCGCGGTATCGATTAAATGTGATGTGTCCGAAATCATGCTCGACTGCGGCGTTGCGGGGAGCACGTCACTTACACCTCCATAATATGGAAACTGCCCTGCGTTAGGATCCAACCGAGAGGCGTTCATACTTCATGGACTTCAGCCCCCAGACGTGCCATTTCCGGTTCGGCGGAATCGAACGGATGACGCCACCGGTGAAGGAGCAGCGGATTCCTCCAGAAAACACCGCATCTCCTCCAACGCGCCTCCGCAGTCTATAATTGCGCCCACCAATGTCTCTGATTTCTGGCACCAAACTCGGACCTTACGAAATTCAATCGCCGCTTGGTGCCGGGGGGCATGGGAGAAGTCTATCGCGCACGCGACACGCGCCTCGGCCGCGACGTGGCGATCAAGGTGCTGCCGCCGTCGCTGGTGCAGGACGCAGATCGACTGCGCCGATTCGAACAGGAAGCGCGCACGATCGCGGCGCTGAACCATCCCAACATTCTCGGCATCCACGATCTCGGCACGCACGATGGCGCACCGTTTCTGGTCGGCGAACTGCTCGAGGGCGGAACGCTGCGGGAAAAGCTGGAAACTGGTCCGCTCCCCGTACGGCGCGCCATCGAATACGCGCTCGGCCTTGCCCAGGGTCTCGCTGCGGCACACGAAGAAGGAATTGTGCACCGCGACTTGAAACCGGAAAACATATTCATCACGCGCGACGGACGCGTAAAAATTCTGGATTTCGGCTTGGCCAAGCTGGCGCGGCCCGAGGAGCGCAGCGAAACTGCGTTGACTCTACCCGATGCGACCCTGCCCGGCACGGTCATGGGAACTGTCGGCTACATGTCTCCCGAGCAGGTGCGGGGCGAGGCCACAGACGCGCGCTCCGACATTTTTAGTTTTGGCGCGGTGCTCTACGAAATGCTGAGCGGCAAGCGTGCCTTCAAACGGGACACCTCCGCCGAAAGCATGACCGCGGTGCTGCGCGAAGAGCCACCTGAGTTGACCGATACAGGATGGCAAGGCCCTCTGGCGTTGCAGCGCATCCTTAGCCGTTGCCTGGAAAAAAATGTAGAGCGCCGCTTTCAGTCTGCCAGCGATCTGGCTTTTGCAATTGAATCGCTAAGCGGAACGTCGTCCTCGTTAACTGTGGCCAAGCCGCAAAACGAAGCTCGGCGACTCTGGTTGCCATGGACCGCGGCGGTGCTGGCAGTGCTAGTGCTGGCGGCAGCCGCGTGGTCCGCAGGGGGCTGGTCCGGCCCAAAGAAGCAGCCGAAATTTACCCGGCTGACCTATCTCCAGGGCTACCCCTCGAATGCGCGTTTTGCGAAAGACGGCGCTACCGTCGTTTACAGCGCGCAGTGGAACACCGACCCCATGCAGCTTTACTCCGTGCGGCCGGAGTTTTCTCAATCCACGAAATTGGATTTACCTGGCGCTGCGCTGCTGGCGCTTTCCTCCAGCTGAGATGTGCAACTTCTCGTCGATTTGGACAACCACACAAATTTCATCAACGGCACGATGGCCCAGGCGCAAATGGCCGGTGGCACGCCACGTTCACTCGAAAAGGATGTGATTGCGGCAGACTATGCTCCCGACGGCAGGACTCTGACAATTGTGCGTCACGCCAACCGAAGAGTGCAACTGGAGTATCCCCCTGGCAAGGTGCTTTACGCCACCGCCGGCTACATGGACTACATGCGGGTTTCGCCCAACGGCAAACAGGTGGCATTCATCGAGCATCCGGTCTACGACGATGACCGGGGTTCGGTTGCGCTGGTGGATGAAGCCGGTAATCACAAGCAATTGACTGGAGAATTTCCCTCGGCCCAGGGCCTGGCTTGGTCGCGCAACGGCAAGGAAATCTGGTACACCGCCGCGGACGATTCCCAGTCAACCGATCTCCAGATGAATGGTGTCAATCTCGCAGGGAAGCAGCGAAGGATTCTCACCATTCCCCAACGGACGCGGGTTCTGGACGTTGCCGCGGACGGACGCGTGCTTCTTTCCAACGAGCAGGTGCGCGGCGAAATCAACGGCATTGACCCAGCCACAGGTAAAGAGCGCCGCAGTCTTCAATGGTTCAATGGTTCAGGATTGTCGGACTTGTCACCGGACGGGAAGGTGATGCTAATGTCGGAATATGGCGGGCCGGCAGATCCCCTCTATCTCACCGTTTTCCGCAAGCTGGACGGTTCTGCGCCTGTGCCGCTGGGTCCGGGCTCAGGGCCTAGGCTTTCACCTGACGGAACCACGGCTGCCGTCGTAATTTTGACCAGGCCTCCGCAGGTGGCCCTGCATCCGATCGGAATTGGAGAAAGCCGGCGCTGGCCTCTGGGAGATATCGTCAGTCTCTACGGCGTGAATTGGTTCCCGGATGGCAAGCATCTTCTGCTCACCGGGGCCGCCGAGGGGCAGTCGCTACGAACCTATGAGATGGATCGGGAGGGTGGGAAACCGCAAACCTTGGGTCCAGCCGACTTCAGAGGTGTCGCCGTCGCAAAGGATGGAAAGTCAATCGCTGGCTGGAACGCTTCCAACCAGGCAGTGGTGTTTGATTCCGCAACCCAGAAGATGTCGGTCGTTCCAGGAATCGATCCCCAGGAAAGGTTCGATAGATGGACGGAAGACGGGCAAGCGCTATTAATGTCCTTGGTGACAAGGTGGGATGCACGCATATACCGCGTGGAAGTAGCGACAGGAAAGCGGACCCTGCTTCAGACCGTGGAACTGACCGAGAAAGCCGGTTCGGTCGCGAACCTGCGGACGCTCTACGCGGAGCACAGCAAGACGTACGCTTACGAAGCAGCGCGCGATCTTGGAACGCTGTACGTGGTGGAAGGATTAGAGTGACAAGTTGCTCCACGGTGTTTAATTGCGGCCGCGCGGAAGGCTCACACTGCTGACACCAAACTCGGGCCGCATGAAATCCTGCCATGCTCGCTGCGGGCGGTATGGGGAAGTTCACCGTGCCTGCGATACCGGCCCGGATCGTATCGTCGCGGTCAAAATTCTCGCTTCCCACTTTTCCTCTGCGCCGGAATTGGAACAGCGAATGGAGCGCAAGGCCAAAGCCATTTCCTCGCTGAACCCTCACATTTGTCATCTCTATAATACGGCTCGCAGGATGGAACCGATTAAATGGTGATGGAGTTTCTCGGGGTGAGACTCTAACCGAAAGATTGCGCAAAGGGCGATGCCGCTGAACGAATCTTCAAGACCGGCATTGCTGTGGCCGAGGCGCTCGCGGTCGCGCACCGCCAGGGCATTGTGCATCGGGACCTGAAGCCGGGAAACATCGTGCTGACCCAGGCGGGCGCGAAACTCATGGACTTCGGACTGGCCAATCCGCAAGGCCTGCGGAACACGGCTACCGGCTCAGGAGCAGCGCCTTCGTTCACCGCCGCGGACACAGCGCAGGCTCGCGTATATTCTATGTCACGAAGCCAACTTCTTTTGCCCCCACCGCTGAGCCGTCACGATCGGCAAATTTCATAACAGGAATGGGCGATGCGGGTCAGCACTTCGCGCAGATAAACTCCGGAAGAATGATCATCAAGCCGACAGATATCAGTTCTACAACCCGAGAAAGGCGCATACGTCATCTTACGCGAGGGGCCAAGCGGAATTATTCACTGCGGCAAACCCATTCGCTTGAGCAGGTCGATGTAGCGCGGATCGGAGTGAAAGGGTTCAAGATAAGCTTCGACCTTTAAATATTCCATGCGCGACGCCCGCCCCGTATAACCCTTCTCCAGCCACTCAAAGGTATGGTCGCGATCTCCCATCATTCCGTAATAACGCGCCACCTCGTTGGGTGAGACGTATTCCTTTTGCGATTCGTTTTTTAGCACCTCAATCATCTCTGTGCACGCCCCGTTCAATTTCGCTTTCCGGTATCCGGCGCTAAATTTCTCAGCCCATTCCACGCGTCCGTCTTTCTTCAGGGAAGTGGCATAATCTGCCACAGCCGCTTCCTGATTTCCCATCCGCCAGTACAAGTCGCCCCGTGTTCCATAGTTGACTGGGAACTCCGGATTGGCGGCAATGAGCCTGTTCACCTCCGCCAGAGCAACGTCGTTGCGGTGCATGTCAATCAATATGCCCGCGTGATTCGCGTTAGACTGGGGAGAAGCAGGATCGAGTGCCAGAGCTTTCTCAATTTCAGTCAATGCCTCAGTAAATCGGCCCATGTTTTCAAGCAGAAGCGCGTACCAGTGGTGGGACGTCGCGTCGTTCGGGTTCAATCCAATCGCCTTGCGATACTCATCTTCTGCTCCCGCCCAGTCCCAATCTGCCAACTCCTTCAGGGCTGCCAAGGAGGCATGGGGCTCGGCCATCGTGGGGTCCAATTCGATCGCCCGTTGCGCGGCGCTACGGATCTTCGGTGAAGCTTCGCCAGGTGATATCCATCCGCGATCAAAAAGAAGGATGTAAGCATAAGCCAGCCCGGAATGAGCCTGTGCGTAAGTGGGGTCCTTAACGATTGCCTGGTTCAATTGATCTAGAGCTTTGTAAATGCTCTCGGGGGTGCGCTGTGCCAGGTAGAAGCGCCCTTTCACATAGAGTTGGTATGCGTCGGCATTTGCCGTGGCATGCTTCTGCTCTTGGCCACTCACCTTCCTCCTCAACTGGCCGGATATATCGGAGGCAATATCGTCCTGGACGGTAGCGATGTCGGAAACTTTGCGCTGGTATCGCTCGCCCCAAACTTGCGAGCCGTTGCGCACATCTACCATCTCAGTTTCGACGCTGACAGTGTCCCCGTGCTGCGTCAGGCTTCCCACAATTACTGCTCCAACCTTCAGGTCGCGCCCGATCTGCAGCGGATCCTGCTGTGCTTGCCGGTAACGAAAAACCGTAGTGTGGGCCATCACCCGCAAGCCCGGCAGCCGCGATAGATGGTTGATCACTCCTTCCGTGATGCCGTCCGCGAGGTAGTCCATCTCGGAGTTGGAAGTGGTATTGGCCAGTGGCAACACCGCGACGGAATCGATTGCACCCGGCGTTCGGCGTAGAAAATAATATCCGCCAGCAGCCACAACTGCGAGCACGAGTGCAGCAATTACCGCAATCATGGCAGACGGTTTCGGTTGGACTGGTTCAGCAGCGGGCACCCGGGAACTGGAAGGTCCGGCAGCCACCGTTCCGCTAGACGGCGTCACTGCCACGGACGGGTTCGAGCTTGGTGCTGTCGAGACGCTCCCCGGAGTTGCGGCGGGTGTCCCTACAGGTATTCCAGCACCACTCGCGGAAACGCCGGGTTCCACGGTTTCGACTGCCGGCCTACGACTGGAGTCTGTGTCCCTCTTCAACCGTTGCAGTTCCGCTCGCATTTCAGAAGCGTGCTGGTAGCGGAGTTCGCGGTCCTTCTCTAAAGCACGGTTGATAATCCGTTCCAGTTCTGGGGGTAAATCCGGATTCAGCCGAACTGGGGCCACCGGGGCCCGGTTCAGGATGGCGTCAAAGACTATGGCGGTACTGTCTCCGCGAAATGGCACCGTGCCCGTAGCCATCTCATAGAGCACTGCACCGAAAGAGAACAAATCCGTGCGAGCGTCTAACTCCCGGGCCCGCGCCTGTTCTGGTGACATATAAGCAACCGTGCCCATAGCTGCCCCCGGACTGGTAAGCAGTTCCTCGCTGATCGCCGTTGCCTGGGCCGATCCCGCTACTGAGGGCATCAAGCGGCCGGCAAGATTGCTAACCTTGGCCAGGCCGAAGTCCAAAACTTTCGCGTGCCCACGCTTATTAACGAAGATATTGGCAGGCTTGATGTCCCGGTGAACAATACCTGCTGAGTGTGCTGCGTCGAGTGCGTCCGCAATCTCTATTCCCAGGGTTAACGCCGTTTCCAATTCCAGCGGACGATTGCCGATCAGGTGCTTCAAAGTCACGCCATCGAGGAACTCCATCACGATGAAGGCGTGTCGATCTTGCTCCCCGATGTCGTGAATCATGCAGATGTTGGGATGGTTGTGTACTCGTCCAGTAGATGGGTGACACTTTTCATTCCTTTCGATGGGATGAGGATTGGCGGAGGAACTGGAGAGGGGTTAAGTAGCCGAGAGCTTGA
>JAYVCW010000317.1:0-12417 GCA_043749775.1 Acidobacteriaceae bacterium | reverse complement strand
GAAGCCCGGATGATAGTCACAACCTATAATCAGCATGTTCGGCTCCTTTCCTCCGAGCCCTTTGGTTGGTTTGCGCCTCCAAAGTTTACTCGGGCCTGGGAGCCGACATTGTTATGGAATCATTTCCCTTCCCGTAGAACCGCCGAGGGACTCCCGGACCGGATAAAACCATTCGGGTGGCTCGCCGTAATTAAGTTTTTTCACGGAACCTTATTCTTGACTGGCCCGTATAACAAGGAGTGTGAGTAACAGCTAGACGGATTGCATGGGAGGACCGATGCGGAGAAGGCATTCACTAAAGATTCAACGAACAGCGGTTGTGGGCTTGATAGCCATCGTCTCTGCTTTCTGCGCTCAGGCCGAGGCACCGCCAGCTCCAGGCAAGATGGTCGATCTCAGCGGACATAGGCTGCACGTAAATTGCACCGGCACTGGCACGCCAACGGTTGTCATCGAGAATGGGCTCGGCGATTTTTCCTTCGATTGGGCCCTGGTACAGACGCGAGTCTCGCAATTCGCGCGAATTTGTACCTACGACCGCGCCGGATACGCGTGGAGCGATCCGGGCCCGAAGCCACGCACCTTTGCGCAGTTGAACCTTGAATTACGCGATGCGCTGCAAAAGCTAACCGAACCCGGACCGTATATTCTGGTCGGGCACTCTTACGGCGGGCCTGTGCTGCGGAATTTTGCGCTTACCTATCCATCGGATACGGCCGGGGTCGTCTTTGTGGACTCGGCGTTCGAGGGTGAGCGTGTGGGGATTGGCAATCACAAAACGATCCGCCTCGGGGATGGAGCAAAAGCCGTGGACATCCCCGCCCCGCGTGAGGAAATGAAGGATTCCGACAAGCCGGTCATGCCCACTAACATGCCGCCGCCCGATCAAACTCTCGATCCGTTGTATCACGTGCTTTCACCGGCAGAACAGAAGATGCAGATTTGGGCACAGAATCTCTATGCGATGTACGACGCTGAAAGTAGTCAGACCGGGTGGTCAACCGAATACTTCGCAAAGTGGCTTGCTACTCCTCAGGCGGGGACCCTGGGCAAGATTCCGGTCATCGTGCTCACGCGCGCGGACGGCGGCTATGGCAACGATGAAGATGTTCCCGCCGCGCAGCACGAACGGGAACGTAAAGAAGGGCAGGCCAGGCTCGTGCAGTTATCAAGCAATAGCAAGCAAATCATCGTTCACAGCGGACACAATATGGATCTCGAAGCACCGGAGGATGTCGCGGCAGGGATTCGAGAAATGGTAGAAGCGGTGCGGGCACACAGGGCTTTGCGCCATTGAGTTCTTCACAGTCCCGAGTAAAAATACATGGCGAGAACCTTCAGAATATTGATTAGCGGAAAATCGCGATGTCGCTCATTGAACGAGGGTGTGAGCGGTATCGCCTCGATCACGCATTGACAAATCGCACCGTTCCTTCTGCCCAGAAACATGTGTTTCTGGGCAAGACCGCGGAGCTACCTTCTGCGTTATGGGCTCAAATGTTTGTGGACGTGCGGGTGAGGGAGGTTTTTGGGCAGCACTGGATTGGAAGAAAGCTCCGAACTTCAAAGAGGCAATTTCACTACAGCGGCCAGCCCAATGGAGGCAAGTTGGAGGCGACCCAGACGATTGAAAGACGCCGCCCGCCGGTTTTAAAGATCGCCAAAGATTTGTCCGCGCAAGTCCCGTCGACGAAAGAGGAACGCCCAACGTTAGTTACTGAGCCTTTGGCTGGGCTCGACCTACGGATTATGAGAACACAAGGGGGACTTGCGGCGTTTTGAAAGTGTTCTACTTTATTCGATTCTTCCACCGCTTGCAAGGCGAGGCATCTTGTCCGTTGCGTACTTGATTTGACCGGTTCTGATCCTTCCGCCATTACAATTTAATTACAGTGGGTGCCTGCGAGCGCCATCACTCGATTGAATCCTGCCGCCCCCGGGTTTTGAAGACCACTTAGGGTGTTCTGCTCCGTTTGGAAAATTTTCTACTATAACTGATTCTTCAACGTCTTACCAGGAACCCGTTTTGTTCCGTTCTGATCGGATTGAATTCGTTCTGAGCGTAGAACTATCACGTTTTTATCACGTTAAGCTTGCCAACTTCCGGGTTGCTCGTCAAGCGCACACAAACCGCCCGTGCTACAGTGCGGACATGCTCGAATCACAACTAACGTCACCGAACGGATTCTTGCACACGCTATGGTCTACGCCGTCGCCCTGGATCGGAGGCGTTATTGGAGGGCTGATTACCGGCGGATTCTTCGGCTGGGTTGCCTACCTGCGAAATATCAGGCCTACACTGATCTTTTTTCGCACCCAGGAAGGGAATCGTCGAACTTGGCAACTGCAGAATGTGGGCCAAGGCGTCGCAGCTTATGTACGCATTCGTGATTTTGCCTCGGACAAGAAGACGGTAGTGAAGAAGGTTCGGACCTACCCGATAGGGCCGGCCGACAAGGCCCGCGAACTTGAGTGGGTGACGGCGGGCGGAAAGCTAGAGGCATCCTATACAGATGTGTATGGACGACGATGATACCGGACGATCTGCGACGAGAATGAAAATGAGTTTAGCCGGATTCACCGCAGCTTCTGGCGTAGGCCTCCGATTGCTGAGCTACTGGGTTATCTCAAAGAAATCGATGTGCTTCTGGAACTGCAGCGAAAGAAGGACGCATCATGACGGATTCTTCGCCCTTTCCAGGGTGAATCCGCCCGGATCCCTTGTCCGCTCCGAACGTGTCGTCGGCAACTCGGAAATTACTTAGGCAGAGAGATCAAGCCGAGGCAATTCTGCCCCCCGGCAGGTTGTACCTGCTCCTCGAATGTTTCATTCCCTTTTCGGGCGCAAAATTGAGGGGGCTTGAAGTGATGGCCTCTACAACGAGATACGGAACTTGCGCTGGCCCTTTGCACAAAATGGGAGTATACGAAGTGGAGATATCTGCGGCAGAATGGCGTGAGCAAGCAAAAGAAATTGAGGACAAGACAATGCGTTTTGGTGTGGCTGCTTTGGTGTTAAACACGGTCTGCCTTGCACAATCCGATAACGGAATTGCGACGCAGGGTACTCCATCCTGCCCGGTCGAAATTGTGAAGATTAATCCAAGCCATGAGAGCGTCTGGGACAATCTAGCGACCACACGGCGTTATGGCAACACCACGGTAAACGAACACAACAAATTCTTAGAAGTAAAGGTCAAAAACAACACTGATAAGACAATTCGCGGGATAAAGTTTGTGACCGCCTACTTTGATTCGACAGAAGACCTCACAACAATTCCCCGTACGTGGGGTCTTCACAGCGAGGTGAAACCAAATGCCATTGGGACTGGAAATTGGGACACCAACGCGTACCAGAAGGAAGCCGCAATCGGCTGGGTTATTCTTCCCCTAAAAATTCTCTATACAGATGGCAGCACTTGGGAGCAAAAAGGCAATGATTGCGGCAATGAGTGGTGGAAGGACAAGAAGCACCTACGTGTTAACAAGGCTCCAAACCTAGATGGAATAAAGCAAAATGGTGATTAAACTTCTCTAGCTAGCGTTGTCTAGCCAATCATTCTCTAAAGACTGAGCCGCCCCGTCGGTGAATTCGGCCATTCCTCCTCTTCGAACCACCCCACATCGCTCCAACGATTTTCAGGCACGGATGTCAACAGACGCGCTCGTTCTGCGATACGCCGATATGCAGCTTTGTCCTCACAGCCCTCCTGGAAAAGTCAAATCAAACTTTTCAGGAGCTTGCTATTCGCCTTTAGAAACGCGCAAAGATGCATCGAGTGTGTGTTTGGCAGCCACATCGGGTGTGCGGAGGAAGCCACGGTGAAATCCCATATTAGTTAACTACACCTTTCTAACGTCGGAGACCTCGAGGCAGGAACACAATGTTTATACGGCCCGAATAGTGCAGTATTTGAACACCTTTTCTAACAACCCTCATTTGGCCGTCTTTGGTACCCAGTCCGCGCAAGGCGTTGAGTCTGAGCCCAAATCGGAAAATCGCAGCCCTCTTCAAAAGGAAAGGAAGCAAGCAGTGGCAGCTAAACTAAAATAAAAAGCGGCCGAAAGCAGTCTTTAATGAACGACTCTTAGATCTGTAGATGATCCCGTCTGTAGAAGACGTTCGCAAGGCGTTCGGTTTGTGATCGCCTAGGGTTCGCCCGCGTGAGTTTTGGGAGTCGGACTACAGTTTCGCGCGGCGGAGAAAAGACGCTACGAAACGGCTCAACGTCCTCGGCAGTCCGTTCTCTCCAGTCCACTTTGAGAGGCAATTTTCGCGAAATACGGGCATTACTTGAGAGATTCCGGAAAAGATGTGGAAATTTTCTCTGCAGTTCAGACTGCGTGGCGGAGAGAGCTGGATTCGAACCCTCGATACAGGTATTAGCCCGTATAACGGTTTAGCAAATGGATCGCTCTCGCCGCCCTCACTCGTTTTCAAGTACTTACAGTCGTAGTCGAAGCCCGCAAGTCGGACTCGATAGCTCTCATTCGGCAGTTGTTGTGCTCCACTTTGTGCTCCGACTCATAGAGATACCCCAAAGCTCTGATTGGGCCTCAACACCGTAAGAAACTCCCCGAGAATGCGCTTCAGAATTGCCCGCACCGTGCTTGCGCAGTCGCGTCTTGTCTTCACCAGTTTGACTGCTCGTCCGGTTCGGCGGTTCGCGGCCTGCCGAAAGGCGAAGACGGCGGGGGCGGGTTGATCGCGTCCGCGTAGGGTGCAAGCTGCGGATTACCAACATCGGCGTCCAGGAGCCACGCTGTCCTGTCTGGCAGCAGGTTTAACAGCAGCTTGTTATGGTCCGCTCCCAGGTTCGCCCGCCCAGATTACGTGCGCGTGCACAATGTCCGCATGGTTGTACACCCATTCACTGTTGACGTTATGGTTGACGTTATGCCAGCGCATGTAGCGCACGAAAACCAGTTGGGGCGTTGGCTGCTGTTCCATCCATTTGTCGAGTGCTGCGCGGCGGACACCCCAGTCATCCAGCAATAGCGTTCCCCGGTCAGGACCATTCGGATCGACCTCCAATCCCGCAACAGACAAACCTCAGAGTGATGGATTGAACTGCCGTTGTATCCCGATCAGAGGACGTAGGCTGAATACTGTGAAGCTTTGGAAGCGGTTAGTGCCTGCAGTGATGTTCTTCGTCTTTGCAATGAGCGCCTGGGGAGAACCCCTGGCCGGGATCGTCGTCCAGAAGGTCTTGCCGCGCTCCGCCGCCGAAGTCGCCGGCTTGTTGCCGGGTGACGTCCTCCTGTCTTGGGCCCGAGGTTCTGAGAAAAGGCATGATCGAATCGCCGTTTACGCTGACGTTGATCGAGGCGGAGCAGGCACCATTCGGAGCTGTTTCCTTAGAAGGTAAGAGAGGTGCCGATAAGCACGTTTGGTAGATTGGGACCGAGAACTGGGGCATAGAGATTCGCCCGAATTTGGAACCGAGACAACTTGACGATTCGGCCCGGGGCCACTTAACCTCAACTCAGTCAATCTTCGCTCTTACAAAGAATCTTCGAAGTGATCTGGTTGCGGCCTCGCCCTTTGCCGTGCCAGGGCACTCTTCAACCGCCGGACCGCATCGTTCCTGACGGGCTAGGGTCGCGGCGGTGCAGGCAATTTGAAAACGGCGGCATCGTCGGATTTTTGATGCAGCTCGCGGGTTTTTGCAAACTGCGCCTCCGCTTCCGCGGTTCTTCCCAATGACTGGTAGATGCGCCCTAAGCGGTAATGTGCGTCCGGCTGACTGGGGTCCATGGCTATCGCGTGCCGCAGCGCCCTGATCGCGTCGTCGTATTTTTTCTGGAGCACCGCCAGTTGCGCGAGATCGAGATAGGCGATGCGAAACGTTTTAGAACCCTCAGTGGACTGCCGCAACAGTGACTCCGCGCGTTCCAGGTGCTTGGTCTGAAGTTCGACATCGCCGAGGTATGCGAGCGCTTGCTCATTAGTAGGATTTAGCACCAGCTCAGCTTCGAACTCGCGTCGGGCATCCTCAAACATTCGGCGCTTCCAAAAAAGATACCCCAGCCCGAAGTGAACATCCGGCAGGTGCGGATCTAGCCGCTCTGCCGCCTGGAACTCGGTGACCGCCTGTTCAGTCTCGGACTGAGCGTCCAGCGCCTCGCCGAGGAGAATGTGGACCGCAGGCGAGTCAGGATTCTGCTCCAAAATTGCTCGGAACTCAGCCAGCGCACAGGGATAGTCCTTCGCGCCCAAACAGCCTTGTGCGAGCACTTGTCGAAGTTCCAGGTTGCTCGGATCAGCTTCAACCAGCGGCCTGAGAGACTGTTCGGCTTCTTTGAAGCGCGAGGCGCCGTAGTACGCCATGCCTAGCAGGGTGCGCGCCTGCACACCGGGTTTGTCAGCCGCAGCAGCGAGCTTCAAGGGCGCAATTGCCGCTTCAAAATGGCCTTGCTTGAATTGCGCGAGACCCAAGTTCAGTTGTAAGCCTGGGAGCTTGGGATTGATCGCGGATGCTTTGCGATAAGCACTAACGGCCTCGACATACTTCTGCTGCCTGGCAAGATCGAGCCCGAGGCTGGCGAAAGCGAGAGCGTCGTGCGGATTCGCCTTCGTTACTGCACGCCACGCTTCCGCCGCTTCGGCGAATTTACCTTGCTGGTCGAGGGAGCGGGCATTCTGCGGAGTCTGCGCGTCGAGCCAAAAGGAGATCACTACCGTTACGACAATAATCTTGAGGTAATCGCCGCGCAAAGTAGGATTGACCGCCCGCATTCAATGATAATGCACAGCAGTGCTACTATTTTCCTTCAGTTGCTTTAATTCGCTGAACAGCTGAACCGGCTTTTTCGGTATCTGCGAAGCCTTTTCTCTGCCACAAATCCATTCATTCGGCCCAAGTGTGACGGCCTGCGGGTATACTTCTCTCGTGCAATAGTGCAAGGGAGGAAACCCGATGGTCAGGCGAAGGTTAGTCGTACAAGGAGCAATACTGGTGTTTTGCTCTGCGGCTTCGATTGGCCAGCAGAAGCCCCCGGCTTCCCCTTCCCCTGTCTTGCGCGAGTTCCCAGTGGTTCTGCAGCAAACCGTCGAAGCCGGAAAAACCCCAGCGGGAACTAAAGTTCAAGGAAAACTTGCGACCGCCACTCGGTTTAATGGCGCGCTAATCCCCAAGAACGCGGTCGCATCTGGGGTGGTTGTCGAATCCGAATCGAAGAGGGGGAACGATCGATCGCGGCTCGCGATCCGCATGAACTCAGTAACCTGGAATGGCGGATGGGCTCCCCTCAACGCTTACCTGATGCCCTTGTATTACCCCACGACCGGGCAGGCAATGCCGAATCTGCCGTACGAATCTCCCGATCCGGACTCTAGGACCTTGAGTGGACCCAACCAGTCGGGTTCCTCCCCGATGTCCCGACCGATTCCGGGAGGTGACTCAGAAGCGAGTCGGAGCGCGATCCCGGACACTCCCACCATCTCGAGCCGCCCTGTCCGGATGAAAAACGTGGCACTCCAGCCCGCGGCTGACGGCGGCATCGCGCTTGTGTGCGAGCGTGTGAATATCAAGTTGTATAACCTGACGACCTACGTGTTCGCCGCCGCCGAGTCCTCAGGACAGTAATCTCAGATTTGCCGTGTCAGGTTTCACGGCGTACCGACCATCCCGGGAAGGAAGTCAGGGTTCCGTCCCGGATCCCCCAACGATCTCGATCCGGCCTATCCCGATGAAGCCGTGGCCTAGAAGCCCGCAGCTGACCGCGGCAGCGCACTTGTATCCGAGGATGCAACCTCAAGCTGTATACCGTACACCCATTTTTGCTTCCCTTGGTCCGGCAGCAAAGTTTCCGATGCTCTCCTCAGCTTCTCCCAGGCCCTCACCCGCGAGCCACTGCCTAGACCCGCTTGGACATCCTTCAATAAAAATGCTCGCACCTGGGTTCGATGCGAGCAGATGAAGACTTGAGGTTTTGTCGTCCCCCTGTCGTCCCGCTCGCGGTTGGCGCGAGCGGGACGAGGGTCACGTTTGGTTTAGAAGTAAAACTTCCCACCGAGCTGGACAATTCTCGCCGGGTAGGCTGACGTGAACTGACCCCAACGGCTGTCGTTGAAACCGTTGTCGACGTTCTGGAACTGCGTATGGTTGAAGGTGTTGAAGGTTTCCAGGCGAAGCTGGAAGCCGCTAGCCTCTGTGAAGGCAAAGGTCTTGAACACAGAGATGTTCCAGTTGTCGCGACCCGGTCCACGCAGAGCGTTGTGGCCGAGATTGCCCCAAGTGCCAGGCGCGCTAGCGGTAAAGACCGAGGTGTCGTAGTACTGGATGTGCTGGAACGGGTCTGTCGACGCGACCGGCTTATGCATATAGGCGATCTTGCCGTTCAAGTCAGGCCGGTTGCCGTTCCCAACGACATCGCCACTACCTCCGCCGATGTTGATTGGCAAGCCAGACTCGATTGTAACGATACCCGAGATCTGCCAGCCACCGAGCGTGGACTTCAACATACGGCTCGAGCTGTTGCGGAGCACCGGGATGCTGTAGATGAAGTTGGCGGAGAAATTGTGGAGCCGGTCGAAAAGGCTCGGCCCAAGATCATACCGCCAGCCTGCGTACGGGTTGGTTACGCCGTTCAAGTCCTGACCGCTGCCACCGGTGGATGGATCGATGGACCTTGAAAGGGTATAGTAAGCGCGAAGCTGCAGGTCCTTGGTGGCTTGCGAGTTCAAGTCAACCTGCAGGGAGTTGTAGTGGCCGTTGGCTTCGTTCTGCGCCATGTTGAGGCTTCTGAACCCCTTGTATGGAATGCTTGTCGCCGACTGCCATGGAGTAGTGCCTGAATCTACGGCAGGGAGCTCAGCCAGCGAAGGCAGGTTAAGTTCGCGATAGTCGCTCAGATGGCGGTTCAAGTTGCCAACATAAGAGACCGACAGGACCGTCTGCGGACCGAACGAATGCTGAACGCCAGCGCTGTATTGGGTGCTGGTCGTTGGCCTGTAGTTACCGATAGCCAGGCCAGTGATATTCGCCGCCTTAACGGTCTGGAACGTGGGCGCGGCACCCGTAGAAAGCAGGATGTTCGGGTTCTGGAGCTCCACGCCGTTCAGGCCAACGTTCAGACTGAACGGGATGTTCGAACCGGCGTTGTACATGTCATTGCCTTGAATGCGTTCGTACATCACGGAGAACCCGCCGCGAACGACCGTCTTGCCGTTACCGGTGAGGTCATAAGCAAAGCCAAGCCGCGGACCGAAGGTCGCCCAATGGTTGTTCACGAGGCCTTTGGGTACGCCGTTCTTCCCGGGGACCCCGATGCCGTTGAGGTACAAGGGAATGCCCGCAAGAACCGGGTTCGGGCTTGTGCCGAGCCCAGGGGAATCTACTGCGCCAGTGCAGTTCGCGTTCGTGAAAGTATCGCCCGCGCTGCAGATGTTCCCGTTACTATCCAGTATGGCAGCCTTGGATGGATCGTAAAGAGACGGGTAGAAGTTCCCCATGCGATTGCTGGATTCGTACGCGTGAGGCACTCCATCCCAGCGCAGGCCGAGATTCAAGGTCAGTCTGTTATTCGCACGCCAGTTGTCTTGAACATAAGCACCCCAGGAAACGTTAGGCCAGATGCCGATGTCCTGGACGGCAAGCTCGCTGTACCCGCCGGCGGTGCCAAGCAGGAAGTCAGCGAAGCTAACTCCAGTGTACGTCGGGTTACTGTTTCCGTTGCCCGCGAAACTGAACGCGCCCTGGGTCGTTCCGAAGAGTTGCTGCTTCTTCTTATAGAGCGCCCAGCTTCCACCCATCTTCAGTTGGTGCGCACCCTTGGTCCATGAGACGTCGTCGCGGACCTGGTAACCGTCAGCTTGGTTGACCCACGGCCAACTTGAGATCTCGAAATTCGCGCCCACTGGGTTTCCTAGGTCGATGTTGGGCATGCGATTTAAGGCATTGGTTCCCGTGAACAATCGGGACTTGCTGAAGTCGCATGGTGCAGAGCAACTGGGCAGAGCCAAGCTGGTCAATCCGGTAGAAGCATACGGAACGATATTGATCTTGTTGCCGTTGTAGTTGAAAGCGATTTCGTTGAGAAGCGTCGGGCTAATGGTGTGGGTAGCATGAATCACGTAGCTACGGGCAGGATTGTTGAAGTTGTCTCCAACCGTAGGCAGGTTGTCGCCGCTCCACTGCGCTGTCGCGTAGCCTTGGACGATTTGCTCGGCGATGTAGTGACCGAACACGGAGAATTTGTCGGAGAAGCGGTGGTCGATGCGGACGATCTCCTCTTTCAAATTCGTCGGGGTGTTGGCGCCGCCTACGAAGGTTCCGACACCGAACTGGCCGGCTGAGGTCGGCGCCGGTAAAAAGCCCGTACCGAGCAGCGCGGTCGCGTTCGGGTTGATCATGCAGGACGGGATTATGTTACCCGGGAATTGCGAGCCTGGCGTGATGCCAACTGGCGCAACTCCGCCAGGGCAGTTGGCGAACAGAACAGAAGATGCCACTCCGTTCGGAACCATGACCGGAGTGGAAAGCGAGCTGAAATCTCCGCCGTAGGTTGCCGTATTGGGGACCGTCTGGCTGGTTCCTCCGCCGTCGATGTATTTGCGCCACTCCATGTTGTAGAAGAAGAACGTCCGGTTCTTGATCACCGGGCCGCCGATATTGAAGCCGAAGATGTTCATCCGCAATTCTTGCTTCTTGTTCGGAGCCGGGAAGAAGTAGTTGCGAGCATCGAAGGCGTCATTGCGGTTGTTTTCGTATGCCGAACCATGAAATTTGCTGGTGCCGGACTTGATGGCCATGGTGATAGTCCCGGCAGAAGAGAGGCCATATTCGGCGCCGTAGTTGGAAGTCAATTGGCGGAACTCTGCCATGGATTCGCTCGAAGGGGCCGTGGTTACGCAGCCTCCGCAACCGCGGTCATAGTTCTCGCCGCCGTCCACCATGAACACGTTGTGGGCAGTGCGCTGGCCGTTGAAGCTGACGCTCGTGTCACCACCCACGGGGACATCCTTGTAATTGGTGATATCGCTCGATGCCCCGGGAGTCAATGCAGCAAGTTGGAACAGGCTCGTGCCGTTGACCGCGAGATCCGATATCTGCTTACCGGTGATCAGGTTGCTCTGTTCGCCGCTTTCACTCTGGATACGCACGGCGGCGGCTTCAACCGTAACGGTCTCCGTTATCGCACCCACCTGCATCTGGAAGTCCACGCGGGTGCGGTCGCCTATTTGGAGCACCACGCCTTTCTGTTCCGCGATCTTGAGTCCCTGCGCTTCGGCCTTAACGTCGTAATGGCCAATGTGAACGCTTGGGAGCACATACTGGCCCGCCTCATTGGTTGTACTGGTGAGCGCTACGCCCGTTTCTGCACTCGTCGCGGTGATCTTGGCGTTAGCAATCACCGCGCCTGAGGGATCGGTAACGGTGCCTACGATTGTGGCGTCTTGTCCAAACGCCTGTAGTGAGGCAAATAGAAAAGCTATGGCCGTGAATGCGATAAATCGCGGCACGCGGTTTCGCGCCGAAACCTTTTGAAATCTTGAGAGGGTGGATAGAAGCTTCATGGCATTCTCCGAAACAGATTAGCTGCACACAACAGACAAGGTTGCATGGTTCGCGGACCCTACTTTCCTTCGAAGCACTTGGCCTTGTCAAGCACAAAATCAATTTTCTATATCGATTTAGTATCCCGTGCCGACATACTCGCATTGGCGAGCCCGGCGATTCGAACTACCGGCCTCCGGTTTCATGGAGTCCGGCCAAGAGGTCACTGAATCTTGGATTTAGGCCACGGATTCAGACCAAACTCTTTAGCACCGAATGGCGAAGGCTCAAAATTAGGGTATTGGGCTACACAGCTAAGCCAAGTATGAAACGTTGGTACCAGCTTCGTTTGGAGTACTGAGCTTTGTCAAGCAGAAAAGCATTACTGCATAAAATACTATATCGATTTAGTAACAGCAGGGTGCCCGGTTGCCCGATATACGTGTAAAACCATAAGGAAGGGTAATCGCTTACTCGGAGGCTCGACCGTGTCCCCTCCAAATTGCCTGCTTGGCTAGAAGAGTCTCGGCGCGAAGTCTTTGAGATCGCGGCGCCACGTCTGCCACTCGTGGTCTGTCCCGGGCGATTCGTAGAAAACGTGCTCGATGTTCGCTTCCTGCAGTGAAGTGTGCAGTCTCAAAAGTCCTGCACGCATTCTCTCCGGTTCTTTTGTCCCGACACCCATCCAGAGCAAGTGCACCTTTTTCCCAAACGTCGCTGGATCGGCAAAGACCCCGTTGTAATCCGCCTTAGGATCCAGTTTTCTGTTGCCAAGCACCAGCATTCCGCCTGCTCCGCTGAATCCGCCTATGTAGGATGACCTGACCGATTTTTTGTACCAAGTGAAGTGTTAGTGTAACGCGTCTTTTGATCTGTGCCCGTCGTCGTAGCCGGGGGTGTGGGGATGTGGGAAACG
>JAYVCW010000316.1:0-6117 GCA_043749775.1 Acidobacteriaceae bacterium | reverse complement strand
TGGAGTTCAGGCAGTCTACCGCGAAAGATTGCACAGAGCCATAATTGTTTCGAACTCGAAGAGAGAAAAGAGATGATGCAATGGAGCCGATTTGCCAATGTCGCTATACTCAAACGCTATGCTTCGTGTTCGTTTCGCGCCCTCGCCGACGGGATTTCTGCACGTAGGCAGCGCTCGTACTTTTATCTTCAATTGGCTGTACGCTCGGCGCAATGGCGGTACGATGATTCTCCGCCTCGACGACACCGACGTTGAGCGCAATACCGACGCTTCAGTAAGTTCAATTTATGAGGGTTTGCGCTGGTTGAATCTTGCGTGGGACGAGGAATATAAGCAATCCGAAAGGCTGGCCTTGCACCGTCAGGTCGCGGAGGCCATCTTCCAGAAAGATCTAGCCTATCGCGACTTCACGCCCGCCCATGCCGGGCACACGGAGAAGTCCGGGGCGAATCAGACCTGGCTTTTTAATCCCGGCATGCGCGAGCTCACGCGAGCCGAGAGCGACCGAAGGGCATCCGCAGGCGAAACCTACGCTCTGCGATACCGCGTGCCACGTGGTCGGGGCGAACTGGTTCGTTTTGCGGACGCCGTCTACGGTGACCAATCCAAGCTAGCCGACGACATTGAAGACTTCGCGCTTCTCCGTTCAGATGGCATGCCCACCTATCACCTCGCTTCGTGCGCGGATGACATCGATCTGCGAATCAGTCACATCATCCGGGGACAGGACCATCTCTCTAATACCTATAAACACGCACTGATCTTCTCCGCTGCGGGTTCGAGCATTCCTCGGTTCGCACATCTGCCACTTTTAGTTGCGCCCGATGGCTCGAAACTTTCCAAGCGTCGCCATGGCCCGGTCGTGAGCGTCACCACCTATCGCGACGCCGGATTTCTTGCGGAGGCCTTTATTAATTTTCTTTGCCTCCTGGGTTGGTCGCCAAAAGATGATCGAGAGAATATGACACAACAGGAACTAATTGACGCCTTTACTCTGGAGGGCATCAACCGCTCCAACGCAGTCATAAATTTCAAAGAGCCAGCCGCTTCTCCAGACGATACATTCGATCCGAAAGCTCTCTGGTTGAATGCGGAACACATTCGGGCTCTCCCGGTCGAGGAACTGAGCGCGCGTCTTTCGCCCTTCGTCCAAGCCGGCGGCTACCACCCCTCACCACAGAAAATGAATGCGATCACTTCGCTGATTCGTGAACGTATCAAACTGCTAAGGGATGTACTTGCAGCCGCCGATTTTTTCTTCGTGGCTCAACTCCCCCCTTACGATGCAGCCGAGCTGATTCCGCAAAAGGGAGACACCGTCATGGCGCAAAAAGTCCTCGACCGGGCGCGCGAAGTCCTGCCGCAAGTGGAGTTCGAACATGATTCGCTGGACCAAGCTCTTCGCAATGCGGCACATGAAATAGGCGTGAAGGCGGGGCAGATGTTCCAGCCAGTTCGTGTAGCTGTCTGCGGACGTAAGCATGCGCCGCCGCTGTTTGAAACCTTGCAGGTATTGGGAAAACAAACTACGTTAGCAAGGATCGATCAGGCGATCGACAAACTGCGGAGTTACACTCCTGTCTGATACACGGCAAGATAAGACTGCCAAGTTGCCGGTGGAACCCGGAGCGTGCTGATCTCTGTAGATAGACCGCTCCGCAGTAAACCAAGAGCACTCCAAAAAGCAAAATCGCGATTCGCCGCCCGACCGCATCTTGCCGAGGAGCGAGTTTCGCAATCAGAGCTCCCATGATGAGCCCCATCAACAGACCCCCTACATGCGCGGCATTGTCCGTGCGAGCGACGATAGCGCCAAAGAAAAGATTGTAGCCGACGAACAACATAACGCTACGCAGCATTCCGCTCATTGCAGCACGGGGCAGCGAAAATTCGCCCAAATAGAATGCCGCGATCAAAGCGCCGGCGATACCAAAGATCGCGCCAGAAGCCCCCACGCTCAAGGTAAACGGATTCCAAAAGATGCTGGCGAGACTCGAGGTGAGCCCGGTGACGAGATAAACAGCAGCGAACATCAGGTGACCGTAGATAGACTCCGCCAGTCGACCCAAATCCCACAGGCACCACATATTGAAAGCGATGTGAAGCAGTCCACCGTGTAGGAAGACGCAGCTGAGAAGTCTCCACCATTGTCCGCTTAACGTATACGGCCCAAAGTTGGCCCCGAATCGAACCAGATCTTCAGCCGAAGGATTGCCCAGCATCTGAACGCCCGCAACTAACATACCCACAAAAACGGCGGCGTTAATTCCAACAATTACTTGAGTAAAAAGCATTGAAGCGTTTTGCCGGTGCATCCAGCCGGGCGTCTCGATTCGCTGGATGGGTGAAACCTCTCCACGCTGCGCGGCTTGATATTGCACGCACCACTCACACTGCTTTTTCCCGAACGAAAATGCCGGAAGTTTACGACCGCATTGAACGCAAGTTGCCATACTTTATGAGTTTGTCGGACCAGCAATCCGCAGAACGCAGGTTATCATGCTCATTGAACTGACGGCCGCAAGCGTTTTTAGGTTAGCGCAGGGGTTCCCCCTGTTGCCCAACGAACAAGCGATCTTTATCGTCGGCGGACGCCCTCGGAAGTCACGCCCCACTGGAACAGGCAATTCGCCTATAAAATATGAACAGCATGAGCAATGGAAAAAACTTAGAGCCCGACGAGTCGCGGCCGTCCAACTTCATTCGCGCTGCGGTCATCGAAGATCTCAAAACCAAAAAATTCGGCGAAGCAACAATTCAGACTCGCTTCCCGCCCGAGCCCAATGGCTACCTCCACATCGGCCACGCCAAATCCATTTGCTTAAACTTCGGGTTGGCCGCGGAATTCGGCGGCAAGACAAATCTGCGCTTTGACGATACGAACCCAGAAAAAGAGGAGCAGGAGTATGTCGACTCCATCACCAAAGACGTTCATTGGCTGGGTTTCAACTGGGACGGTCTTCACTATGCCTCTGACTATTTCGATCAACTCTACGATTGGGCGGTCAAACTAATTAGAGACGGAAAAGCCTACGTTGACGACTTAAGCGCGGATGAAATTCGTAAACACCGGGGCACCTTGACCGAACCAGGCAAAGAGAGCCCTTTTCGCAATCGCGACGCAGAAGAAAACTTGGATCTTTTTGAACGCATGCGCAAAGGCGAGTTTCCAGATGGCTCGCGAGTCCTGCGCGCCAAGATTGACATGGCATCGCCCAACCTGAACATGCGCGATCCCGTTATGTATCGAATCTTGCGCGCTGATCATCATCGCACAGGAAGCAAATGGTGCATTTATCCCATGTACGATTTCGCACATGGCCAGTCCGACTCTATCGAACGTGTTACGCACTCTGTCTGCACATTGGAGTTTGAAGACCACCGCCCACTGTATAACTGGTTCATCCAGCAACTCGGCATCTTCCCATCGCAGCAGATGGAGTTCGATCGCCTGAACCTTACCTTTACACTCTTGAGCAAACGCAAACTTCTTAAGCTAGTTCAGGAGAAATATGTAAGTGGGTGGGATGATCCGAGAATGCCCACTCTCTCCGGAATCCGGCGGAGAGGTTACAGCCGGCAATCAATACGCAATTTTTGTGGAGCAATTGGAGTTTCAAAGACCAATGGCACTCTTGATCTTGCTATGCTCGAACACTTCATTCGTGAAGATTTGAATAAACGGGCACCCCGAGTGATGGCCGTATTGCGCCCATTAAAAGTTGTTATCGATAATTTTCCGGAGGGAGATGTCTACCAGGTCGATGCGGTCAATAACCCGGAAGATGAGAGCGCAGGCAAGCGGACAGTCCCTTTTTCGAAGGTGCTCTACATTGAGCAAGATGATTTTCGGGAAATTCCTCCGAAACATTACTACCGCCTGTCACCGGGCCGCGAAGTTCGGCTTCGCTACGGTTACTTCATCACCGCTCAGTCGGTCGTAAAAAATGAAAAAGGCGACATCGTCGAAGTGCACTGTACTTACGACCCAGCGACGCGCGGCGGGAACTCGCCCGATGGACGAAAAGTGAAATCGACCATTCACTGGGTGTCAGCCCCACACGCAGTGGACGCCGAGGTTCGCCTTTACGACAAGCTTTTTACGGTGGAAGATCCGGATCGGACCGAGGAAGGGCGTGACTTCACAGCGAACATCAATCCCAATTCGCTGGAGGTGATTAAGCAGGCAAAGTTAGAGCCTTCTCTGGCAAGTGCTATGAACGGAGAGGGCTATCAGTTCGAGCGTCTTGGCTATTTTTGCGTGGATCCTGATTCGAGAGTAGGGAGCCTGGTGTTCAACCGCACGGTCGCGTTGAAAGACTCCTGGGCCAAAGTTGAAAAGCGATCCTAGCCAACTTCAAAAATAAAGTGAGCGCCGCGCCGGCAATACTGCGGACGCGGGACGGCGCTCACGCCTTATCGCTATGACTGTGCCGCTCGTCCATGCTTAACGAAGCCTACCGAACGTAGCGATCCGGATAATCGCCGAATGACGGTGCAGGGTAAGTCCAGGGGTAGCGGCATCCACCGCATCGTTTCCGGTTCGGGCGACGAGAAGTTTATTATAATCTTGCACGAACGACTTGATGTGAAATGGCGCGGCAAGATTTCGAGCGCTAGGCGCAGCCACGTTTTGGCATGATGGAATCGCCGCCGTAATTGCGCTGACGGTTCCAGCCACTAAGTCAACCAAAGCGGTAATTTTGATCTGTGTGTTAGGGTCGTTAACCTGCGCAGCTTGCAGCACCAACTGCTGATCGCCCGCGTAAACACCAATCGCCGCTTGCAGTTGTTGGCAAACTCCCGGCGTTGAAGCAGATGACGCTTTGGCGAAATCGGCGGCCAGCGTTTTTAAGACACCCGCGTCCGAATTGATTTTAGTGACCAGGCTAGTGTTCAACGGTGCCCCTTGAGCTACCGCCACGATCTGCAGAATATTGATTAAGGCAGGCGCTGCAGCCGCGAGAATAGAATCGAGAGTCACGATCCATGCGGTTGAACATCCACTGCAGACTATTGCGAGCATAAGCGCGATAGAGACCATGAATCCGTTAGGCTGAACTTTTCTCATGAATACTCCTATTGTTTTAGAGTTGAAACCACTTCAAGTGTTGGGAGACTTGCGCGCGACTTCCAAGCTCGCCATCCGCATAGCTCGATTGCGCAGGATATGCAGTTCGCTCTGGACAACTACAAGCTGAGCTTGAGTTCCTCTGACCGTAGCCGCATTGCTGTTACTCACTGCCTGAAGCGCAGCGATCGCCACATCGCGAAGATTTGCTTGGGCGCAGTGTTCCTTCTTCCACTCCTGATCGGAAAGATATTGCTGTTCGCGCTGCCCTGCCGTTCGTTGAGCCGCTCCGTAAGCAAGGAGCCCGTGAATGAGAAATCCAACGAATGCCGTAGCGACCGCGCCGTAAGTGTTCCAAATAGCCGGCTGTATCTCCGCCAACATCCTCATTGCGGTCCCGCGCTTTCAGTTGGCTCCGACTTGGGTCCGATCGGCGATGGAAGCCAATGGGCCAAAATGATAGCTAGCGGCGCGATAACAACCGCCGCGTTCGCGTAGCTAGCCCAGAAGGCGGTGACCGCAGGAGTTGCTGCGCTGCCGAGCGCTGATAGCAACAGCATGATCGTGGGCAAGTATGGTTTAAGATTTGTCACCTGGTAACACCTCCACCGCTCAGATATGGCGGGCGTGCAAGTTAAGCTTAAAAGCGGATTCCAATTCCATATGCCGATTTGGCAGAAGCCTTCGTGAGGCTCTCGTTGCGTAGTCGACCGCCCTCTGGCGACAAGCCGACATGCACCCATCCATACTCAAGAATGAGTTGGTCATATTGGATTTCTGCCTCGACGATTTTCGCCGCCACAACCTCCGGCTTCCCAAAGGACGGACACGTGAAGTCGCAAGCCAAACCTAAACAGTGCGCGCTCGTCGCTACGCCACCAATCGCCCGATTAACCACCGCCGTGCGGAACCCGCTATGCACTACTATCGGAAAATCCTCGACCAAATGGCGAATCGTTTCCATCAAACTAGCCACTTGTCTGAGATTTGATAACTGCCCGTCGTCCGGAGAGTTATCAACTCCCAAACGACGAGCCATCTCAGAG
>JAYVCW010000315.1:0-6017 GCA_043749775.1 Acidobacteriaceae bacterium | reverse complement strand
TTGGTCCTCAACCTCTCTGGCGGCAAAAAAGCGGTGCTTGGCACTGCCTAGGACTTTTATGCCCTTGACACCGCCTTCGTTCTTATCGAGGGGCACCCTGCTTCTCTTTCATCCACATTGATTTCAGGCGCGGCCTCGGCGGGCTTTGGTTTGGCGCTCGGCGCGAGGTTCGGCTACTTTCTCTGAGGCGGCGGGCTTCTTGGTTTGAGCCAGGCTTTCTTTTAGGGCTGCCATCAAGTCGACGACTGGGGCCAGCTTCTTCGGTTGCTCGACGGCCTGCACTTCTCCGCCTTCGAGTTTTGTTTCGATGAGTTTTTTCAGGTTGTCCTGGAAGGTGTCGTGATATTTTTCGGGATCCCACTTGTCGGCCAGGGCTTCGATGAGTTGGTGCGCGACTTTGATTTCCGCGTCTTTAATCTGAACGTCGGGCGCGCCAAATGATTCCACTTCTTTCACTTCTTCCGCGTAATACATGGTGTGCAGCATCATCCCGCCTTTGTGCGGACGCAGGAAAACGGTGTACTCGCGGTTGTGCATGGTGAGTTTGGCGATGGCTACGTATTCGCTTTCTTCGAGCGCCTTGGTCAGGAGCGCATAGGGGCGGCGGCCGGCTTCCTCTGGCATCATGTAATACGAAGATTCGAAGTAGACGGGATCGACTTCGTCGGATTTTACGAACTCGAGAATCTCCATCGTCTTCGCTGTCTTCGGCTCAATCTTCTTGATCTCTTCGGGCTCGATGATGATGTACTCGCCCTTGCGGTACTCATATCCTTTGACGGTGTCGGAGCGTTCGATGACCTGGTTATCCGCCGGGCAATAGAGCTGCTGCTTGACGCGCTGATGATCGGTACGGTGCAGCATGTTGAAAGAGATGCCGCTGCTGCGCGCTCCGGAAAACAAGCGCACGGGCATGGAGATTAATCCGAAGGTAAGGTATCCCGACCAGACTGAAGACGCCATCTTTCACCCCAAAGCGAAGTCGTATTGCCGCGTTCGGTGTTGCCGCGTTCGGTATTTTCACTTTCCAGCAATAGCGATTCGACGATTACGATCGAGCCCCTAAGATGCCGGAATACGGCCTAGCGTATTGAAGTTTAGCGCAACGCGGGCTGCGATCCGAGGTAAGAGTTTGGGGTGAATCGAGAAGTAAAGCACTATATAACGGGGTATGGCTCGGGAAAGCGCAGAATCTGGTGTTATCGATCGATAGACCTTGGGTGAGCGACGACTTCTGTTGGCTTTGTTTTCGTGAGCATCGCGAATGGCGGCTTCGCCCGTCTTGTGTGGCGTGAGAGTCGCTCGCACTCATGCTCTCGCACACTCATTGTAATTAGATGCGGTAATTAGATGCGCTGTTTCAGGCGGTCTAAGAGCATGAAGATGAAGATGCCAAGAATGGCATTGGCTATGCCGGAGACTAGTTCGTGAGGCCAACTCCAGGCCATGTGCAGGCCGACCAGGCCGCGGCCGATGACGAAATAGACGACTTCGTGGAGGACGTAGAAGAAGATGGTCAGCAAGAAACGCGCGCCCATATTTTCTACGTCAATCTTGATTCCGAGCGATGAAGCGCCGAAGCCGACGATGGTTTTTGCGATTCCGAAGAGGCCGATGGGATGCGGCGTTAGAGAGTCCTGGATAATTCCGATGATGCCGCCGGTGAAAAGCCCGGCCATGGGGTTGCGGCGGGCGGTTGCGAAGGCGATCGTGACCAGCAGAGGAAGATCGAAGATGGCAAAGAATGGAACGCGCAGCGGCAAAAATGCCTGAAGAAAGATCGCGGCGAGCGGAATCAGGATGGTCGCGGGCAGGCTAAAACGGTAGACCTCTACCTGCTCTCCGGAGGTGTAGGTGATGGCCACTATTGCGGGCTATCCTGCGCGCCGGTCGGTGGCGGTGTCGCTCTGTTTGTGGGCAGCACGGCGTCTTTCGGCTTCGGCGTGGGAACCGGTTTCGAAGCAGAGGTTGCTGATGTCGATGGCGCGGCGAAACTTGATCGCGGCGTCGCGGAGGCCGGCACGGTTCGCGGCTTTGCAGCGGTTGGCGCGGAATCAGCGTCTGGGAGTGTGGACTTCTGGGCGGTCGTTTCTTCCGCGATCGGTTTGGGTGTTAAAGGTTTCGGTACAGCGGGCTTGGGCGCGCTCGCGTTTGCGCCGTCGCTCGGCTTGGCGACTGGAGATTTTGGCGCGGCGGCCGCGGAGTCAGTTCCGTCCTTCTGTGGCGTTTCTACTTTCGCGGGCACGCTCGGCAAGCGCGCCGCAAGAATGTCGACTGCGCGCGACGAGGCACCGGCCTGTTCGGGCTCCGCTTGCCGCTCATCGATTTTGGTAACGACCAATACTTCCTCCAGCCGGCTGAGATCGGCGGCGGGGCGAACTCGAATATTCAGGAAAACATCGCTGCCGGTTCCAACTTTTGTCACGTGGCCTACGAGCAAACCTTTGGGGAAGACTCCGTCGCCACCACTCGTCAGAACCGATTCTCCGGCGGAGACAGCTTCATCGCTCATGACTTTATCGAGAGATGTTTCGCCAGCTGCGGTGCCGTGCAGAATGCCCTGCGTGCGGGTCCTGTCTAAAAGCGCGCCGACTCCACTGCTCTGATCGTTGATTAGAAGAATCTGAGAAGAGGAGTGATAAACGTGCAGCACTTTTCCGACAACGCCGTCGCCGGTAATGACTGCCATGTCAGGCTTGATGTGATCGCGGTCGCCTTTATCGATGTAGACGGAGTGCGAGGACTCGCTGCCGCTGCCTCCGATGACCTGGGCCGCCATGGTTTGCGAAACGAATTTTTCTTTGAAGCCGAGCAAAGCTTGCAGACGCCGCGCCTGGTCGGCATCCTGACTGAGGCGGGCCTGGTCGATACTCATCCGCTCGAGTTGAGCCTTGAGGCTGCGATTTTCGGCGCGCACGCCGCGCAGGTAAAAATAGTTATGCCAGACATTGCTGGTTGAGAATTGCACCCACGCCAGAGCTTTTTCTAGGGGAGAGACGGTACCTACGACCCAGACCCGGATCAGGCGCGTGGGCTCGCTATCGTTCGTGCGCTTGACCTGCACGGCCAAGCCGAGCACCTGGGCGAATAGAACTCCCACGAGCACGATCAGGTTGCGGTAGCGTCCGAGGACGGATTCCATAAAAACGGGTCTTAAGTCTTTAAAAGCGGGTCTTCGTATTTAAAAGCGGTTCTTAGCTGTTTGAGGTACCCGCGCTGCCGCCAGGACTCTTGATCGAAGCGGCGGCGGTAAAACTGCGAATTTCCTGGGCAATTACTCGATCGAAATTTTGCGCAGCAGCTTGAAGTCGGAGAGCATTTTGCCCGTGCCGAGCACAACGCTGCAGAGCGGATCGTCGGCAATGGAAACGGGCAGTCCCGTTTCTTCGCGGATGCGCTTATCCAGATTCTTGATGAGGGCACCGCCGCCCGTCAAGACGATGCCGCGGTCGCTGATGTCGGCGGAAAGCTCGGGCGGCGTACGCTCGAGGGCGACTCGAATCGCGTTCATGATAGTGGAGACGCATTCGCTTAAAGACTCGCGAATTTCGCTGTCGTCAACCGTGATGGTCTTGGGCACGCCTTCAATCAGGTTGCGGCCTTTAATTTCCATGGTAAGCGGCTTGTCGAGAGGATAGGCGGAGCCGATTTCCATCTTGATCTGCTCCGCGGTGCGCTCGCCGACGAGCAAGTTATATTTCCGCTTGAGGTAGTTCATGATGGCCTCATCCATCTGATTGCCGGCCATGCGCACGGAGCGCGAATAGACGATTCCGCTGAGAGAAATGACGGCGATGTCGGTGGTGCCGCCGCCGATGTCGACAACCATGTTGCCGCTCGGCTCGGTGATGGGAAGCCCGGCGCCGATGGCAGCGACCATTGCTTGCTCGACGAGGTGAACTTCGCTTGCCTTGGCGCGATAGGCGGAATCCATAACCGCGCGCTTTTCGACCTGCGTGATTTCGGAAGGCACGCCGATGACGATGCGTGGATGCACCAGCATCTTGCGGTTATGGGCCTTCTGAATGAAATAATTCAACATTTTCTCGGTCACTTTGAAGTCGGCGATGACGCCATCCTTCATGGGCTTGATGGCGACGATGTTGCCCGGCGTGCGGCCGAGCATCTCTTTCGCCTCTTTGCCGACGGCCTCAACTTCATTGGTGTTCTTGTTGAGGGCGACGATCGAGGGCTCGTTGACGACGATGCCTTTGCCGCGCGCGTACACGAGGGTGTTGGCGGTCCCGAGATCGATGGCGAGATCGCTCGAAAACATGCTGAAGAGCGAACGCAGATTGTGCGAACGCGAATTGCCGTTATGAAAACCGTTCTTGGACATGACTGATACGTCTCTCTTCTTGAATTTCGTCTCGCCCAAACTGGCGGGCACCTTTTCGCTTTCCACTCAGTGCTTACGGTTCAACTCTCGTTTGCGATTCACTTGTGTGCCCTATTCTACTTGCATGTTGCCTATCGCCGGTTGTTACTAAGGCACATGTTTCTGGTCACTCTTCAAGCAAATTCAGGGTTCAAACTCAAAGCAAGCTCTACTGGATTACGACCCTTTCCTGATGAGTATTGACTCCGCCTCTCGCGTTCTGCGCCGTGACGGTGATCAGGTTTTCCCCGTTCGGCAGCGGCGGCGTGAAGTAGTGGAAGGTTCCGTCGTCGCCGATGATAGGAACTTCCTTCCCATTAACCATCACGCGGGCCCCTCCCTCGGTCGTGCCTTTCACTTCGATCACATGCCCGTGCTGAACGAAAGGATCAATGGCTAAAGCCAGATTTATCTTTTCTTTGCTTTTCGCGACAATCGTGAAGCGGTTCTTCTCGCTTTCAACGGATTGTTTTCCAGTCGCGTCGTAAGACTGGATAGACCAATAATAGGCTCCGACGGGGAGCCCCGTGACGACGACGCTGGCGGAATCGACTTTCTTGTCGAGCAGCACAGAAGAGAAATAGGGATTGTGGGAAATTCGTAAACGATATCCGGCCGCATTCGCCATCGCCGACCAGGCAAATTCGACCTCCTTCGCTTTCTCGCCCGCATTCACGAATACCGGCATCATGTTGCCAGGGGTGAGGGGGGAGGGCGGCCCGATTTCTTTGACGCGCTGCATGCTCTTCGATTCGCTTTGGAAGGTGACTTTCTCCCAGTTGGAGAGGTGAGCTTTTTCGCCATTGCGCTCGACCTCGCCGCTACCTTTAGTCAGCAAGATTTCGTGGCGATCTTCCTTCGGATTGTTTTGCACCATGGCCGACGAATCAGGGGCCAACGAAGCTTTTGCGCCATCTACGATGACCTGCGACTTTGAACCCTGAACGTAGGTTGCGGTGGTTAAATCGACGGTTCCGGTTGTAACCGCGACGGATACGTTCGTCTGCTGCCGGTCGTTCGCCGAGTTCTCTTCGATCACAATCAGCGAGTCTTGCTTGACGGTGTAGTTCGTGCCGTCATTGAAAACGATTTTTGCCATGCCCTCGGCGCCGGTCTGAACCACGTCACCCTTCTCGAGCGGAACGTTGTAATTGGCGGCGATCCAAGTATTGCCACTACCTTTTCGAACCCGAATCGTGCCATCAAGCGCGGTGAAGTGAGCCTGCTGTGAAATCGGAGTCGAGCCTTTAATTGGGGGCGCAAGGCCTGCAACTCTTTCAAGAAACAAAGATGCAAAATGGCTAACATGTTTCACAGTTGAATCGGTAAACGCCGGGAAAGCCAAATGAATCAAGAATACAAATATGACTGCGACCGCCATCAACGCCATAACGACGCTGCGGTAGGTCACCGTTTTCCATGCAACGTAAATCTCTGGTTTATTTTGATTGGACACGAACCGGTGCCTGCCTCACAAAAACTTGAAAGTTGCCGGACATTCTGAAAGCTGTCCCCATCATATCCCTGGTGCTATGAGATTGAAGCCCCAGTCATAGGGGGAAGGGTTACGAAAGTGACTAGAAAACGAGTGTTTACGCACATGGCGGCTCCCTGAAACCAGAGGCGTAGGAAATTGCTC
>JAYVCW010000314.1:0-3336 GCA_043749775.1 Acidobacteriaceae bacterium | reverse complement strand
AGAGACTCGGCGAGTTTTCCGGGCCACCGATGCGTAGACCCAGCCCAGCACAGCACCGTAGACCATATGCGCGAAGACTCCAATCCAACCTCGGCCCATGGCAAACCACGGAAATACTGCGGTCATCCCGTAAAAACTGACTAGGTACACCATCAGCCCGAAGGCGGCGCCAAGCAACGTTGCCATGCCGACCGCGCGCCCGCGAGCAATAAATGCGAATAAGAAAGCAAGGATCACCGACAGTACGAAATGGATCAACATCGCCACCATCATGATGCCGGCATCAAAGGTCGCGGGCGGAGGCAACACACCTTTTCCCATGCCAATGGCAGCGATCATGCGCGGTGGGCCCCAAGGACTACCTCCCATAAAAAGAGGCACCATGATCATTTCCAGCATCATGAAGACAATGCCCGCAATAATTGCAGCCCAGAGCGCGGCTTTGGGATTGATCCGAGGAGCAACTGCAATGGGGACGTTCATGATCTGCATCCTATTCGTGACGATACTTTTCATATCACAGCGGACGCCGGCGGCGCGTGATGGATCGCCCCTAACTATCCATTCAAGCCGAAGCCGCTACATGGCTCGGCTTAATTCAGGCGTTGGACCTCTGAAATGCACTTACTCGTAACCACAACCGTTTTTACTGAGGTGAGGTTCTGGCTCCTCATCATTTTTTCAATTGTTCTCCCGTTTTGGATCTACGCACAACTCCTGAGAAAACGCGCGATCTCGCGCAAAATAGTTCTGCTTTTTGGTTTTATTCTGGTTGGCATTGCCGGCGTAAACCTATATCTCCTGCAGAGCCTTGCATCATTAGCCAAGCTCACGTCTTCATTGGCAGATGATGCAGTATTCCTTTCCGAGATTTCCCTGGCGCTTTACCTCCTGCCAGCAATGTTCGGTGGTATCGGCATCAACGTCGTCTCCCATGTTCTGATCAGCCACCTTCTTGAGGCTGAGAGAAAGTTCGACAACAAAGAGCCAGAGGCCTGACAATTCGTTCAAGCCGAACACACTTCGTGTCGGCAATGTTCAAAAGTACTTCTCATTCCTATTGCCGCCAAAAAGGCGTCTCGGCTTGATTCAGGCGTTGGCTGCTACCGAGCCCTGTTGCATATGCGTACGCTTTATCGTACGCTTTTGTTGTCTTTGCAGGAGCCTCCCCATGACGACCCTCACCGCTAGCGAAGCCCGCGCCAACCTCTACCGGCTTATGGATGAGGCTGCCGAGTCGCACGAACCCATCACCATTTCGGGCAAGCGCAGCAGCGCTGTGCTGATCTCGGCCGAGGACTGGTCCGCTATTCAGGAGACACTGTTCCTGCTTTCCGTTCCCGGCATGCGTGAGTCCATCAAGGCCGGTATGGCCGAGCCTCTGGACGCCTGCAATGAGGAACTGGATTGGTGACCTGGCGCCTTGTCTTTATCAAGCAAGCTCAGAAAGACGCACGCAATCTCGCCTCTGCCGGCCTCAAAAACAAAGCGCAAACGCTGCTCCAGGTACTCACGGACAATCCGTTACAGACGCCGCCTCCTTACGAGAAGCTGGTCGGAGATCTGGCGGGCGCGTACTCCCGCCGTATCAACATCCAGCATCGTCTCGTGTACCAAGTTCTGGAAGCCAAGCGCACAGTCAAAGTCCTGCGCATGTGGACGCACTACGAGGCAGCTAACAATTCATTCAAGCCGAAGCCGCTTCGCGGTTCGACTTAATTCAGGCGTCAGGCACCATCGACGTCTCTTCCTCCAAACAAAAGGGAGAAATTCATGAAATTGCTTACGGTCTCAGCACCACTTTTCTGCGCCCTCGTGGCTGCCGGGTGCGCCTCAGTCGGCGTCATTGATAATGGAAAGGCAGAGCTCCTCCGTGTGGACCGCGAGTGGGCAACCATCGCGTCCGAAGGCAAGGACGCTGAACGCATCGTGTCATTCTGGAGCGAAGATGCGACGGTAACTCCGGCAGGAGCTCCCGTTATCCACGGAAAGTTGGCAATCCGAAGCTTCGTCCAGCAAAGTCTCGCGACTCCCGGGTTCCGTATCGGTTGGCATCCCGACCAAGCTTCAGTGAGCGCGGACAACACAATGGGTTATACGATGGGGCAGAACACGACAACATTTCCAGGGCCTGACGGAAAACCCATGACTGTCGTTGGTCGCTACGTCACCGTCTGGCGTCGCGAATCCGGCGGCGCATGGAAGTGTGTCGCCGACATCTGGAACTCAGGCTCTTGATGGCGCGGATCAAGGCGCCCACCAGTTCATTCAAGCCGAAGCCACTGCGGGCTCGACTTCAAATTGGCATCAAGCGCTGAAAAGCGTTTCAGCTTCAGCGTCTTGCCGCGGTGAGCTTCTTTCTTCGCTCATCGCCTCGCTCGATATGCAGCGTTGTGCGCGCAACCAATGAAATTATTCGAGGCATCTGCCTGAGCGCCTGATGCAGCAAGAGGAAGTCCGCGTGGCGGGTTGTCGAGTGACATCCTGGTTCAGACAGTCTGCGCTGAGAGTTTTTTGCGGCGCGCCCGAATGATTTCGCTTCGGCCAAATTCCGTTCCTCGCAGCCGGCGCGCCGCTTCAGGCAACTTGCTCGACGCTTGAACGTTCCGCCCTTCGTCTACCATCGCGCCTGACCATTCATTCAAGCCGAAACAGATTCGCAGCTCGGCTTGTTTCTGGCGTTTCTACAGACCATCTGCTTTCGGAGGCTTCATGATTTTTCCCGACATCGATAGTGGTGAGGTAGCGCGAGAAGTGGAGGCTTTGGAGCGAGCATGGATGCGAGCGTGGCTTGAGAGAGATATTGAAACCTGCAGAAATATTCTTGATGAAAACTTTATTCTGACGAGCGCTACCGGTGTTCTGATTGACAAAGCGGAATGGCTCGACAAGGCAACGGGCGCGTTTTCCGCAACGGAATTTACCTGGCTTTCCATCGCGGTCAGGAGAATCACGGACACTGTTGCGGTTGCCCATGTCAAATCAAGGCAAGTCGCTACGATCGGAAGCGCCGACTGGAGTGGAATATTCCTGATGACCGATGTTTGGGTGAAACGGGCGGATGGCTGGAAAGTCACCGCACGGCAGGGGTTAGGGCCTTTGGCGACTGACTAAGCCAACTGTCTCCTGACAATTCATCCACGCCGAAACGATCTCGCGTCCTGGCTTGACTCAGGCGTCAGGGACACATCGTCGTTACGCTGGTCTCGATACAGTGCCAATCCGCGACCGTTTCCGTTCAGAAAAGGCTTGCAGCAACAGTGAGCAGCAGATCAGATGGGGGCGGTACGACCGACCTTGGCCAGCAGGCGGATGAGGCGTTGCTTCCCGGCACAG
>JAYVCW010000313.1:0-2374 GCA_043749775.1 Acidobacteriaceae bacterium | reverse complement strand
CTTTTGCCACTACCGGGGCTGGCGAATTTTCTTGCTGATTTGTACCATGCATCGCCAGAGTTAGGGCGCGAGGCTCTTAATCAAACCGCAGAGCATCGTTTCCAATCTCCCGTTGCCGAACATGCCTTGCTTCTCCTAGCAGAGCAACAAGCCAAAGCCGCCAGTTCCCTGTCTTTACTGAGAAATTACCGCAAAGAGTTGTACTGGGTTTCAGAGGTGAAGAGGCTGCCTGAAGAGACTAAGCAACTCCTTCTAGATCTACGTGACATCTCCGCCGAAATCGAAAGCGCGGAGAACGCCGATTCGGCATCCAACCGCTTGCGCCGATTCGAGGCAGCGACACGGCTGGTTGAGAAGCGGCGTGTCAGCCCTGGCCCGTTCAGTGTGGCTCTCACCCACTGGGCGGAGATCATCGAAACAGCTCGCCTTCTCTACAGGACAAAAAATGAGTCTGACTTGTGGTCTTGACGGCTAAGGCCATCGTACGATTACACTTTCGGTCTACCAAAACTGAAAGGAGATCGCACGATGACCCTCGACATTCGCTCGATTGAGCAAACGCTGCTTGAGAATTTACCTTGGAACAAAGCCCGCATCAAATTTGTGGTGCGCTTTCTGTTGGCACTTTATGCGATGCAGACCGTCAATCTCTCGATCCTGGCGACGGCCTTTTCCGGCCGCGCCAAAGAAGAGTCGAACTATAAACGGCTCCAACGTTTCCTTCACAACTTCAAGTTGCCTTATGCGGAGTTGGCCCATTTTGTCGTCAAACTGCTTGGTGTCGAAGGCCCGTACACGCTGGCGCTGGATCGGACGAATTGGAAAGTCGGCGCCACCGACGTCAACATTTTGATGCTCTCGATCGTTTATCGCGGGATCGGTTTTCCGGTCGTCTGGTTAGTCCTGCCCAAGACCGGCAACTCAGACACGATTGAGCGAGAGACCTTGATCGAGATCTTCATTGATCTATTCGGTGCGCAAAATATCCAATGTTTATTGGGCGATCGCGAGTTTATCGGTAAACGATGGTTTCGCTTTCTCAAACTCCACCGGATCAAATTCCAGATGCGCCTGAAGAAGGACTCGCTGGTGCGCAACGCTCGCGGCAAGCTCGTTCACGCCTGGCGATTGTTTGCCTCGACCAGAGTTGATCAAATGTTAGTCATTCCCGAAGCACGCCAAATGTGGGGAATGGAATTGTACTTGAGCGGTTGTTACCTAGGCGCGGGCGAATATCTGATTCTGGTTTCGGCGGAATATTCAATGGAGCCAGCCAAGGAATATAAAAATCGCTGGGGGATTGAGACGCTCTTCGGAGCTTTGAAATCGCGGGGCTTTAACTTGGAAGACACCCACGTTCAAGACCCCGAGCGGCTCTCCCGTTTACTGGCGTTACTGGCCATCGCTTTCACTTTGGCCTTTGTTGTTGGCCAGTGGCAAGCTGCTGTCAAAGAACTGAAACTCAAAAAGCATGGTTATCCACCCAAAAGCATCTTTCGTCTCGGACTCAATATGTTGTGCCGGTTAGTGACGAACCTTGAGCACTTCGATCTTGTTGCCTGGCGCAAGGTTATCAAACTTTTGTCCTGTAGTTAGGGAAGAAAGTTACTATGATTTATCACAACAATGTTAAAGCCGCTTACGACACTCTTAAAGAAGCTACTTCGGAAAAGAAACAAGTTGTCTAATGCAACAGAATAACTATTCAGTTGTACTTGCTGAACTGCCTGCCTGATTTTATCGGGTTCTCCGCACGTTTGAACGGACAGAATTCAATTGTAGTGTTGCACTCGTCATGCACTTTGTAGAAATCGCGGCAGTTGCCCTAGCCGACGGTTACGATCAATGCGCCATGAAGGACATTATTCCAGGCCTTGAACTAGCCTCGAAATTTTATGAGGAGACCGTCAGGCCGATACTCGAATCTGTTTTTTCAGGCGTGCCATACTCGGCGGCACTTATCGGCACCGGGTCAGAAGTGCTCGGTTTTGACACCGAGATGACGGCTGACCACCACTCGCGGGCCGAGAGTGATGTTGTTTTCGGCGGCGAGCGTGATTACGAGCGCCAAGCGGGCGCGATCACCGAATCATTGCGGCAAAAGCTCCCGCTGAAATTCCGCGGCTACTCGGGCCAACTACTCGAAGCCTGATCCGAACGACAACAACGTTCAACACCTCCAAGAGGTCGAGCGCGGCGTCCAGATTGACGACATGCAGCATCTCCGCACCTTCGTCATACCATCGTTTAGCGACGATGACAGGATTTTCGGAATAGACCGTTTCGGCGGAAGCTTGCCCCTGCGTAAGCCGGACGCAATGCCCTCCACGCAGATCAATGGCTGGGATGATGATCATGGTATAGGTATGATACG
>JAYVCW010000312.1:0-14219 GCA_043749775.1 Acidobacteriaceae bacterium | reverse complement strand
TTTTCAAACACAAGAGTTACACCACCGTAACCAAAACCCGCATTCTCGCCGGGTTCTCGCACACCGCCGGGCAGCAGGTAGTCCGCGTCGATCGCGAACCGGCGGAAGGTCCGAACCCACATCTGCGACGCGAACTCGTTCTCGCCGCGCGAGAATATACCCGCGCTTCTGACGCGCTGCTCGTCTCCGATTATGGGTACGGTGCGGCGACTCCGACGCTTCTGAATTTAATCCGCCAAAAGCGCGGACTCGATAAAGTACCGGTGACGCTCGATTCACGCCATCGTATGCTGCAATTCTCTGGCGTGACCGCCGCGACTCCAAACGAAGCCGAAGTGGAAGAGGTACTCGGGATCACAATCGGCGACAACCGTGAGCGACTCTTCGCAGCCGCCGAGCAGATCGTCGAAGAAATGAAATTGGAGTCGCTGCTGATCACGCGCGGTAAAGACGGCATGGTGATTTTTCCTCGCCGCCATAAGCCGGTCGATATTCCGATTTACGGTTCAGACCAGGTCGTAGACGTCACCGGTGCCGGCGACACCGTCATCGCGACTTTCACCGCCGCATTGGCGGCAGGAGCCACTTCCGAAGAGGCCGCACATCTCGCTACCTATGCTGGGGGAATCGTCGTGATGAAGCGCGGCACCGCTACCGTCAGTCAACAAGAGTTGCTTGAAGCGCTGGATAAAGCGCCCTTGGTCGCTCGGGATCTCTGAGCTAAAAAATATGTTTTTGCAGTTGCGCGATTAACCGGAGTCCATTGAACGAACCGCAAACTTCCAAAATTCTTTCACGCGAAGAATTGCAGCGCCGCGTTTCAGAGTGGCGAAATGCTGGCAATCGTATTGCCTTGGCCAACGGCTGTTTCGACGTTCTTCACGTTGGGCACGTCCGCTATCTTCACGCGGCGCATTTGATCGGGGCAAAGTTGGTGGTAGCCATAAACTCCGACGATTCTGTGCGCAGTTTAAAGGGAGAAGGCCGGCCGGTGATGCCCGCCGAAGAGCGCGCGGAAATTCTGGCCTCACTCTCGGATGTCGACGCAGTCGTCATCTTCCCAGAAAAAGACGTACGTGCGCTTATCCGCGAGATTCGTCCCGACTTTCACGCAAAAGGCACCGACTACACGGAAGAAAATGTTCCGGAACGCGATGAGGTCGAAGCCTGTGGCGGGCGAGTCGTGATTGTCGGTGATCCAAAAGATCACTCCGCCACCGAAATCATCCACGCACTCAGTAAGCTCGGGTCGCGTTCCTCGTGATCAAACGCAATCCCCATGAGGTTGAGAGTCTGCTTGTTGTGCGTCTCAGCGCCATGGGCGACGTGATTCACGCGCTCCCGGCAATGACTGCGTTACGTCAAGCGCTACCACACATTAAACTTGGATGGCTGATTGAAGAACGATGGGCCGAACTTTTATGCACCAGAGACGACGCACGCTCTGGCCCTCGTTCGCTAGAGCGGCCGCTCGTCGATCGCGTTCATACGGTCGAGACCAAGGTTTGGCGCCGGTCGATGCTGTCGTTCAACACCTGGCAGCAAATTGGCGCACGCAGAAGTGAGCTGCGCGAAGTTTCCTACGACGCGGTCATCGATCTTCAGGGGGCGATTCGATCCGGCTTGTTATCCAAATGGGCAGGCGCGCCCGTCGTTTTCGGAAGCGCTCATCCGCGAGAAAATGCCGCCAGCATGTTTTACTCGCGCAAAATAAAGGTCAACGATTGTGATCACGTAATCGAGCAAGGCTTCGATCTTGTTAGGGCGATCGTGCCTACCGTGCCCAGCAGTGGTTCCGTTCTGCTTCCCGTGGATCCGGTGGCCGAAGCAAAAGTGGATTCGCTGCTCTCCGGCACAGCCCGCTTCGCGATTCTCAATCCTGGTGCCGGTTGGGGCGCGAAGAGATGGCCGGCGCAACGCTACGGAGAAGTGGCCCGGGAATTAGCGGAAGATAATCTGATCTCTCTCGTAAATTGCGGCCCGGGTGAAGAAGATTTAGCCGCTTCCGTTATAACCGCAAGTTCAGGGGCGGCAAAAAAGATCAGCTGTTCAATTTCGGAGTTGATCGCCCTTACTCGCCGCGCAAATCTTTTTATCGGGAGCGATACCGGACCAATGCACTTAGCTGCGGCGCTGAAAATTCCAGTCGTCGCCATCTTCGGCCCAACAAACCCGGCGCGCAACGGTCCTTTCGACACACCCGCAATCGTCCTGCGCAGCCCCGCCAGTGTTACTGACCACAGTCGCCATCGTGAGCCAGAACAAGGTCTGATGGAAATCCCGGTAAAAGAAGTGGTAGAGGCTGCCAGAAAATTGAGCGGGTTAGATCGATGACGGATCTTTCACAACCCGCTCCGATTCCGCATCAAGCCCCAAGGAATTGGTCCCGAATAGCGAGACGCATACGCATCCCTCTCGGATTTTTGTTCGCCGTGGTTTATATCTGGGTATCAAAGCCCACTCCATTTTCGATCCTCTTTGGATCATTCGTTCTATTGCCGGGCCTGGCGCTGCGCGGTCTGGCTTCCGGCCACGTGCAAAAAGACAAAGAGCTCACGACCAGCGGCCCCTATGCCTACACGCGCAATCCACTTTACCTCGGCTCGATCATGATGGCTGCGGGCTTCGCCCTCGCCGCCCGCAGTTGGTGGATCGTTATCATCATGACGCTGATGTTCGCGATCATCTACATCCCGGTAATTTCTGGGGAAGAAGCCTATCTGCGAAAGACCTTTGCCGACTACGACGAATACGCCCGCAACGTACCGCGCTTGTTCCCCCGCTTCACCCGCTTTGGAACAGCGCAAGGCGCCTACTCCTCCGCTCGTTATTGGAAGCACCGCGAGTACGAAGCAAGTCTAGGATCGGCCGCCATGCTGGGCGTGCTGGTGGCTAAGCTTCTCCTAAAGCGCCTGTGGTAGTCTGCGTTTAGGTATGGTGAATCCGGCGCCAGATTTCCGCAAAAATCCTTTGCGCTATGCGGTGTTTGTTTTTGGAATCGTGGCGGCCCTAGCCGGGCAGGAAAGTCCGTCGCCTCCGATGATTCCGTCCGGCAAGATTTCGCCGCCTCCAGCCCGCTATCATTTTCCCGATAACCGCATTTATACCTTCTCCGCGGAATGGCACAGGCTCGTCGCTGGAACCGGCGTCATTCGCATGGAGAGAGACGGCCAGAGCCGCAAAATCGTCGCGTCAGCCGTCTCCTCTGGCGCTGTGAACATGCTGTTCCCGGTGCGCGATCGCTTTGAATCGCGTTTCGATCCGCAGACATTCTGCTCGCAATCGATCACCAAGCACAGTGAGGAGGGCTCGCATAAGCGCGAGACCGCCATCCACTTCAATTACGAAACTAAAAAGAGTTTTCTCGACGAAACAAATTTGAGAACCAGCGAGAAGAAGCATGTGGAGAGCGACTTGCCCTTGTGCGCGAGCGACGTGCTCACAGGTTTCTATTATTTGCAGTCTCTTCCGCTCCAGATTGGCGACGCGTACGAGTTTCCCGTAAGCGATGGTAAGACTGCCACCATTCGCGCCACCGTAGAAAAGCGCGAACACATCAAGGTTCCAGCCGGAAACTTCTCCACTATTCTCGTCGCCGCCGAAACCATCTCCGGCTCTCTGCAATCGAAAGGCAAGCTGTGGATTTGGTACTCAGACGATACCGAACACACGCCCGTACAAATGCGAGCGAGGCTGAGCTTTGGAACTCTTTTTTTTCGTTTGCAGCGAATCGAGAACTGAGCGGATCTATTTCGAGGGAGGTTGTCCGGAATCCGGCTGGAGCGCCGCCACCAACAACGCCTGGGTCAACAAGACTTTAGTTTGTTCGTCGAGCTTCAAATGCTCCGAGCTGGCGATGGCCTCAGTGGCAAGCTTCTTGTTTTTGATGCCGATATAGACCGCGCTATATGCTGTGTCGCCAAGATTTTCGACCCGATGTTTAAATGGCGGGAACCAGCGCGCTTCGCCCGGTTTCGCCAATACATCCTGCGTCTTCCCATTCTCGTCGGTGAAACGCAGATGTCCGGATGTAAGTACGACGACTACTCCACCAGGGTGTGCATGCAGGTTCGACTTTTCATGCGGCCCATAGTGAACGTTTACGACCTGAACATATTCGTTTTCGAAAGCCAATTTGTAGTGGGTAGGCTCGGCTTTCGTAGGATCCTGGGCCGACAAACGGTAGCTGCAACTTAATGCGAGAAAGGAGAGGCAGAAAAACTCGAGGAACGCGGACTTTCGCATTGAATGGCCTCATCCGGACTACGGCGTCATCCAAGCTTATGCGGAAGCTGCAAACTGTCAACTGAACAAAGCGAGTCGGCACCACACTGGTAAGAGGTACTTGCCATGACTCCTTGCCATGACTTACTGCAATCGAAAGCGCTCGTTCATCAGCCGTTTGAGCCGCGGACGCCAGAGGATGTCATAAGCAAGCGCTTTATCAGGAAACATAGCGAGCGCCGCTTTTCTGGCATTGGCCGACATCTCCGCCGCTTCTTCGAGAGTCAAGTCGGGGTCCTGGCTGATCACCGACATGACCATGCTCATCATGACCTGCAATCGGCGAAGCTTACGGGCCTCATCGAGTACTTCATCTTCGTCCTCAAGTTTCTCCCCTTCTCGAACCGCGTCGTGCCCCGCCCCTTGAGCATCCATACTTCTCCTTTTGCTCTCTTCTACCCGAACGATACCCGGGCATCAAGGCGACGAAAATGCAGGCCGACTTGACCTGTTATTGGATGTCGAGCCCATTGCTGGCGGTTGCGGCAGAACTTGTTTCCGTCATTCGACGGCTTCTTCCTGACTGCTTCTCCGGCACAATCAGCATCTGAAGAGATTACGCTGCAAAACGGCGAGGACAGATTGCTCGCGACTGCCGTAATCTGTAAGAGACGCCATATTTGGAGGTTACATGGAAGAGTCGATCGCGCCCGAACCCCAGCCCGACGAAAAGCTTGTCAAGGTGTTCGATACCGAGCGGGAAAGCGAGGCCATCCTCGTTCAAGGTTTGCTAGCATCCGCGGGAATAGAGTCGGACCTGAAGTCGATCGATTTAGTGCAGGACACGTTCCCCGGCATCGGTGGCACGATGCTGTTAGTACGGGAAATAGACGAAGCCGAAGCAAAACGGGTCATTGAAGCCCGTCGCCAGCTCCCACCCCTGGGCAATGAATCCGCCGAAATCGCCTCATAGAAAAGCTGGCTCTGCCCTACAGAATACGAGTTTCATCGAAGTGAAAAGACCTATGCAACGCCGCTGCCGCTAAGGTGCGATTCCTTCGCTACGCTGAAGGATGAGAATTCGGTCTTCGGTCTGATCTAGTGCAAGGTTTCAGGAATAACCGACTTGCCGTCGAGATAAAAACTAACCGCTCCCTCTTCGTCCGTCCGAAAGGTTTTCACTCCCGCCGCCTGCAACCGCTGAAGCACCTCGATACGGGGATGCCCATAGTTGTTGCGCGTCCCCACTGAAATCACCGCGTACCGCGGATGCACTGTGGCTAACAAATCAGCCGAAGTCCCGCTTGCGCTTCCATGATGCGCAACTTTGAGTAACATCGCTTCAGGATGCTCTTCCACGATCCGCCGCTCGGCCGCCTTCTCAGCATCGCCTTCAAGCAGAGCGGTCGTCTGCCCAAAACGAACGGTAAACACCAGGCAATCATCGTTCGGACGCATCGACCCAGTAATCTGATCGCGTCCTGGAGCGAGCATCTCAAAATGCACGCCGCCCCAATCCAATTGATCCCCCTCTTTCTTGACAAGCGTTTTCATACCCGCCCTTTGAGCCTGCGCAACGATCGAGGCCAGCGCGCCCACCGGTTTGTCGATACTCAGCCACAACTCCCGCGGATGAAAATTCGCAATGACCGCCGGCATGCCGCCAAGATGGTCCGCATGGGGATGGGTAATGGCGACAGCATCAAGACGTTGAATGCCGCGATTCCACAAGTATGACGAAACCACCTGTTCCCCAAGATCAAAATCAGAATGCATCCACTGCGGTAGTCCCCCGGCATCCACAAGAATCGTGCGACCTTCGGGGGTGACAAGAAGAATGGAATCACCTTGCCCAACATCAATCGCCGTCATCTCCATCGCACCTTTGCGGAAGCGCGGGCGAGAGGGAACAAATGCAATCCAGATTGCGACGGCAAACACGGCGCACACCGAACCAAACGCAAACCATCGCGATCGCCTCACAAGAAAAATGGCGGCAGCGAGCGTTGCAAGCGAGACCACGATCATGGCCGTCGAAGGCATAGCCACCCTCATGTCAGCGACGGATGCTCCCACCAGGTGGGCCCCCCCAAGCGAGTGGACCGTCCCGGTGATTCCACCTAAAGCGAGGCCGGAGACCCAAACGGCGGGATGGGCAAGCGCCGGCGAGATATATCCCAACGCGACAGCGGCAGCCGCAGAAGGCATGAGTATTCCAGTGAGCGGAATTACAGCGAGGTTTGCTAGCACGCCCAGCGTGGTGGCGCGATGAAAGTGGTAAGCCATCAGCAGCGCGAGGCCTGCCTGCATAAGTGCCGACACGAAGATTAATTCGCAAAACCCGATTGCCACCCGCATGCCAATCGCTGGTCCGGAAAAGCTCAGGCGCGGACCGACGAATCTCTCGAGCCGACCGGCGATCAACCTCAAATCCAAACGAAACTGTGTCACCGTTCGAGCAACGTGCAAGTCGTAACTGGTCGACCGCAGCCAGCGGAGCCCGCGGGCATAAGGAACGGTGGTCTGCTCAAAGATTGGAGACGCAATCCCCGCGATGATCACGACCGCTATGAAAGTGAGCTGAAAACTGGCGCCAAAAACCGCAGTCGGATTGATAAACAACACTCCGAGCGCGGCCGCGCCAATCGCGTTCATCATGTTGCGCCCGCGATAGAGCAATCGCGCGCCAAGATAGGTTGCCAGCATTAGCGCGGCCCTCCACACCGGAGGCCCGACGCCAACGACAAATGCATACGCGAACGAAACCGCTACGGTTGCGATGGCGGCGACCGCCGTATCAACTCGAAATTGACGCAACACCCAGAAAATCGCAAACGCCAAGATGCTGAGATTCATCCCCGAAACTACCAGCACGTGATAAGTGCCTGACCGCTGATATTCCGTGCGCGTGGAGTTGCGCAAAAACGATTCTTCGCCCAAAACCATCGCGTCCATCAGCGAGGCTTGCGATTGGGGCCAAAGCGCATGGATCCTGGCGATGATGCTCGCATGAGCGCGTGTTCTCCACCATTCGATTTTGCTTCCACTAAACCCTGGCAACCTCTTTATATCCTCGGCCTCCGCCGACCCCAGCACCGCGATGCCATTTTCATGCAGGTGGCCCTCGTAGTCGAAGGCTCCGGGATTGCGATAGTTTCGCGGGGCATGCAGTTTGGCAACGATCCGCAGGCGAGTACCGTAAGGCAACGAAATCGAATCATCGAGAGCGTGCTCCTCCAATACGTTTTCTGCCGCCGCCTTTTCGCGCGGCACTTTTTTGTAAAGAGAAAGGCGAACTCCACCTTGCACCGGCCTAACCCCGACTTCGCTTTCAACCGACTCCGTCATAACATCAACAGACTTGTGAATGGCGCCGGGATAGGCCTCTTGGGTATAGCCTTCCCTGACTACATGGGCTGTGAGCGAGACGGCACGCCCATCCGCGTATGTGAGAATCGAAGGCGCCTCGGTCCGGCCGACGCCGGGGCCGACCTGAATTAAAAATGCTCCCAACCAAAACCACGCACCTAGCGCGAGAATGTTTGAAGCCCAGGGCCGCTTATCAAGAAAGAACCTGGCCGCCAAAACGAATGCCAGAATCGCAATCACCCACCATATCGGAGGCCGCCAAGCGCGCACTCCGAGCCATATGCCGGAGCTAAACGCCAATGCCGCTAAAAATAAAGGATGGTAGGAAAGATGTTGCTTCATCAGCGGAGTTGAGTTGCGATCGTTCATCGCGGGCTAATTGAAGGATTGGATTTTGTTGGAGGATGCATGAGACGACGAGTCAGGCCCCGAAGCGCTTCTCTTAACGCCCCCGAGGCCTGCGCACTCGTCTTCCAGGAGGAAATTAGGCGACGCGGAAAGCGGTCAGCGAGCCAGAAGCATCACCGATTCGATATGAAACGTCTCCGGAAACAAATCGAACAAGTGTGTTTCTTCGATGCGATATCCAACTGCTACCAGGGGGGCGAGGTCCCTGGCTAGCGTTGCCGGGTCGCACGAAACATACCGAATCATGGGCGCTCCCAGATCCGCCAATGATTGCGTGCCCTTGTTGCCGACACCGCTGCGAGGAGGGTCTAGGACAATTAAGTCAGGCCGGCTTCGCAGCGACCCGGACGTAAGAAGGTCACTTTGCAAGTAATCTTCCGTCCGGGCGCCGATCGCTTTCACGTTCGCTGACACATTGTGCCGGAAGTCCCCAACTGATGTCAGTGATGCCTCTACACCAAAAATGTGACGAAAGCGCCGCGCCAGAACAGCAGAAAATAGCCCGACGCCGGCATACAGATCGAGCGCGATGTCTCCTTCTGCTCCGCCGGTCACGACCGAAACCATCTCGTCAATGAGCGCCCGGTTCACCTGAAAGAAAGCGCCAGCGCTAACGCGATATTCGCTTGCTAGAGTCCGATATTGAATTGACGTTGCGCCCGCGCTCGCGAGCGTTTTCAAGTGCAGGGGTACGGTATCGGTCGCATCGTCATTAGCGGATTGCTTTTTTCCGCGCCCGCCCGTCTTCCGCCGCGATTCAAAACAGGTGATGCCGCTAATCTCGCCCATCTCGCGGAGTAGCGCCTCAGCCCACCGCGTCAACTTCTTCGCATCAACGGCGCGGGCGCAGTAGGCCCAAGCCAGCAACCGATCATCTTCCGCGTTCGCAAAAAATTCAATCTCTTCTACTCCGTCCGGACAACCGCATCCACGAAGCTCGATCATTTGCTTGATGGCCTTGTTCAGCAGTGGTGAACTGATAGGGCATTCGCGCACAGGAAGAAGCTCATGCGAGGCAAATTTGAAATATCCGAGAGCGAACTCGGGAGTTAGCCGAACCCGCAATCGCGTTCGGTTGCGATAATTCCAAGCTGGAGAGGGGTGCAAGCTGATCTCAGCCGGCAATTCAATCTTGGCGAAACGCCTTAGGGTTTCGCGCAGAATTTCTGCTTTGAACTTCAACTGCAACTCGTAAGGGATGTGCTGGTAGTGGCAGCCTCCGCAGCGCAGAAAGTAAGGGCACTGAGCCTCGATGCGATCGGGCGAAGGCTCCACGATCTTCGCGCCCTCAATGCGAGAGAAGCCGCTTTTGCCCGGCTTCAAATCCGCATCTACTTTTTCTCCCGGCAAGACAAATGGCGCGAAAACGGCGAGGCTGCGCCCGCTAGAGTCAGGAGGCGTCCGCGCTAAGCCATCGCCACCGTAGATCAGCTTTTCGACGGTAAGAAGCAAGCTGTAAGTGTAGCGCTACTGAAAACAGCATCAGGGTCAACCCTCGTCACTGTCCTAGAAAAGGGTCAAGTTGAGGGGCGACATTCTTCGGACAGGAACATGGGGATGATTCCATTAGTGCATGTAAAACAAACTAAGCCGCGGCACGCCATAACGCTCCATGATCCTCTTGTGGACGTATTGTTTGTGCAGTTGCTCGACTTGTCCCGCTGTCATATTTCGTCTGTAGGGCGCGATATCGCGATCAGCCTCAGCTCTCACTTGCACCAGGACGTCATCGTCAGTGGCCGCGGTGAGCACTGCGAAGAGCTTTTCTTCCAATACAGTGAGTCGCCGCTCTAGATCCTCAAGCCGCGGCAGCTTGCCGCTCGTCTCCATAGTTTGTGCTATCTCGCGAAGGGATTCTGCTTCTTCCGCAACCAGCTCATACGGCGAAAAGCCGGCGCGGGACGGCAACTTCCCCAGCATCAATTTGTCTGCATTGCTTCTCAGGAAAGTTGCGATCTGTGCAGCGTCGAACGCTGGTTCGCGTTGGGTTTCATCTTCGCTGACCGTCCCAACCGCCGCTTCCTTCATATCTTCAGCGGCCGCCAATACGGCCTGCGAACAATATGCCAGGCTGTTAACTTTTTTTGATTTCGAAGGACGCTGATCATACTTATCAAAAGCGTCGTCAATACCCCGAAGAACCGCATCAAGCGGAACTCCCGCGCTTTTCCAGGTCTCAATCAGCGCCCAATCCAGAGTCGACAGCAGTAAAATCCCGCCGCGCCGCTTCTGAAAGTGTTCTTCAATCTCGGTGAAGTAGTTAAAGTAATTTTCCACGGCTCAGCGAGTTTTGGGAGGCTTCGATGATGGCCATGGCTTCGCGGAACCATCGTTAGATTTCGCAGTGGCTGGAGTCTTGGTAGCCTTCGAAGCAGCATCACGCCTAAATGACTGGTTGCGGTCCCAAATGATGCGCAGCCCGTCCAGGGTAAGAAATTCGTCGACCTCTTTAATAAAGTGGGAGACGGTACCAAAGAGCGATCCCAGCCCGCCCGTCGCAATCACCCGCGTCTCTTCACCCAACTCCGTCATCAGCCGTTCGAGGATGCCATCGATCAATCCCAGGTATCCGTAATAAAGTCCGGACTGCAAGCTGCCAACGGTATTCGAGCCAATGACACGAGCAGGCTTTCGAATTTCCACGCGCGGCAATCGAGCGGTCCGCTGAAATAATGCGTCAGCCGATATTCCGATTCCTGGACATATGACACCGCCCATGTATTCGCCTTTTTTCGAAATGCAATCAAAAGTGGTAGCAGTTCCGAAATCGACGACCACGCATGGCCCACCAAACTTCTCGAAAGCGGCCACCGCATTTACGATCCGATCCGCCCCCACCTCCGCGGGGTTGTCGTACAGCACTTGCATTCCAGTCTTGATGCCGGGCTCGATAAACAGCGGCTTGATGTTGAAATAACGCTCGCAGACCTGACGCAAGACAAAATCAAGAGGAGGAACAACCGAGGAAATCACAATCCCCTGAACGTTCGAAACCTCAAGGTTTTCCATGGAGAAGAGATTGCGGAAAATTACGCCGTACTCATCGACGGTTCGTGTGAGATGCGATCCGACCCTCCAGTTCGCAACCAGCCGCTCGTAGCGCGTGTTTTCAGCGGTGACATCATCGCCCGCGCGATGCGCCGCCGGAGCAAATACGCCCAAGACCGTGTTCGTATTCCCAACATCAATGACTAGAAGCATAATTATCGAGATTTGTTTCTTGATAATTTGTTATTCGTGGTTGCGAGGTGGCAGTCATCAGTAACAAATTAGTAACAAATTCCAAATTACAAATCGCCTACGACTCGAACTGTTCCGCTGATCACCGTCTGCATTCCAGCCGAAGTTTTCACCCGCAAGAAGCCACGCTCATCGAGGCCTTCCGAGATCCCCGTGAATTTCTCATCATTTTCGACACGAACTTTTCGGCCTCGCACCATTGACGAACTGGCTTCGAAGCGTCGCAAAATCGCGCCACGCCCGCCCGGATGTTCGATCAACGACCGATACTCCCGGTCGAGCGATTTTAGCAAAGCGGCGCAGAGTTCGATCCGAGACCACTCCGCTCCAGTTGCGATCCGTAAAGAAGTGGCGGTTTCCCGCAATTCCGAGGGAAACTTCGTCTGGTTGACGTTGATCCCGATTCCAACCACAAGATAGCGGACACGCGTGGCCTCCGCATTCATCTCCGCCAGAATGCCGCAAAATTTTTGCCCGTCGAGCAACAAATCGTTAGGCCATTTCAAATCCACCGTGAGTTGCGGAGCAATTTCCATCACCGCGCTGCCAACCGCTAACCCGGCGGCCAGAGAGAAAACGAGCGCGTCCGAAGGTGGCATTTCAGGACGGAGAATCACTGAACAGTAAATGCCCGACGAGCGAGCCGAATGCCACGCATGCGCCGCTCGACCGCGCCCCGCGAGCTGTTCCTCGGCAAGGAACACGCTTCCCTCTGGAGCGCCGTCGGATGCGGCCAGCATCGCATCCGTGCTCGTTGATCCAGTTTTGTAATAATGATGAATCAGCTTGCCCGCTTGCTGACCGAAAATCGTCCCCTTCAGCGGGCGCGCGAGCATCTGCGGCAATAGCAAATCAGGCACAGCACGAAGTCGATACCCTGTAGCCGGATGCCCCGCAACGTCTACGCCAAGGCCACGCAACTGCTGCACCAACCGCCAAACCTCGGAGCGGCTGGTGCCAATTTCTTCGGCGATCTTGGTGCCGCTCACCACGACAGTCGCGTTATCCATCAAGAGACGAACGATTCGACCGACGCGGACATCAGTCGCCGTGTGAACAGAAGGCAGCCTGCGGGATTTAGAGGAAGAGAGGATGGAGGGAATTATAAACAGGAGAGGTTCAGTATGGGGGACGCAGTATGGGGCGCACCTAGCCTAAGCCGCCGACACACGCATACTCATATCGATAGCAGTGGCACACTGCGTCAACGCTCCGACAGAAATAAAATCGACGCCAGTCTCAGCATAGGAGCGGACATTTTCCACGGTGATCCCGCCCGCACACTCCAGCGGAATTTTCTTCTCGCGGTTAGAACAAATTTCGACCGCTTTTCGCACATCCTCTACGCTGACGTGATCCAGCAAGATCGCTTCTGCTCCGTGCTCAAGCGCCTGCTGCAACTCTTCGAGCGAACGCACTTCGACTTCGATCGGCTGCGTCCCCCGCCGGCTGCGAACCGCCTGCTCCAAAGCGGGCACGGTGCCCCCGGCCAGCGCGATGTGATTGTGTTTGATCAGCACGCCATCTGACAGATCCAGCCGGTGATTCTGCCCGCCCCCGCATCGCACCGCATACTTGTCAATGACGCGAAGTCCTGGCGCAGTCTTGCGAGTATCCAGAATCCGAACTCTCGTGCCTTCGACCGCATCGACAAACTGGCGTGTGTTAGTGGCAATCCCCGCCATGCGCTGCAAAAAGTTCAAGATGACGCGCTCGCACGACAAAATCACGCGCGCATTATGCCGGATCACGGCAATCTGCTGCCCCGCTCTCACCCGAATCCCATCAAACACCGAAGGGTGGCTCGTCACTTCGTAGTGAGAATTAATCGCCCCATCGAGCTCCGCATACACATCAAAGATTCTTGGAATGCAGCCGAGCCCGGCAAGAATGCAAGCTTCTTTCGCGATAATCGTAGCCGAAGCGCGCTGATTCGCATCAATGCAAGCCGAGCTGGTAGCGTCGCGCGTAGCCCGATCTTCATTGAGCGCGTTCTGAAGAATCGCCGTCATGCGTCTTGAATTCCAATCCATAATCTAGACCAGCAATCCTGTCCGAACTTTCATCCAGTCTGTGATTTTGAGCGAAATGAAGCACCTATGCAACCCCGCCACGGCTCAAGAGACAGGGAGGTCCTTCAACTGCGCATCAATCTTTTCCCGCAGAATGACTTGTTCGGAAACCTGCTTCCTCAGCCCCTCCACCACATGCGCCGGAGCCTTCCCCAAAAACTGTTCATCTCCGAGCCGCGCCTGCGCCCCGCCCAACTGTTTCTCAATTTTCTCCAACTCTTTCTTCAGCCGCTCGCGCTCCGCTGCCACGTCAATCTTCTTTTCGTAGATTGCGTGCACATCGAACCGGGAAGTGCTGCGCGTCCCCGCCATATTGGCCAGCGATTTCTCCACAAAAGTAATTTTCTCCACATTCGCCGGACGGTCAAGCAAAACTGCATTCGCATTCTTCTCGAGCATGGCGCGCATCGCAGGCTCGTGAGCAAATACCTCGACCGGAATCTTCACCTTGGGCTCAACCTTCAGCTCAGCCCGCAAATTGCGCACGCTCACGATCAAATCCTGCAGGATCGACATCTCCGTCTCCGCTTCAAAATCAATCTGCTTCTCATCGAGCGCAGGATAAGCCGCCAGAGCGATCGACTTCAGCGGAGGTTTGCCATCGTACATGGCATGCCAAATCTCCTCCGTAATAAACGGCATCACCGGATGCAACAATCGCAAAGATGCCTCGAACAAGTTCACCAGATTCGTGCAGGCGGCCCGCGCCGCCGAACTGTCAGCACCTTCCTCGAAAAGAAGACGAGGCTTGATTAACTCCAGATACCAGTCGCAGAGGTCTCCCCAAAAAAAATCATAAATACGAGCTGCTGCTTCGTCGAAGCGATAGGCTTTCAGAGATGAGTTGACATCCCCGGCAGCCCGATTAAACCGGGAAAGAATCCAGCGATCCTCAAGCATCGCATC
>JAYVCW010000311.1:0-5256 GCA_043749775.1 Acidobacteriaceae bacterium | reverse complement strand
TACATCTCATCGGCGCACAGATCAGCGCTATCAAGAAGGCCGAGGATCGCCTCTTTTTCAAAGACGCCATGCAGCGCATTGGCCTCGACGTGCCGAAGTCGGCTCTGGTTAACAATCTCAAGGACGGCGTCGAGTTCGCCGGTAAGATCGGCTTTCCCGTCATCATTCGTCCGTCATTCACGCTCGGAGGCACGGGCGGCGGCATCGCTTACAACCGCGAAGAATTGATGGAAGTTCTCGCCCGCGGCCTCGATCTTTCTCCGGTGCATGAGTGTCTGATCGAAGAGTCCGTGCTCGGATGGAAAGAGTACGAACTCGAGGTGATGCGCGACACCAAAGATAACGTCATCATCATTTGCTCGATCGAAAACTTCGATCCGATGGGCGTTCACACCGGCGACTCCATCACCGTCGCGCCGGCGCAGACTCTCACCGATCGCGAATATCAAATGATGCGCGATGCATCCATCGCGGTGATGCGCGAGATCGGCGTCGAGACCGGCGGTTCGAATATTCAGTTCGGCGTGAATCCTTCCACCGGACGCATGGTCGTAATCGAGATGAACCCGCGCGTCTCGCGGTCTTCAGCTCTTGCCTCGAAAGCCACCGGATTTCCCATCGCAAAGATTGCGGCGAAACTCGCGGTTGGCTACACGCTCGACGAAATTCCCAACGACATCACGCGCAAGACTCCGGCATGCTTCGAACCCACGCTCGATTACGTAGTCGTGAAAATTCCGAAGTGGCAATTTGAAAAATTCCCCGGCGCTGACGAATCGCTTGGACCGCAGATGAAATCGATTGGCGAAGTGATGGCTATCGGCCGCACGTTTAAAGAAGCGCTGATGAAGGCAGTGCGCGCGCTCGATACAGGAAAGAAAGTTGGCTCCGAGAAAATCGAGCCGAAAATTCTCACGCAGCGTCTCGTGACCCCGCATCCAGAGCGGCTTTCCTACATTCGCTACGCGATCCGCCAGGGTCATACCATCAAGCAGATCGCGAAGATGACTTCGATGGACCCGTGGTTTCTCTATCAACTCAAAGAAATTAACGACATGCAGCTTGAATTGGAAAAGCATCCGATGGAATCTTTGCCGACGGAAGTGCTGCGCGAAGCCAAGCGCATGGGCTTTTCTGACGGACGGCTCGCCGGAATCTGGCGCCTCGATGGCAAGGGCGGCCAGGATCAAGTTCGGCACTTCCGCAAGAAGCACGGGGTAAAGCCGGTCTACAAACGGGTCGACACCTGCGCTGCGGAATTCGAAAGCTTTACGCCGTATCTCTACTCAACGTACGAAGAAGAGGATGAAGCGGCGCCCACCGACAAGAAAAAAGTCGTGATTTTAGGTTCGGGCCCGAATCGCATCGGGCAGGGAATTGAATTTGATTACTGCTGTTGCCACGCCAGCTACGCGCTTCGTGAAGATGGGTACGAGACGATCATGATCAACTGTAATCCGGAGACAGTCTCGACCGACTACGACACCAGTGACCGCCTCTATTTCGAACCGCTCACCCTCGAAGATGTATTCGCTGTGTGCGAGCACGAAGCGTCAGCTGGCGCCCCCGTCGGAGTCATCGTGCAATTCGGAGGGCAAACTCCGCTCAATCTTTCACTGCCCTTGAAGGCCGCCGGAATCAAAATTATCGGCACCACTCCCGAATCAATCGATCTTGCCGAAGACCGCAAGCGTTTTGGCAAACTGCTTGAAGAGCTCGATATCCCGCAAGCGCCCGGAGCGATGGTCGCGTCGGTTGACGAAGCCGTGGCCGCGGCAAAGAAAATTGGTTTCCCCGTGCTGGTCCGCCCGTCCTACGTTCTCGGGGGGCGTGCCATGGTCATTGCCTATGACGAAGACACGATTCAGCAATACATGAAGCAGGCGGTCGAATATTCGCATGACCGCCCCGTACTCATCGATAAGTTTCTCGAAGACGCCATCGAAGTGGATATCGACGCTCTCTCCGATGGCGAAGACGTCGTCATCGGCGGCATCATGCAACACATAGAAGAAGCCGGAATTCATTCCGGCGATTCGTCGTGCGTATTGCCTTCAGTCGATATCCCGGAGCCTTTGCTGCGGCGCATGCGCGAATATACTTTCAACCTGGCTCGAGCCCTCAAGGTTATCGGCCTGATGAACGTGCAGTTCGCGATCCCGCGCGGCGCGCATACAGAAAAAGAAGAAAACGCGGTGGAGACAGGCGCCCTCGCCCGTCCAGGCGGAGCGCAATTGCGCGGCCATATGGCAGAAGGCAGCGACAAGGTTTACGTCCTCGAAGTAAACCCGCGAGCCTCGCGTACGGTTCCCTTCGTTTCGAAAGCCACTGGCGTCCCCTTGGCAAAGATCGCGGCCCGTCTTATGACCGGACGCAAGCTGCGCGAATTCCTCCCCGAAAACATCGAGCGCGGCACTGACCTCGACACCGGTCGCAATTTCTTCGTGAAGTCACCAGTTTTTCCCTGGTCGAAATTCCCCGGTGTCGATACCGTTCTCGGCCCAGAAATGAAGTCGACCGGCGAGGTGATGGGAATAGCCGATAATTTCGGCGGAGCTTTTGCCAAAGCCCAAATCGCCGCCGGCCAGAAGCTTCCGATAAAAGGAACAGTCTTCGTCAGCGTCACTGATCACGATAAGCCCGCCGCAGTCGACGTCGCGCGCCGTTTCGTCGACATGGGATTCAAGCTTGTTGCAACGCACGGCACCGCCGATTATCTCGAAGATGCTGGGCTCGTTGTCGATCGCGTTTACAAGGTGAAAGAAGGACGCCCGAACGCCGTTGATATGATCAAGGCCGACCGCATCCAGTTGATCGTCAATACTCCGCAGGGCCCGGACCCGTACTTCGACGAGAAGGCGATTCGCCGCGCCGCGGTTACGGCGCGTATTCCCACAATTACGACGCTCTCTGCCGCGCGGGCCGCGGCTGAGGGCATTGCCGCCCTGCAGCGCGGAGAGATTCGAGTGCAAGCTCTGCAGTCGTTGCACGCGGAACGTCTAGCCTCGCACCGCTAGAAACGGTAATCAACGGCGGCGATCAACGGCGGCGATCAACGGCAATGACGAATAAAGCATTTTTTGTTATCGGAACTGTTCTCGGTCTGCCCATCCTCATCGCCGCGGTAATCCTCGGCCCGGCCGCATTCGACCTGCTGTTCCATCGCCAATCGCCAGAGCGATTTCTGGTTCCTTCCGGCTATCAGGGATGGGCCAAGGTCGTATTTCGCCAGAAGGGAATGCCACCCTTGCCGCTGGAGGAAGGCCGGACCCTGCTCAAACTCGACGATCACGCCACGCTGCGAACATCGTCTGATCCGCCATCCAACCACAACAAAGACGACTTCTTTTACTACACCGGAGATCGGCGCACACCCCTTTCAAACCTCGGCGTTTGCAAAGGCGGAATGATTTGGCAGATCGAGACCATGGTGGATGAAAGAGATTCTGCGCCGTTCGTTCGCTTCTACGTCGGAACCGAGGCACAATATCGCCACGAAGTTGACCCCGACAACCACGAGCCAGCTTGCGACCGCTGACGTGCTTGAGTGACAAACTCGCACCTATCGCGTGATAATTAAACGTTCGCAGTTGAGCGCTCGCACGAATTCGCAGCTTATCTACCTTTCCGTGGTCTAGCTCTACGCGCCAACTGCCAGGAGTGAGCATGCTTTTATCCGGAATATTCGCCCCGATCACTACGCCTTTCTACCCGGACGGCGAGGTTTACTACAAGAAGATTGAAGCCAACGTGGAGCGCTATTCGCGCACGCCCCTAGCCGGAATCGTCGTTCTAGGGTCGACAGGCGAAGCAATTTTGCTTTCGGATCAAGAGCAGCGCGACGTACTGAAAGCGGCCATGGCAGCCGCCGCGCCGTCGAAGGTGATGATTGCCGGCACCGGAGTCGAGTCCGCGCACGAGACTTTACGTCTCACGCAGTATGCCGCGGAACTTGGCTACGACGCGGCCATGGTCTGCACTCCTCACTACTACAAGCAGCAGATGCGTCAAGAAAATATTCTTGCTTTTTTTCGCACCGTTGCCGATCGCTCGCCCTTGCCGGTGATCCTTTACAACATTCCACAGGCGACGGGTTACGATCTGCCGGCAGAAATCGTAGTTGAGCTTGCAGCGCATCCGAACATCATTGCGATCAAAGAGTCAGGTGGCAATCTCGACAAAGTAAAAGCCATGATAGAAGGCACGCGCAGCGTGAAGCGTCAGGCTACAGTGACCGATACATTCGCCGCAGTGACTCCTCGTATGCTCAAGGCGGCGATGGCCGATAGCGAAAAGGCGAGCAGGGAATTAGTCAGCGTAGCTTCGTTGACGGGCGTGTCCAATGCAAAGAACTCGGCGCCATCGAAACCAGGCTCATCGCTCTCCGAAGACCGTACGAGTAAGCCGCTTCCCTCGTCATCCGCCGTTACCATGGTCGGCAAACTGAAGACGCGCCAGAAAGAAGTCGGATTTCAAGTGATGGTCGGGAACGCGCAGCAACTCCAGACCTCTCTCGAGCTCGGAGCCGCGGGCGGCATCCTCGGCTTCGCTTGTCCCGCACCAATGGCATGTTATGAGATCTACGCTGCTGTTAAAGATGGAGATAAAGTCTTGGCCAACGACAAGCAAGAGCGCATTAAACTGGCTGCCCAGCGCGTGGTTGCCGACTTCGGGGTGCCCGGCGTGAAATATGCGATGGAACTCAATGCCTATTTTGGAGGCGGTGCCCGGTTGCCCTTCCTTCCGCTCAACGGAGACGACAAGACTGGGATTGAAAAATTAATGGCCGGAATCAAGAGTTAGCTTCTTCTTAAAATCGCTCCGCATTGGGGATTACACACAGTGCGATTAACTTCCGCTTCAAGCGCATTCTTCTCACCGAGCGCGATCCCGCACGTTAGCGGCAGCTGCCGAAACTGAGCTTGAAGTGCGCGTCTGCCATCGTCTATAATTTAAATGATAATTCGAACGAACGTTCGAACCTATGTCTGCTTCCCCAGCCACCTCCGTGACGCGCTCCCGGCGACCTCGAAAAAACCAGCGGTCGATCCCCTCTTCCGCGAGTCGATTTGATCGGCGCCTCGGCGACATTCTTAATCACGCGACCGAAGTATTCTTTCTAAAAGGCTACGAGGGAGCTTCCATGCGCGATCTATCTCGCGCAACCGGGATGTCTCTGGCGGGGCTCTACTACTACTTTGAATCGAAAGAGCGGCTGCTCTTTTTGATCCAGAAGCACACCTTTACCACGATTCT
>JAYVCW010000310.1:0-12238 GCA_043749775.1 Acidobacteriaceae bacterium | reverse complement strand
TGGGGCCGCCGGGTCTGCCTCCGGCATATATTTTGCAAACCAATTTGCGGCGCGATCTACGAGATCGACACGATTCTCGTACTTCTCGAAGCTGTGGCCTTCTTCCGGATAGACTACCAACTGGGTTGGCGTTCCGAGTTCTTTCAAAGCGTGCCAAAACTCAAACGATTGCGGGGGTGGGGCCTCTTCATCTTTTTCACCCACCACTAAGAGCGTGGGTGCCTTCACCTGTTTGACATAGCTGATGGCCGAGGTGCGAAGGTAAGCTGCGGGATCATCATAGGCCGATGCGCCGTAGTAGAAATGCATCCACTTGTCGATCTGATTCTCGCCGTAATAGCTGAGCAGGTTGCTCGCTCCGGCCCCGGCTACCGCCGCGCGAAAGCGGTTGCTTTGGCCGACGGCCATCATCGCGGTAGACGCACCGTAACTCCACCCGATGATGCCAACGCGTTGCGCATCGACAGGGAATTTAGCTGTGGCCGCTTCGATTCCCCTGACAACGTCGCTCACGTCGCCGAAGCCGAACTCGCGGCGGTTGGCCTGAGTAAACTTTTCGCCCTGCCCGAAGCTGCCCCTCGGGTTTGGGAGAAAGACGAAGTAACCGAGGTGGGTGAACGACGTGATTTGGAAGTCCATGGACGCGACCGAGGGAACCTGAATCCAGGCGGGGCCACCGTGAATGGAGACGAGCATCGGATATTTTTGTGCCGGGTCGAATGGCTGCGGAAAGAGCAGCCAGCCTTGAATATGGAATCCGTCATTTTCCCATGTCATATCTTCGACGCGGCTCGGGGCCAGGTCAGCGGCCAGATCAGCCACGCTGGGGTTGATGTGAGTCATCCGAGTCCACTTTCCGAGGGAGCCGGACCACAGTTCGGCCGGTTGGGTCCAGGATTCACGAACAACCACTGCCGATAAGCCGGCAGGAGTTACGGCAAGCGACAGGCTAGACTCCTCCGAACCGGCGTGAATTGATTCGCCACCTTCCCAGTTTTTGTCGATCTTGCCGTCGTGAAGATCGAGACCGCTGACGGCTACGGCGCCGCCCCGGTATTCGCTAAATAATATTGATTGGGATGACGTGAACTGGAACCATACCGGCGAAGACTTGCGATCGGGAGTCAGGTTGCGAGGCTCTCCGCCATCGCTCGGAAGCAAATAAATTTCTCCACCGGTCGCGCCTTCATCGCTCATGAGCCCGGTGATGAAAGCGATATTCTTTCCATCAGGCGACCAACGTGGCAGGGCGATCTGAAACTCCGGCTTGTAAATGGATTGGTTTTCGACCTCGGAGACCGATTGGGTGTAGAGCTGCGCGATGTACCAGTTATCGTCGCCCGGCGGAGGAGCGGCAGTGTACGCGATGCGACGGCCGTCGGGCGACCAGTCAAACTCGAAGACCGTTAACTTCGGCGGCGTTAGCATGCGAGTCTTTCCGCTGGCGGTCTCAACTAATGCAATACGCTGACACTCGAGCTGCATCAAGTCGTCAATGACACCGGTCTGAGGATTGCCCGCAGCGAGCGGGCTCGGGGCGCGGCTGGCGTGATCTACGAAAAGCATTGCGATGGTCTTGCCGTCGGGAGACCACTTTGGCCTCGATAAATAGCCGACAAGATTCGTGAGCCGCTTCGGCGCCCAACTGGACACCGGATCAGGAGCTGAACCGGTCTGGGTAACGTCCGCTAGAAAAAGCTGCATTTGATCAAGGCTGTCGCAATCGGAGAGAAATGCGAGATGCAGTCCGTTGCGCGACCATTCTGGGTCAGTATAGCGGCACGCTTTGTTTTCTTTTTTTCGGTCCGCCGCAAAGACTCTCGACGGTGCATCTGGCTTTGCTATCGAGGCGACAAACAATTCTGGTCGAATGTCTTTACCGCCGCCCGCAACCACGTAAGCGAAGCGAGTTGCATCCGGGCTGATGGTGGCTTGTGGAATGGCTTTGAGAGAAGAGGCGCTGCGGACGATCCGCTCGATTTCCATTCGGAGCGAATGATCCTTGGCGGTTGAGGTCTGATCGTGGAGGCTAGGGGTTTGCGAGGATGCGGCGGCGCACCCAAAGACAAATATCAAGGAAAGGCTAGGGAAAATAATTCGACGCCAAGAGGCGTCCGGTCGCATTTGATCTGAGGCCCGATTTGGGAGCAACAATCACAACCTCCAGCGGTTGATTCTGCCAATTCCGACGTGCTCAGGATAGCCCGTGGCGGCCCGATTCAGGCATTTGAGAAACTCGATCACAGCTAGTATTTACATTCATGCAAAGGATTGCAGAAAGGGCTTGCACACTATTACACTCCGTGATATCCCTGTCAAAGATTAAAAGCTGCTCTCATCCATGAGACTTGCAGGCGCTGAGTTTCCCAGGTTTGGTGTTTTTAAGAAACAGGTCATTCGGCGCAGATGTGTTGGGGGCGAAAGCTCGCTAGCGTCTTACAGTTTAACGCGTCTGAACGGTTAAGCCGGTAACAGCGATTCAGATTTCGCTTAAGTGGCTTAAGTGCAAGTGAAAGACCGCGGCAAGAGATCGTCCGTATTCGGTTTCAAAGCCCACGTGCCGTCTGCAATAGTGTCCCATTCGTTTAAGAGGCCCTTCATGAAAACACGCAACCGTGCCATCGTTCAATTATTATCCAACCGAACTTTCGTATTACTGCTTGGCGCTTTGTTGGCAACGCCATTTCTGTCCGCCCAATCGGTTCTGGGCAGCATCTCGGGCACTGTTTTTGACAGTTCAGGCGCGGCGGTTTCTGGAGCTACGGTTCTGCTGCATCGAATTGAAACCGCTGTTGACCGCACCGCGACCACCGATGCCTCGGGTAATTACACGGCGATCAATCTCGACGCCGGCACGTACGACATCTCTACGAAGGCTGGGGGCTTTGCCCTAAATATCGGCAAGGGCGTGACGCTTATTGCGCGCCAGCAACTTCGTTACGACGTAACCCTCAGCGCTACCGCGGGAGCGGAGACGGTGAACGTAAACGCTTCCGATGCAGGAACGATCGAAACCCAGAGCGCCGAGATATCGGCCTCGCTGACGCCTCGTGAAGTTCTCGATTTGCCGGCAAATTATCGCGGAGCCGGATCCACTTCCCCGATCAATGTGATTCAAACTCTGCCCGGCGTGCAGCCCGACACCACGCCCTACCCGCCGACGCCATCGACGCACCCTCAGCCCGCTTTGAAGTTTTCTTTGCAAGGCGGCTTGCCCTCTCAGACCGAAGTGACGGTGGATGGGATTTCCGCGCAGAACACCACGAACAACAATATTCAGGGCGACGCGTTCCCTTCGGCTGAATCGGTGGCTGAGATTCGCGTGGATGGCGTGAACAACAACGCCGAGTACGGGCAACCGGGGGAAATCACGACGGTTACGAAGGGCGGTACAAACCGCATCCACGGCTCGCTGTACGAATACTTTCAGAATCAAGCTCTGGACGCCATCCCCTACGGCACGGATCGCGCGAACAAGCCGCACAAAGTCGCAAACGATTTTGGAGGCAGTGTTGGAGGGCCGGTCTTACTGCCGCACCTTTATAACGGACGCGATCACACTTTCTTTTTCGCCGCCTATGAGGGGCTGCGCTATCCGCAATCGAACGTGCTGCAAGCCAAAGTTCCCACCGTGGCTATGAAGAATGGAGATTTTTCGCAGGAGACCAGCGCGCCTCTCTACGACCCGTTCACTGGCGGAATTTACCCGAACGATATGGTTCCGGTGAACCCCAGTTCCGCCGCTTTTCTTAAGTTCTATCCCGACCCGAACATCGGCCCTCCGGGAGAGTCATTGCAACAAGCAATCGCCGCGCGCGGATACAACTACCTGAGTTTGCGGCGCGACGACATCAGCTCCAATCAAGCCGATATTCGCGGCGACCAAAATTTCAGTTCGCGCGCGACTTTGACCGGACGCTACACATTTAAAGACGTGAATCAACTTCAGCCGGTGGATCTCGCTCTGCCCTATAGCACCGCGTACGCGCGCTATAAAATCCTGGCGTCCACTTTTACTTACGCGATCACGCCGCGCCTGGCGAACGAGTTTCGATTTGGCTTTACATTGGAGCGAGACGGCAACAGCAATCCGTTCAACGGGCCGGCATTCCTCTCAACGACCGGCCTGAATGGCGTTTCGCCCGCTTTCTTTAACGGGCTTCCGCATGTCAACTTTGACACCGTCACGTCGATCGGGTCACGTATCGGCTTTGAAGAACGGTCGCGAATCTTTCAGTACGTCGACAATCTCACCTGGCAGCGAGGCAATCATCTTCTAAGATTCGGCGGCGATATTCGACATCTCAACGCCTACACTGAAGCGGGCGGCGCCACAGTTTCCGCCAACTACGGCAACTTTTACTTCAGCACGAGCAGCCCGCTCTCCACGGGGCAGGAATTTGCTGACTTCCTAATCGGCGTCCCGCAAACTTCGCAGACCAGCGTCATTTCCCAGGACAATAACGGCGTGACGAATGCCTATGCCGTGTATGCGCAAGACCAATGGAAAACGACACCAAAACTCACTCTGAGCTTCGGTTTGCGCTATGAGTTGCACCCAGGCTTGAAATCTACCAATGGCCTGGTCGGCAACTTTGATCCGTCGGTGCCGAAGACGGGCCGCCTGGTCTATCCCGCCGGGTATGCGAGCACCCTTTCGGTACAAGAACTCGCGAACGTCAACGCTTGTATTACTCCCGGGGTCAATAATCCCTATGCCGACAACCAGCCCATCAACGGCGTGCCCTGTACGCCTGTGGTCACAAACAATCAAGCGGGGCTGCCCACGTCTCTGAGGCAGACGCCACAACGGCGTTTCATGCCGCGTTTCGGATTCGCATATCGTCCATTCGGCAACGATCGTACTGCGATTCGAGGCGGTGCCGGTTACTACAACATTACAACCACGGGCGCGTTGTTCTATGCGCTCACGCAGACGCTGCAATCAAACTTGCAGAGTTTCACGAATTTCGCGGCACCGGGCGGCGGTCCGGCTTTTTCCTTCCCGAACACCAATACCAATACCAATACGTTCTCTCCGAGCCTTGGTAGCCTCTACTTCTATAGCGCCGTAGACACGAAGTGGCACGACCCCTACTCCCTGCAGACGAACCTCTCGATCGATCACGATTTCGGGCATAACACCGGCTTCCGCATTTCTTACGTCGGATTGCATACCTGGCACCTGGTTTGGCAGCCGCAATTCAACCAGCTGCAAAAATCCTCTACTACGCCTTCGAGCGACCCGAGCCGGCTCTCCGAGCTTCCTTTTCCGAACTTTTACCAGATCACTGATCGCAGTACGTCCGCGCAAGCCGACTATCGTGCGATGGAGGTGGAAGTTTCACATCGCATGGGTCAAGGACTGTCGTTCAACAGCTCGTACACATGGGCCAAGAATCTTTCGGACAATCAAGGCAGCTACGGGAGCTTCGCTGGAAGCGCTTTTGTCGATGAGCAGGGAGGCTACAGCCCGACCGACAGCTTCAACCGCCGAGTGGACTACGGCAACGTGAGCGCCACGCGCCGACATCGCTGGCTGAGCACGGCAATTTACGAGCTGCCGGTGGGACGCGGCCGCCGTTTCGGCTCAGGCATGAATCGCATCGCTGATCTGGCTTTCGGAGGCTGGCAGTTGAGCAACATCTTCCTGTTGCAGAGCGGCACCTTCCTCACCGCATTTATACCGAACGGATTTATTGATCCTTCCGGAACCGGCTCTGGCGTTGCGCTGGGCGGAGCATCACAGCGGCCGGACATCGTCGGCAATCCCAATAGCGGGAGCCATAACCGAAATCACTGGTTCAATAACGCCGCCTTTGCCTGTCCGGGGCAGACCTCGTACGCGTCACTTGCCCCCGACCCAATTACTACGGTGACCCCGTGCACCGTCGGAGTGGGTACGGCTCCCATTGGCCGGTTTGGAAATGAAAGCGTTGGCGACCTGATCGGGCCAGGGACGGTCAGCTTGTCGAGCGGCTTAAGCAAGAGCTTTGCGATCACAGAGGGGGTGGCGCTGCGTGCGGAGGGCACATTTACTAACGTGCTCAACCACACCAATCTGGCAGATCCACAACTCGATGTGACTCAGGCAAACTTTGGACAGATCACATCGTCGCGAGGATCGGACTTCGGCGGGAACCGGACCGGGCAGATCTCTTTAAAGCTGGAGTTTTAAAAAAAGTTGTAGCTTAAGAAAGAGCCGTAACTTTAAGTATGATCTCCACGCGGAGACGCGGGATAGCCCCGTCTCTACAGACGAATTTGTTGAAGCACCGAAATGAGCGAAGTCAAGGCCACACACGTTCGCTGGTGGATTGTGGCGATGCTCACAGGACTTGGTTTTGTAAGTTATTTGCAGCGCATTAATATCTCCGTCGCCGCCGCGCTGATGGGGCCTGAATTACATCTCTCGAAAATTCAGATGGGTCAGATTTTCAGTAGTTTTCTGATTGGCTACGCTATTTTCCAAATTCCGGGCGGTTTGTTCGCAGATCGCTTTGGCACGCGGCTTACGCTGGCGTTGTCTGCCGCGCTGTGGGGAGTCTGTACATTTCTTGCGGGATTAACTCCGGCTCCCATCGGCGCCGTGGGTGGCGTATCTTTCGTGGTGTTGTGGTTGGCGAGGTTTTTTCTGGGGAGCGCCGAGGCGCCAACTTATCCGGTTGGCGCGCTCGCGGTTCACAATTGGATTCGACCGCCGGAACGCGCCTACGCCAACTCCTGGATGTTTGCCGGAACTTCGTTGGCGGCTGCGTTCGCGACTCCGTTTGTTTCCTGGTTGATGTTGCGCATGGGATGGCGATGGGTGTTCTTCATCACCTCGCTGCCTGCATTTTCTATCGCGCTCGCGTGGTGGCTGTTCAGCACGAATGCGCCGCGAGAACATCGACTCATCAATCAAGCGGAATTGGCGCTTACAAATGTGGAACCGGGCCAGACTCAGGGAAACGCCGGTTTTTGGAGCCTGCTTCGCAATCGTAAAATAGTGTTGCTCTGCGTCAGTTACATGGCGGAAGGTTACCTGCTATTTATCTTCGTCTTCTGGCTGTATACCTACCTGATTGAGGTCCGTGGCTTCAGCATGATGAACGGAGGGCTCATCACCGCCTTACCGTGGCTGACCGGCTTATTGTTTACTCCACTCGGCGGCTTTGCGGCGGATCGCATCGCGGTGCGACGTGGGCGATTGGTAGCGGCGAAATACATCATCATGGCCGGATACATTTTGAGCGGAGTATTGCTATTTGTCGCAGCGTACGCGCCGAGCCGCACCCTATGTATCGCCGCCCTTTGCCTGAGTATTGGATTTCTTATGGCGGCCGAAGCTTCGTTCTGGGTGTCGGCTACATACCTGGCGGGCGATCGCGCCGGAGCGGTTTCGGGATTGATGAATACCACCGGAATTATGGGAGGGATCGTCTCGACTTCGCTTGTACCGATCTTGGTGGCGCGCTTCAACTGGCTGGTAGCCCTGGGCTCGGGGACGGTGGTTGCGGTCGCGTGCGTTTCTCTTTGGATCATCATCGCGAAGACCGATGAAGGCGCTAGCGTCGGCTCGAATTATCAGACAATTCCCGCACTACAGAAGGAACGAATGTGAACGCTCCTTTGAAGATTTTTGCGGAAATCGATCGCCTGCGGTCGCCGATGACGAAGTTTCTGCAACGGCTCGTACAATTCCCAACATTGCCGGGCGAAGAACAGGCGGCACAGCACTTTCTTGCCGACAAGCTCCGTTCGTTGCACTGTGACGTCAGGATTCTGAAGTCGGAGTTTTCGGCGCTCGAGCATCATCCGGCCTTCTCGGACGATGGCGTCTCGTTCGAGGATCGCATCAACGTCGTCGGCACCTGGAAAGGACTCGAGCCCATAGGGTCGTCCGCCAAAGAGCGCCAACCAGAATCGCGGACGAGTTCCCTCATTTTGAATGGCCACATGGACGTCGTTCCGATTGGAAACCCAGCTCTTTGGAAATTTCCGCCGTGGAGCGGTGCCGTCGAGAATGGCAAGCTGCACGGTCGGGGCGCTTGCGATATGAAGGCCGGACTGACAGCGGCAGTCTTTGCGATTGAGGCTTTGAGGAACCTAGGCTTTCAGCCTCGCGGCGATGTGCTGTATGAAAGCGTAATCGGCGAGGAGAGTGGTGGAGTCGGCACACTGACAACCCTGATCCACGGTGTGCGCGCCGACGCGGCCGTTATCATGGAGCCGACGAGGCTGCGTTCATGCCCGGTTCATGCGGGCGCGCTTAGCTTCCGGATCAAGATCAGAGGACGCGCCATCCACGCCAGCATGAAGCGCTTCGGAGTCAGCGCGGTAGAGAAATTCCAACAGATTTTTGCAGCGATTGAGGCGCTTGATCGCGATCGGCATCTGCATTCCGAAAATAAAATTTTTGAATTCAACGACAACGTCGCTCCGATCTCTATCGGAATCGTCACCGCCGGCGACTGGCTGTCGACCGTTCCCGAAACGTTGCTGGCAGAGGGGCGCTTCGGCGTGTTTCCGGGAGAGACCATTACGAGCGCTCGTGAGGCGCTGGCGAATTGCCTGGAAGGAGTCACTACAGCGGACGAGTGGCTGAAAATTAATCCTCCGACGCTCGAGTGGTTCGAAGGGCAATTCGAGCCTGGGCAAACGTCGTTCCAAGACCCGATTGTCGGAGCGTTAGGCGGCGCGCATGTTACGGTGATGGGCGCTCCGCCTAGAGTTCAGGGCGTTCCTTACGGTTCAGATCTTCGATTGTTCACCGAGCACGGCAAATTCCCGGCGGTGCTGTACGGGCCGGGCGATGTGGCTTTCGCTCACACGGTCGAAGAGTTCGTCGAGCTCGAAGAGGTCTTCGCTTGCGCGAAGGTACTAGCGTTGCTCGTCACAGAATGGTGCGGCGGAGCATTTGTTGCTCGCTGAACTGGTCGCGGATCAGGCTCGAGCCAGTTCTTCATGAATGCGAAATGGCCTGACGACACGGGTAATAGAGCCCTTGGGGCTGGGATTGTCAGGGTCAACCTTCGCGTTCACGCTAAGGTGATAGGCCAGGAGCTGGGCGAAGGGAATTTCAAACGGAGTCCGCAGTGAATCCGGCAGGGATGGCGCCAGGGCCGGGAGAAACCAGTCGCGCGGCTGCGCGACCGAGGGCGCGTCTCCAATGATGACGAGACGTCCTAGGGCTTTGCCCCGTAAGTCCTCCATTAAATCGTGCTCGTAGAGACGCTTTTGGGGATCGGAAGAGAGAAGGCAAAGAATCGGAGCGTCCTGTCGTAAGAAGCCTACCGCCCCGTGACGGAACCCGAGAAATGTTTCTGGCATCGCCAGCACCCGGCCATCTGTTAGCTCGACGATTTTTAAGCATGCCTCTTTCGCCAGAGCCTGCATCGTCGAGCTTAGGATCACAATTCGGTCTGTACAAGACTGGGCTATCTCCTGAATCAAGCCGTTGAACTCCGGCAGAGCGCTTCTCACTCGGCTGCAGACGTTCGGAAGTGCAATTGAGAGCGGCTCGTAATGCTTGAGAGCAAGGCCGGCGAGAACCAGATTTGAGAACGATGCGGTCATTGCAAGGCTGCGGTCGTTGGTTCGCGGGTCGAGCAGAATTTTTTGAACACGCGGGGCGTTTGCCAGCCGGCCGGAGGCGTTGCAAACGATAGCGACATGCTTGACCGATGGAAACAGGTTTTTGAACTTGGTTACCACGGCGGTGCTTTCGGGGCTGTCTCCTGATCTTGCGAGCGAAATTAATACTCCGCCTTTGCGCAGATCGGGCACGGCCGCTTCGATCTCTTTTTGGGACTGAATCAATAGATCCGTGGTTGGAATGGCAATGGCTTGCGGCCAGGCTTCGGCTATAGCCGATGCCGCATACGAGGAGGTACCAGCGCCGGTAAATATGACCGGAGACTGGTCTAGTTCTTGGCTTAAACCTGCTGCCTCAACTCGGTCGAGCGTCGTCGGCCACAGGAGAGGCTGTTGTGCGATCTCGAAGGCTAGCAGACTGTCTGCCGGATAGGTGGAGTTCGGGTTGATCTGGGTCGTCATCTTGTGCAAAAGACGCCTGGTGCAAGAGACACCAGGCTTCGACATAAAACATATGTCGGAGAGAGTCATCCTGCAAGCGTTTTCTGCAATGGCTTACACGGTGGAGTGAAGCGCCTGACCCGGCAGGCAAAATGGGGTCGCTCCGCAACCGGTGTCGCTTGCCGGCATGCAGTTCGCTGGCTGAGGGTTGGTCGCAGGCAAACGCAAAGTTTACTCCAATTAAAAACAAACACGCAGAGACGCAAAAGCTCAAGGAGTGATTAGTGTTTCGCGGATTGTCTGGTTGGCCGGGGGGCTTTTTTTCGCAAAGCGAAGTTTCTTTCTTGCGCGGCGGACTTGCGGATTACCAAGTCCGTGTCTACGACGTACTCGACCCCTCTTTGCCTCTTCAACTTCAGCAGTTTATCCAACGCTGCAAACGATATTTTTCCCAGTTCCTCGCGTGGAACTCGTATCGTCGTCAAAGCCGGGCGGATGAGGAACGAGAAAGGAATGTCGTCGATGCCGATGATGGAAACGTCGTTAGGAACATCCATGCCTGCTTCCTCGAGCGCGAGGATCGCTCCCATAGCAATCAAGTCACTGCCACAAAAAATCACCGTAGGAGCGTCTTTCGCCGAAAGAATGGCTTGTACGGCCGTGGCTCCGGCATCGACGTGGTAATCGCTATGCGTTACGGGATCGGGATCAAGTCCGCGCTGCCGCAGGCCGTCAACCAGAGCCTGCTTGATGATGGAAGCGGTGCGATTGGTTTGTGGACCGGCGATAACGGCGGCGCGCCGGTGTCCGAGCGAAGCAACGTGTTCGATCGCTTGGGTAAGACCGCGTTTGTAATCGATGGTTACGGTGCTCACTAAGCGGTCCACTGGCACCGGATTGAAAGTAACAACCCCAATACCCTTGTCAGTCAGGGTTGCAATCACGCTATCCTGGAGCGAAGAGGTCATGATGGCAACGCCGCGAACCGAGTTCTCGATCAGCTTTTGCACCAAGGTTTCAGTGCGCTTTTCGTCGTATTCGGTATTAAGAAGAAGGACGTCGAAACCGCGATCCCAGGCGGCCGCCTGAAAGCCGCGAATGATCTCTGAAAAGAACGGATTCGTAATCTCTGAAATTACCAATCCGAAGAGATCGCTTTTTCCAATGGCCAATCGGCGCGCATGCACATTACGGTGATAGCTCAACTTTTCGACCGCCGCCATGACCCGCTCGACGGTCTCCGCCGAAATGTAAGGACTCTTACTTAGCACACGAGAGACGGTTGCAGAAGAAACCTTGGCAAGCTTCGCAACCTCGTTCATCGTGTGAGCCATAGCGTCTAGTATCGAAGTACCGGATAGTCTAACGGCGCAAAGATTCTCTCAACTTAGCTTCGCGGAGCTTCCCTCGCAAGGATCGGGCCAGGCGTGTCTACATGGGCGTGCGTCGGGAACTTGAGAGGGAGTTCCTTATCGTGGATCAACTGTTCCTTCTTGGGTTTTAATAATCTCGAACAGAGACACAATGGCAGATTGAAAATAGCAACTTCGATTAGGTCAGTCAAGCGCTTGCACAACGGACCGTACGGGCTGGAAATCCGGTGAAGACTGTAAATCAGGGGTTGAGCACCGTAGCCTAGTCGAGTCGGCCCGCACCTGGGTGAACGCATCGCTGGGAAATTGTGATCGAGCGGCGTTCGACGTGTTGTCATGTCACGGGGGGATTTCCGATTAGAAAAGGTTCTCAGGCATCGTTCGCTGTCACTGCAACCGTCGTCTTCTCACGTTCCGGCGTCGTCGAGCCGTTGGCTATCGACGTGCCGAATCTCGGTTATCGAGACTGCGGCACGGCGTAGTTCTCAGGGCGCTGATATTGGAATGCGCCTTCTTAGTCATCGGCCCTCTTCTCCTGTTCCTGACTTCTGCCCCAGCTTACCTCTGTGTTATTTTTTGGGTTTTGGGTCATAACGATTGACGCCACCCTGAGCTTAACGCGGCGTGAAGTGCGGGCTAGCGCTGAAGAGGCCGTCCACGAACCCATTTTTCTGAGCGAAACGGATGCGTCGCTTCGTGAATGGCGCATTTATTCTGACGAAATCCAATTTTCCTATGAGGTGCTGAAATCGTGGCGATGGCACGTAGGCAAGGGAAACCTGCTTTTCAATTTCGGCTTGTCGCACGCTATGGGCCGGTTTAAGCCAGACGCAGTGATATGCGGCGGG
>JAYVCW010000309.1:0-2418 GCA_043749775.1 Acidobacteriaceae bacterium | reverse complement strand
CCGCGGTTGTCGCCGGCGTCGGGATGAGTGTTAGGCTCGTCGGTCCGGACCACGCGACCGCGGCATTGAATCACTACATTGTCTTTGCCTCCTGTGACCTCTGGGGGCAAAGTAATTTCAAATTCTACCGGCGAGCCGACCTCTAAAGACGCGTCAGCCTTGATGTAGACGCCAGCAGCGCTTAGGTTACCAGTCATGCCGTTGGTATTGTCGGCGTTATCTTCTTTATGAATCTTAATTGGCAAGTGCAGCGGGAATCTCTTTCCGGTACGCGCTTCGGACACAAAACCTCCTGAACACCGCTCTGCGAATCTGATTTAAAACCTGTGCACGGGCAAAACCCACGGCTTCAAGTCACTAAGCAGCTATCGGCGTTATATCACGGAAAATACTCCAAAAGAAGCCCCCGTTACCTAAGTAACGAAGTAGCAACTAGCAACGCCCATGCGCCCATTCGTCATTGTACAGGCGCTTCCGAAATCCGTTCGATGACCAGATTATGGCGTCGGACCGCCTTGCGACGCCGGGATTCCTGCAATGGCCCGGAAGCTGCGATTGTGCAGAGCGCAAAAAACCAGGCGGCGTTGGCAGGAATGTGCAAGTTGAAATCCAAAAAGCTGTGGATCAGAATGCCGATGCATCCAAGCAGTGCCGCAACCGTCAGCGAACCCGAGGAAGTCTCGCTCCAATTTTTCATTTTGCTGGCGGCCTGACGGAACAACATGACGAGAAACCAGAGGGCAATTCCAAAGCCGGCGATCCCGGTTTCAACCAATAATTGCAAATAATCGTTGTGTGCCTGGTTCACAAAGAAGCTGGTGTAAAAGCTGCGGTATTGCGGGTAGACGAAGGGGAAAGTGCCAAGGCCCCAACCCAGTAAAGGTCGCTTTAAGAACATGCGCAGGCAATCGCGATCGATCGTAAGGCGAAGTCCGCCAGTGATCTCTTCTTTAGCTTCGGAGTGAATGCTGATTAGCCGTTTTGTGAGCTCGTTGCCGCCCATCCATACCAGGAAAATCACTACCAGCGCGATAAAGCCGCCGAGCATGGCTGGTTGCTGCCACCCCCCTTCTCCTTCTTTGCGCATGCGAAAGAGCAGGGCACCGAGCAGCAAGGCTTCGACCACGATAGCAATCATGCCGCCGCGCGAACCAGAGAGAAAGACACTGGCTGCCATCAGCGCCGCCACGGCGGCGATTCCGAATCTACGACTTCCGCTAGTCGTCGAAGTCGCTGCGAGCACCAGGGGAAAGGGAGTCAGCATCTCCAGCAGTCCGGCATAGTGGTTATGGTTTACGTAGGGACCGTAAATGAACCCGCCCTGCTGCAAGCCGAACATCCAATAAAGCTTTCCGTTCGGCGCGAGGCCTTGAAGAATAGCAAACGCGGCCAGCACTCCGCCAAAAACGGTGAAGGTATTCGCTAACAATTCAAAATGCGAATAGCGTCGCACTGATTGGCTGATCACAAACGCAAGCATGCCGTAGGCGGCGTAGAGCAACAGGTACTTGTAGGTCGCATGCCGGTAGGAGCTGATACCGGTTATCCATTGCACGGTGGCAAGAAGAAAAAATGCCGCCATCGGACGGAAGAGGACGCTGTCACAGATGTCGAGTCTTTGATTCGTCCACTGTCGATAGGCCCAGAGCATGACCAAAGCCAGCGTAGATGTTTCCAGAACGAAGATAGCCCACGGCTCGACCGCTCCGAATGCCAGCGGCGCAAAAATTAATATGCTGCACGCGCTGATCAGGAGCGCGGTATTTCTTAACGGTGGCTGCTCCGCTTTCACGATTGGGGCGGGTTCGGGCTGGGTTGCGAGCACAGAGCTCAATGAGACTCCTTACTGCTTTCCGGAGGGCGTTCCAAAGCCTCAGGCTCATCCTGGTCAGAAGCGTTTTTTGCAGCACCTAAGGGAGCAAGCTCGAAATCGTCGAGCCAAAGCTTGCCGCGGATCGGCGATCCAGCCGGTAAGCGTTCGATCGCGAGCGACAAGAGTGTCGTAGAACTGGAAGTGGTAACTCTGGAATGCACTTCCTTCCAAAACTCCGAGTCGTTCAGAGGGTCGCTGGCAAATAGAAGCGTGCCGCTGTAGGCATCGCGTAAAGCAATTTGCGGACCGCCGGCACCTTCGAAATCCGCCGATTTGTAGTAAGCCGAAAAATCGTATGTGGTAGCGCCGCGCACGGGGATCAACTGCTGAATGCCGGCGTCGTTGATTCCGGGTCCTTCAAAGGTCAAGGACAGGGAACGATGGCCTTGTCGAAAGCCAGTCGGATCGAGCAACGGCTTTACGCCCGTGCGGTTGACGTAAGTCCAGTCGAAGCCGCCATTTAAAATATCCAGACTGAAGTCGCCGTTGACCACCAGATTTTGATCAGTGGGTAAGTATGCAGAAAGCCCAAGCGCATCGGCCGA
>JAYVCW010000308.1:0-10412 GCA_043749775.1 Acidobacteriaceae bacterium | reverse complement strand
GCGTTAGGGCTGCATCCCGTTGTGACAGCAGGGGCGAGTTCGTAGGCCACTCAGCACCGAAAGAATTCCATAGAATCCCAGCATCCAATCTCGGCTCGTGTTCTGATGTTACGTGGTACATCATAATTGCTGGCGCCTGTCGCACATAGAACCCATGAGCCACTCCGCGCGCTAGATAAATCGCATTATTTCGCTTTGCCGAGAGCTCTATCACCATGTGCCGCCCGAACGCAGGCGAACCCCTTCGAACATCCAAGCAAATATCGATCACCGCACCTGTTACGCAATACACGAGTTTGGCATGATCAGCCGGAGGTAGTTGTAAATGCATCCCGCGCAGCACATTCTCGCCTGAGATGGTGTGGAACGTCTCGACAAATTCGGTCTCCAACCCGTTTTCAGCAAACCGGCTGCTGACAATGGTTTTGACGAAGCTTCCGCGAGCGTCCGCGTGAGCTGGCAGCTGAATTTCATAACACCCCGGTATGTCGCACTCAGAGAGCTTCAAACTTCATCCTCCGCTACCCGCCCCCAAAATTACCTGGTGCCTTAATTACTAGCGAGCCGCCGCTTGCGCTGTGATGTCAACGCCCCGCCGCCGCGCCCGCGGCGACCTCACTGCTCGGCAACGGTTCACCGGCCTCGCATTGAAAGTTCAGGCGCTCGCGTTCGACCACCAGCGGCCGATTGTGCACCTGGGTGTGTATATTTCCCACGTACTCCCCGATGATCCCCATAAATAGAAGCTGCAACGATCCCAGGAAAAACATTCCAATGGCAATGGGTGCGATGCCTAAAGTGAATTCATGCCAGAACAGCAGTTTGTAGGCAAAGTAGGCGAGTCCGCCAAGCATCGAGAATAGTGATCCCGCAAACCCCGAGAAGGTCACAATGCGTAGCGGCACTTTCGAGAGCTTGGTAATGCCGAGCATGGCAAGATCGTAAAGAGTGTAAAAATTATTTTTGGATTTGCCGCTCTTCCGGCGCTGCTGAACGTATTCCACTTCGCTGTGAGGAAGGCCAATTTCGGCGATCATTCCGCGAAAATAAGGGTAGGGATCGCCAAACTGCCGCACCAGATCAATTACTTGACGGTCGTAGAGCCCGAATCCGGTGAAGTTCTCGTAAGTTTCAATGCCTTCAGAAAGACGATTCACCAGCCGGTAAAACGCCTTTCTGACCAAAAACATAGGCGCCGACTCGCGGCTCTGGTGTTTCACCGCGATAACGATCGGCATGCCACCTTCCCAGGCCTCGATCAGTTGACCGAGAACTTCCGGTGGATCCTGAAGGTCAGACATCAATACAATCACGGCATCCCCGGTCGCCTGCAACAACGCATGCATTGGAGAGCGGACGTGCCCGAAGTTGCGGGCGTTGCGGATTACTTTTACGTTCGTGTCGATTGCGGCAATCTCGTTGAGAATCGCGAAGGTGTTATCTCGGGAAGCGTTATCGATGAAAATGTGTTCGTAGCGATATCTACCGATAGTCAACATTAAAGAGCGCACGCGTTCGTAGACTTCGCGAACGTTGCCCTCTTCGTTAAAGCAGGGAGTTACTACACTAATAGTTTTCATGCTAGCGAACCTTGGGAATGAGCCCGAACCTTCTTGTGGGGTAAAAACGCTCGATCGAGATGGGAAAGTTGGCGGTCACGGGGAATGGCGTAGCAGACGGTCTCAAGGCCGTCTGCGCAATGAGATCGAATGAATAACAACCTCAAGGGGAGCTCCCAAAAGAAATAGGAAAGGAAGATTGGCGAGCAATGCCAAAAGAGGACCGGGAGCTCGGGGTCGCGAGCCAGTCGCAGAGGTTCCTGCCGCAGTGAGTCGAGTTGTGGATCTGAGGTCATTGCAATTCTTCGCGGTTTCAATTCTTCCCATTCCCTCCGGCCTTGGCCGCGAGTGCCCGGCCCGAGGTCGGCGCGAGGCCGCGTCTATAAATCAGGTCGCGAAGCGATGGAATGTTGGCATAAGGGCTGTCAATGGCATCGATCACAATCGGCTTGTCTTTCAATACAGGCTTCCGAATGACCTCGCCGCGCATCAACTCCCGGCACGATATCTGGCCCTGCTGTAAAGGAATCGCCAGGTAAACGTCCGCATCCTGCAGAATGTGGCCTGCCGGAAGATCGCGCTTCGCATACACGCCGCGGACCAGAGAATCGAGGTATGCAATTTCTTTCTGAGGCGGCAATCGTTTATGCGTTCCCGGAGCTCCACACATCTGCTTCGCCCGGTTAAATGCCTTAAACCACGTGTCGACCTGGTCGGGCATGGAACAGTAAGGTGACACGGTCATGCCGTCGGTCTGAATATCGATATGCCGCTCGAATGTTCGCGCTCCTTTGGCGTAAGCCATCAGCATTGAACTAGTCCAGTCGCAGTATTCGTGCGAGGAGAAGCCGATGACGTGGTTTGGATAGCGGTTGCGCAAGAAATCAATTTGATTAATTTCAAGCTCGCTTTCTTCCGACGGGTAGAGTGAGACGCAGTGATTAATGGCCAATGGAATACGGCGATTGCCGAAGAATGTAACGAGATCGTCGATGTCTTTGAGAGAAGAGCCGCCAGTGGATACGATGACTGGCTTTTTAGTCTTCGCCATCTTCTCGATCAGAATCCAGTCATTGCAGTCAGAGCTAGCCAGTTTGAGAATCGGAATGCCCAGCTCGCAGCAGAAATCGACAGACGCCTCATCGAACGGCGTCGCCATGGGAATGCAGTTCGCTTCCCGGATTGCTTTGACCAGGGTTGCATAATCAGCGTTTGGCAGGCGGGTTTCGAGGGTCTTCTTGATGTAACGGATGTCTGATCGGCCGCGAAAATCGCGATGGATGAAGCTATCCACGTCGCGCAATTGCAGCTTGATCGCCGCACGCACGTTATTAAAGCGGACAACCTGTGCGTAGTTGTTGACAATTTTCAATCCGCGCTGCAGATCGCCAAGGTGATTGTTGGCCACCTCCAGCACGAATAACTCCTCGAAAATCTCGTTACCTGTCATATAAGTAGTGGCTGTTGCTCGTGTATTAGTTAGAAAATAGATGGAAGCCTTTACCAAGATGGTAATGTCCTCATTCCTTAATGACATTGTCCATAAGTTCATCTTCCGGCAGGAATGGGTACATGTCCTCGAGATTGGGAGAGACGATGCGCCCGTCCGGCAATTGTCTTGCCTTTGAGCGCGGCTCGAACTCCTGTGTCGGATCCACGACGACATCGATGAGCGCCGGGCCAGACGCGGCCAGCGCGCGATCGACCTGGTCGAGTTGCGACTCTCGATCGATTCGAAGCGAAGGGATGCCATAGGCGCAGCCCACCTTGACCATGTCCGGAAAGGACGCGCCCGACGAGGCGCTCTCGCCCGTCAATCGCCCGAAAAATCCTGACTGCGTCATCCGCATGGAGAGGTAACCAGAGTTATTCAGAACAAATATTTTTACCGGCAGGCGATGGTGGGCAATCGTCTGCAGTTCCTGAACATTCATCTGAATGCTGCCGTCTCCCGCGATGCAGATCACACGTTGTCCGGGGCGCGCAAAGGCCGCGCCAATCGCTGCCGGCAGGTCGTATCCCATGGAGGCGGAGCCGGAATTCGAAATCAACCGTTGAGTCTTCGCCAATCGCATGGTCTGAAACGGCACGATGCAGGAGGTCGCGTTTCCACAGACCATGACGTCATCTGCCGCCAGTTTGTTCGATAGCTGTTCGATGAAGTAATAGGGATTGAGCGGTGGTCCGGCTTGGCGTTGGGCTGGGAGTACGACTGGATAGCGCCGGACCCGCTCACGGCACCATTCGACCCACGAGTCGTGCCCCCCCGCGCTGTAGCTGCCGGTGTCGCACTGACAAACTAATTCAACAAGAAAATGCTTGAGGTCCGCGACGATGGCCATGTCGGGCTGCACGGTTGGCTTACACATTTCGGCGGGATCGATGTCCACCTGTATTTTGAACGCGTTCGGTGCAAAGGACTGCCAGTTGTAACTCGTCTGGCGAATATTCAGGCGTGAGCCTAAGACCAAAAGCAGATCGGCATTTTGCACCGTGAAATTTCCGGCGCGATCGCCGATTGTTCCTTGCCGTCCGCAAAAGAGCGGATCGTCGGAGGCAATGAGATCATGGGTCCACGCCGTAGTCACCGGAATACCGAGACGGCGAAATGTGTTTTCAAATTCCGCTACCGCATTGCCGGCGCGAACCCCCGTTCCTGCGAGGATTACCGGTCGCTTTGCGTTCGCGATGCGCTGCAAAACTTCGCGGCAGCGCGATTTCAGAGCAATCGACCCGGTGGCTGATTCAGATTGCGGAGCCTCGTTCCGCTCGGGGTCGTAGCCGCGAAGCCCGGCTGGGTCGATGGTTGCCGCCTGCACGTCGACCGGAATATCAAGCCAGCACGGGCCGGGACGGCCGGTCGGTGCGAGGTGCCACGCGCGTTCGAGATGATGCCGTATGGTGAGCGGATCATCGACCATCACCGCGTACTTTGTGATCTGCGAGACCATCGAAATGATGTCCACTTCCTGATCTCCGAGCTGCCGCAGCCCCGAAATGCCGCGCGAGCGCATGCAGGTTTCGCGCTTGACCTGGCCGGAGAGGATAAGCATCGGTACGGAATCGGTAAACGCGCCGAAGACGCCATTGATCGCGTTGATCGCGCCCGGCCCCGTCGTGACGTTCACAACTCCAGGTCGGCCACTGACGCGAGCGTAGCCCTCCGCCGCCATGGCTGACGCTTGCTCATGGTGATTGCAGACATATTGAATCTGCTGGTGGTGACCGATCGAATCGTTGAGGTGCATGGCACCTCCACCGGTCACGAGGAAGATGTGGCGCACGCCCCAATCCGCTAGCCGGCCGATGACGTAGTCGGATAGCTTCATGAAACCATCACCTCTCTAATGTTGCTGTTTGGGAGTAAGGTGAAAACAGGATTACGAAGATCCATACCGCGTATCTGGGCTTCGATCTCGCGGTTGTGAAGCAGCGTGGAAATCACAATCGGCATTGCGGCATGTTTAAACGATAAGTCTCCGGGAGCAATGACACGTGCTCCGCCTAAGTTCTTCCCAAGCAGCGTAGGATTGTTGTCGACGACGGCGGCGAGTTCTACAGCCGCCAGGCACGGCAGGGCAAGTACCTTCATCGCCAGTTGCCCCGCGCCCCATAGAATGGCCCGATTGTGGCCCGCTAGCTGGCTCGCGAGGTTCCGGTCGATTGCTCGCATTTGTACAGACGACTCTTCAATGTAGGTGGCGATTCGTGCAGGAAGAACGGTGTCGCGAGTGTAGGCGGGGCCAGAAATCGACGCGCCGCCTTCACGAAAAACGCCGAACACGGCCGGATAGCGAGTTTCTGCTGCGGTCTGAAGAGTCTTTTGTTCGAGCGTCACGCACTCAAAGCCGAAGCGGCGTGCTGCATTCTGCAACGACCGCGAGGAAAAGTGGTTGATGTGTTCAGTGTTAAATTCCTGGAAGGGCGCGTACAAGAAATCGGCGTAACGAGTAGCGTCGGGAGTTTCAAGATATAGAAATCCGCCCGGCGCTAGCAGATTCCGCGCGGCTCCAAAAAATGCGGGGATGTCGTAGACGTGTTCGAGCACATGACTTAAAACGATGCAATCGAATTTAGGCATGTTAGCCGGAGCGGCAGCGATCGATCCCACGTATGCCTGGAACCCGCGCTCGCGACACGCTGCGGCGCAACGCCGTGATGGGTCGAGCCCGGAGACGGCGTTGAACCCCTGCTCCCGCAATGCGGTAAGCAAACCTCCGGTGGCGCAGCCCGCGTCAAGAATTGTCGCGGCTTGCGATGGAAGCGAACGCGCAATGTCGGCCGCCGTAATCGTCAGCCGCTCGGCGTCGTAGATTGAAACGCCGCTTCCAGTTGCGGTCGCCGAGTCATCATATTTGGACCAGTCACTGTAGAAATGGTCGTAATCGATTTGCGTAGCTGAAGGGTCCGCATATACGAAGCCGCATCGCTGGCAAACAACCACGTCGTAATGAGAGGGCAAGGGATATTCGCTGGGAACAACGAAATTCTGCTGGTGGATAACAGTTTTGCTCTCTGCGCCGCACGCACCGCACGCTCGATGCGCATTCTGCCTTGTAACCGCCGCGCTAAACATGGGCATCTCGTGCCGACCAGGCCGGCTGAGCTAGGCTTGCTACGCGAGACGACGCACTGGAAAACCAGGAATAGGTTCGGCGAACAGCTTCGCGCAACGGCACCGATTCTGATAAACCCAATTCGGTGCGCGCTCGCTCGGTACCTGGCACGTAGCGATGAACAGGTGCTCCGGCTGTAGGCTTCAGTGCGATTTTGTACCCAGGGTCCGGCGCCAAAGTGGATGCGACGGTTCGCGCTAAGTCGCCGACCGTTATTTCGCGTTCTGAGCCGACGTTGTAGGCACGCCCTGACTCGCCCTTGAATAGAATGGTCCAGAGCCACACCATCAGGTCCGATGCGTACAGGTAAGAGCGAACCGCGGTGCCATCGCCAGCGACTGCAAGGCAACGTTCGTTCATTCCATCTTCAATGAAGTTGCCAATGGCGAAATGAGCGTTGAGTTGCATGTAAGGACCGACAAAGGCAAAGCAACGCGCCACCGTCGCTGAAAAGTTAGGTGCAGCGCTCGCATGGCCCGCCGGCGCCGCTGCGGAGTTTGCTGCAAGCGCAGTGAGCATCTCTGCCGCACGTTTACCTTCCGCGTATGCAGACGCCGGGTTGAGTGGATCGGGACTACCATCAAAAGACTCGCGCACGTGCGCGATGTGCGATGGCTGGTTCCCGTAAACTGCACCCGAACTGACCAGCAGAAACCGCGATACTGAGTGCTCCCGCGCAAACTGTAAAGTGCGGCGAGTACCTTCAACGATCGTGTCAAACATCACCTGTGGCGCTTCGCTATTGAGCTTGGCGCTCGCCTCGGTCGCAGCATGAATGCAGTGCGAAAAGTTTCCGTACGGGAAATCGCCAGACCGAACGTCCGCGGCATGCATAACAATGGAAGCATCTTGGGACAGATGAGGTGCTTTTTCTGTTAGCACCCGCGGATGGCGAGCTAATCCGACGGCTTGCGCTTTCAGATTCAGCCTTTTATTCGCCCAGGCAAAACTTTCCAGCAACCAGCAGCCGAAAAATCCTGTGGCGCCGGTGATAAGAATGCGCTGGCCGCGCAACTCCTGCCACAGGGGCTCCGTGCGAGCGAGTATCTCGTCAAGATCGCCGCTGAGCGTGTTTATAGGATGTCCACTCATTCGAATCTGACTAGGCTTTCTGCCCCATGGAGACGCCTTTGTGTAGTTGATGAAAAGTCTCTGCCGTGTAATCGATCATTGACTGAGTAATGCCGGGGTAAAGGCCAACCCAAAAAACATTGTTCATGACGAAGTCGGTATTCTTTAAGCCACCGACTACGCGGCATTGAATATTTTTGTACGCTGGCTGTCGCAGCAAATTGCCGCCAAACAGCAGCCGGGTGGCTATGTTTTTGGATTCGAGAAAACCTATAATCTGATTGCGTGAAAACTGCGACCGGGGCTGTACCGCCAGCGGAAAACCGAACCAGCTGGGATCCGATCCCGCGGTAGGCGCGGGCAATATAAAAATGTCTTGCATATCGCTCAGCGCCTCGCGGAGCTTCACGAAGTTCGCTTTTCGAGCCTCGATAAATCCGGAGAGTTTCTTGAGCTGCGCCACTCCCACAGCAGCCTGCATATCGGTCGCTTTAAGGTTGTAGCCAATATGGCTGTAGATATATTTGTGGTCGTATCCTGCTGGCAGATCACCGAGCTTCCATTCAAACCGGCAGCCGCAAGTATTAGATTTCCCCGGATCGCACCAGCAATCGCGGCCCCAGTCACGGAATGACTCGGCGAGTTTCTTAATCGCAGGCGATTGAGTCAGCACGCAGCCGCCTTCTCCCATGGTGATGTGGTGCGCGGGATAAAAGCTGGTTGTCGCGAGATGGCCGAAAGTACCGACGCCGCGGCCTTTGTAAGTTGAGCCGACCGCATCGCAACAATCTTCAATGACCCATAGGTTGTGCTTAGCCGCGAAGTGCATTACAGCATCGAGATCGAACGGGTTGCCCAGTGTGTGCGCCAGCATGATGGCCCTGGTGCGATTCGATAGCGCGGCCTCGAGTTGCGAGACATCGATGTTGTACGTTGGGATTTGAACGTCGACGAAAACCGGGATGAGGCCGTTCTGAATCACGGGATTGACGGTAGTCGGAAACCCGGCCGCAACGGTGATCACTTCGTCGCCGGCTGAAAGTCGTCGTTCCCCAAGCGACGGAGACGTGAGGCAAGATAGCGCTGCAAGATTGGCCGATGAACCGGAATTGACGAGGAGGGCGCAACGCACGCCCATAAACGCGGCGAACTCTTTCTCGAACTGAGCCGCGAACCGCCCCGTGGTTAGCCAACCGTCTAGAGAGGCATCAACCAGCATCTCAATCTCGCTACTGTCGAACACTTTTCCGGACACGGGCACGCAGCCGGTTCCGGGCACGAATGCGGGTGGAATTAAAGCTGCTTCGTGATACTCCTTCACGAGTGCGCGAATCTCATTCCGAATTTCACTGGCGCTTTTGCTCATCGTATGTCTGTTCCTTGAACCGGATTTATCCACGGCCTGCAGTCGCTGCCGCCGCCTGCTCGCTCAGAAACTCTCGATACCATGCCAGCGTGCGATCAAGTCCGGATTCGAGCGTGAATCTCGGTTTCCAGTTCAGGACCGTTCGCGCCCGCTCGGCGCTTAGGAACTGGTGCCGTATCTCATTGCTCGCTTGATTCAGCACTTCAGGTCGAAGCGTAGAGTTCATCTTCTGCAGAATCAGGTTGACAATGTCCAGTACGCTGATTTGGCTCTCGTTTGAAAAATTGAAGGCCTGACCTTTCAGAGCTGGGTTCGAAGCAAGCTGTTCCGCCAGCAGCATGTAAGCCGCCGCTCCATCTTCGATGTAGAAATAATCGCGGACAAACTTGCCATCCGATCGCACCAGCGGGCGTTCTCCGCGAATCACAGATCGAATCGTTCCCGGAACAACCCGATTCCAGTTCAAGTCGCCGCCGCCATAAAAATTTCCGCAGCGAGTAATCGCCACCGGAAGACCGTAGGTTTTGGCGTAGCTCTGTGAGATCAGATCCGCGCACGATTTGCTCACGTCGTAGGGATGCTTTCCCTGCAGTGGCATCGACTCGTCGTAGGGAAGATGTTCCTGATCGCCATACGCCTTGTCCGAAGAGGCCACAACAATAGAATTGACCTTAGGCGAACGGCGGCAAGCTTCGAGGAGGTTCCAGGTTCCTTCGATGTTCGCGGAGAAGGTTGAAACCGGATTACGGTTAGCGATACCAACGATGGTTTGCGCGGCCAGGTGGAAGACAATCTCGATTTCGTATTCTCCGAGCGTTCGCTCGAGCAAATCGCGATCGACGATATCGCCGCGAACCACCGTGACTTGCTCGATGCCGCGATCGCGCACGAGTTCACTCTGCGGTACCCAGTCCCGCACCAGGCAGACCACGTTGGCGCGGGCTTCGAGAAGCTGTTTGATCAGCCATGATCCAAGCAAGCCCGTGCCACCGGTAACGAACACCGGACGATCTCTCCAGAACGAATTCATTCCGTCCATACTTTCCACGGCGTTTGCTCGCTTTCCCACAGTTCGTTGAGGTGCTGATATTCGCGGTACGTGTCCATGGCGTAAAAAAAACCGTCGTGGCGGTACGCCATGAGTTGACCTTCGCGGGCAAGGCGTTCGAGTGGTTCGCGCTCAAGAATGCAATCGGCTCCGCCGAGGTAATCAAGCACCTTGCGGTTAAACACAAAGTATCCGGCGCTGATTAATCCCGTAGCGCGAGGCTTTTCCATGAATCGTTGAACTTGCCCGTCGCTGCCCGCTTCAAGCACTCCGAAGCGCGACACCGGGGGAACAGATGTCACCGTGGCGAGTCGTCCGTGCTGATGATGAAACTCCAGAAGAGCGCTGATATTCACGTCACAAAGTCCATCACCGTAAGTCAGCAGGAATGTCTCATCGTTTTCGAGGTATCGGGCGACCCGCTTCAGCCTGCCGCCCGTCATGGTTTCGAGGCCGGTGTCGGCCAGAGTTACGGCGAAATCCTGTTCCTTGTGTGCGCCCATGAACTGCACATGCGACTTGCGGCCAAGGCAGATTTTAAAGTCGCTGTTCATGGCCTCGTAATTCAGGAAATATTCTTTGATCATGTTTCCGCGATAACCCAGGCAGAGGATGAACTCACGCATCCCGTAATGAGCGAAGATTTTCATGATGTGCCAGAGGATGGGCCGGCCACCAACTTCGACCATCGGCTTGGGCCTGAATTCAGTCTCTTCCCGAAGACGGGTGCCCAATCCACCGCAGAGAACAAC
>JAYVCW010000307.1:0-2159 GCA_043749775.1 Acidobacteriaceae bacterium | reverse complement strand
TGCCCGCGGCTAGTTTTTTTGTTGTGATCATGACGTGCGAATAGGTTTTTTCCCGGCATTCTCTATATACCAGCGAACGGTCGTCGCCACTCCTTCTTTAAGTGAGACGGAAGGTGCGTAGCCCAGCGCGCGGATTTTCCTGATGTTCGGACAACGCCGCAAGGTGCCGCCCGCACGCAATTCCCCCGGAACGATTTGAATGTCGCGCTTGAAACAATGCGCCACTTCTTCCGCCACATTTCTGATCGTTGTCTCCGTGTCAGTCCCAATGTGATAGATGCCGAGGTGTTCGCCTTTCTCAAGTAAGATCATTAATCCCGCGATCATATCATCAATAAAAACAAACGAGCGTGTTTCATCGCCCCCGCCTTGGATCGGAAATTTCACCATCCCCTGAGTTTGCTGGCAAAGCTCGTGCATGCGCAGCGCAAATTGTGGGATGACATGTTCCCAGCCCATGTCGGGACCGTAGACATTATGCGGCCGGAAAATGACTGCGCGCCGCAGCTTATCCCGGCCGCAATTAATCGTCAGTAACTCGCTGATGATTTTGCCGCCACCGTAGGAATATCGCGGATTCAGCGGGTCCGGGATGGAAAGCGGGACCGTCTCATCGGTGGGCACGTGAGGGGGTGTCTGATACACTTCCGAACTCGAGGCGACGAATAATTCTCCCACTCCCTGGGCGATGCAGGCGTCGAGAACGTTGACCATGCCTTTGACGGCGACTTCCAAGACAAGGTCCGGGCGCGTGTAAAAAAATTCTGTCCCGTTGACCGCGGCCAGATGACAGACCGCGTCCACTCCCTTAACCGCGCGAACCACAGTCGCTGCATCGCGAACGTCGCCCTGCATCCAGTCGACCTCAGATTCCACGTCCTGAAGTCGGTGGCGCGATCCGCGCGACTCATCATCGAGCGCGCGCACAGAATGCCCAGCTCTTACCAATGCTCGCACAAGCGCGCTGCCGATAAAGCCGGTCGCGCCAGTGACGAGAAATTTTTTACGAGACATAGGTTAGCGATAAAAGCTCGGTATCCTTACCGTGGCCGTCCGAGTAGCGTTGGGATTTTTATAAGCGGCGCGCATTCCCCAAAGAAACCAGCGCGAATACTCGATTACCCACGGCCCTACCTTGAACGTTGATTCTCCTCCGTAAAGTCGATCGATCGAAACGATCGGCACTTCGCCCAGGCGCAATCCAGCGTGTTGCGCTTTGATCGCCATCTCGAATGCAACGGTCCAGCCGATGGGCGGGCTTTCCAGTTTCAACAACGGAAAAATTTCTTTGCGAAACATTTTGATTCCTGTCGTCGCGTCGGTGAGTGGACAGGAACAAAGGCGGTGGAACAACCAGTTCGCGCAGAAGGAAAGAACCGCGCCGATCATTGAGCCGCCTAGGCGCCGCCCGCCATGCGCATAGCGCGTGCAACTAACGAAATCGCAACCCTCGCGAATCAAAGCAATCATGTCTTCGATTGCGAGGACGGGCCCGACTTCATCGGCCGCAAAAATTAACACTACATCACCTTCCGAAGCGGCCACGCCAGCCCGAATGGCGTTAACTACACCGCGCCCAATGCTGTTATGAACTCCCCGCAGTTCCGGATAAATTTTTCGTGCCTCTTCTACCACCGGAACGCTGTCATCCTCTGCTGAATCGTAGACAACTAAAACTTCATGCGGCTCGTCCACAACCGCGCGCAAAATTTTCAGCATGATGCGCAGATTGATTCCTTCGTTTCGCACCGGCAGCAAAATCGAGAGCATCCGGCAACGATCGGCCGATGGTACTTCACCGCTGCTCATGCGCGGTAAAATTGGCGGATCAGGTCGCACACTTGGACGACGTCTTCATCGCGCAGTTGGAAAGCAGAAGGAAGCCAGAGAGCTTCCTTCGAGACTCGCATGCTGTTTGGAAACGCCGCATCGGAACACCTATAAGGATTCTGCGTGTGGAGCGGAAACCAAAAACGGCGGCAGCCCGCGCCATGTTTCGCAAGGAACGCATCGAGTTCACCGCGGCGCGTTGCGAGCGCATCGACCCACTGCGGTTGTTCGCCGTTCTCGATGTCGAATGGCAGAATATGAATGCCCTCGACCTGGGCTAACTCATCACGATAGATCTTGTAGGTGTTCCTAATCCGTTCAAATCGAGC
>JAYVCW010000306.1:0-2847 GCA_043749775.1 Acidobacteriaceae bacterium | reverse complement strand
AGCCGCGCGCAAAGCTGGTGCTCGCACTGGTTAGCCAATGAAGTTGATTGAGTGTGATGGGAACCGCGTCCGGATGCTCTCTGCCACGGTTCCCTTGCTTGCAGCCGACGACACGTACGCTTGGTATTGCATTCTCTATGGCAAGGCCTGCCGGTGCGGTGGCGAGCGCCAGCGGTACAGAAACTGTCTCGGCGCACAGACAGTCGTTCAAGGAACTCAGCCCCTTCAATTTCTGCAGCACGGCGCTAGTGATTATCAGAGATACGATTGGGCTCAGAACAAGAGGGAGCGCGATCTTAGCTCCGAAAATGCTCCATTTCATCCCCGAGAGGCCGTATGCAATCGCGGTGACACCCGCAATCGAGCCGACGATGGCATGGGTCGTTGAAACAGGCAGGCCAAAGCGCGTGGCCAGGGCTATCCAAAGGGCCGCCCCAAGGATGGTTGCAACCGCTGCCGGCAAAGTTGGAACAACACCGGAGGTTAAGAGTCCCTTGCCGAAAGTGGCCACCATCGCACCCGCGAATCCGAACGCCGCAATGCCCCCGGCCGTTGTCCAGAGCGCGCCCCACACAATTGCACGGCGATAGCTTGTGATCCCGCCACCTACCAGCGTGGCTATGCCTTTTGAGACATCGTTTGCCCCGTTCACATAAGCGATGAACGCGCTCGCAAGCGCGACAGTGATCAAAATCAAATTCACCGGTATGGAACCCCGTAATTGACAGCCTGCGGGGAGACGCAATATCTCCCAACATTACGATACACACGGGCCTGAAAAGTTACCGTGCGCAAAGCAAGGTGCCATTCTCGGAGCAGGTGCCTGTTGCCCGCATTATGTAACCGAAGCCCAACTCGTGTATCTTTCCTTCCATGCACACTTGGGCTGTTATCTTCGTGCTCCTGGCATCTTCATTGGCGATGGGCCAGAGCAAAACTTATCCCAAACCCCAGGTGTCTGCGGCCGTCGGGGAGCTGGCGCCTGACTTTACACTCAAGACCCAGGATGCCAAAACCTTCCGTTTGGCGGACCAGCGCGGGTGGGTGCTGATCTTCTTTTATCGTGGGTATTGGTGACCGTACTGCATGACAGAACTGCGCGAGTTCGCGCGGCAGAGTCAGGACCTGGAAAAGCTTAATGTCCGCCTGATTGCCATCAGCGTTGACGACCAGTTGCACGCTCATGATGTTTGGGAAAAAGTGGCTGACAGAAAGTTCACTATCCTGAGCGACCCTGGGGGACACGTTATTCGACGGTACGGCTTGCTGCACCGGGCCGGCCACGCCGAAAAAGATATCGCCTTGCGAACAACGCTCCTAATCGGTCCGGATGGACGGGAGAAATGGCGCCGCGTAAGCCAATCAGTCCCCGATATTCCGACCTGGGAGGAAACGCTTGCGATGATCCAGAAGTCGCAGGAGCGATAGTTGTGGCATGGATTAGAACCATCGACGAGGAGCATGCCGCGGGCGAGCTGAAGCGCATTTATGAAGAACAGCGCCAGCAGGCCGGAGCTGTGGCTAACATTCTTAGAGTCCACAGTGTCGCCGCACCAGAAGTCCTGAAAGCTCATCTCGCGCTATACCACGCTGCAATGCACGCTTATGAAGAGCTCAGTCGAGTGCGTCGCGAGATGATTGCAGTTGTAGTTTCGGCAGCGAACGGTTGCCACTATTGAGTGCACCATCACGGGGCAGGTCTGCTGCTCCGCCTCACCAAGAATCAGGAACTCGTAAATACATTGAGCACAGGAGAGGATTGGGCAGGTCTCGCTCCTTGTGAAAAAAGCCATGATTGCCTACGCCCGAAGACTCACGGGCGATCTCCGCTTGATTTCCGAGGACGATGTGACCCAACTTCGCGGATCGGGATTTTCCGATCTCGCTATTCTTAAAATCAACCTTGCCGCCGCTTACATGAATTTCGTAAATAATGTTGCAGAAGGGCTGGGTGTCGAGCTAGAGCCTTTGTTGTCCTCCTTCAGCCGCTAACCCGGTAACCTTATGCTCCTCCGTGAATCATATAAGGTAGCGCCCAGATCGGGCCCAAAGATCATTCCAATGGAGGAATCTATGAAGAAAGTCGTTCTCGGTATAGCCGCCACCCTGTTGCTCACGTTGACGAGCTTCGCCGCTCCCAAATCGCAAACGTTTACGGGCGAGGTCATGGACAGTCAGTGTGCCATGAATGGTTCGCATGCAGAGATGCTGAAGAAGGAAGGCATGGGGGACAAAGACCCAAACGATGCCATGGCCAAGAAGATGTGCACGGAAAACTGCATAAAGAACGGCGGAAAGTATGTGCTGTATGACTCTGCAACTAAGAAAGTCTATAAGCTGGATGATCAGACGAAACCCCAGCAATTCGCGGGCCAGAACGTGAAGGTCACCGGGAACCTCGACAAGTCTACCGAGACAATTCACGTCACGAATATCGAACCGGGTTCGTAATCATCATGCTTGGAGAGGGCTGACTAGCAGGGCAGCTCTCTCTGTCCCGCTTTGCTACTAAAAACCACGGTCCTCCCTCGAGGAGATACCCGGATGAAAAGGCTAGTGATTGTCGGGGCCGGCGTGCTCGTAGTCGTGGCCGTGATCACAGTCGCTGCGACATCCCAGTTTACCCTAGGCGCACTGCCGGAACCGGGAAAAATGGAAACGTACTTGGCGGTCAAAGTGAAGCATTACCTCGTTCACCGAGGCAGCCGCGAAGGCATTCCGCCTGCTCCCATTGGCATGCAGGCGAGCATCAAGGAAGGCGACAGGCTGTTCGGTACGGAGTGCGGTGCATGCCATGGGGCGAGTGGGCACAACCCTACGGATGCCGGGCGGTGGATGTATCCGCGA
>JAYVCW010000305.1:0-15558 GCA_043749775.1 Acidobacteriaceae bacterium | reverse complement strand
CTGTCCAGCAGCGAGACGCGCACGCTCAGCGTGCCAAAATCCACTCCTGCCACGATCGCCATCAGCAGACTCCGTCATCGCAATCGTGCCGGTACATGTCCCAGCCCAGGTAGCGGGTGGTTGCCTCATGCACCGCCGATGCAACGGTCGAAAGGTTAGCCGCAACATGGTGTTCGAATCCGTTCTCGCAGATGTAGCGCAGCAACTTCTGCATCTGCCCAATCTCAACGACGCCCGCGCCCCCGAAGGTGTTGAGTGGGTCGTCGGTGAACCGCCCTTCGCCGACATAACCGCGCATCTTGCCTGCCGTGTCGTCGGTCGAGAAGCGCGCAAAACTCATCTTTTCCGGCTTGATCAACCCGACGCAGGTGCCGAAGGTGTTTTCCTTTCCGACGGTGCCGGCAATAATTTCCTGAAAGTCCATCTTTACTGAACGGAAGAAGTGTTTGGGCAGATTCGAGCAATGGAAGCAGACGGCTTTGTTCGGGTCCGCTCCGTAGTTATTGTTCCAGTCGAGAAGGGCGGAAGGACTGCCCGAAGCAAGTTGCAGAGCGTGCATGCCCAATACGCCGCAAATGTCCACCTCGCACGCGCTCGACAACAGTTCGTTGCTCATCATGCTCATGACCGTGCAGGGAACCACTCCCAAATTCTCTTCAATGGAAGTCCAGCACTGGACCGCGCTAATTGTAACTTCGGTCGCGGCCATCCACTGATCAACCACAGCACCTAGTTTCGCCATCTTCATCAAAGCCGCCGCAGGCACACCACTGGCATCGACATATTTCTTGATGGCGGAGAGTTTCGCCTGCGCATGGTCGTCATTGTCCTTCATGCGCTCAATCCGGCCCAGCACCTCAGAAAGATCTAGCGTCTCAATGGAGATGCCCTGCGATTCCAGGATCTTCTCACTGTAACGCACAGTATTGAACGCCGTCGGACGCGCGCCAATGGCGCCGACTCGCAGGTTGCGAAACCCGTTCACGACCCGGCAAACCCCAGCGAACCATTCCAGGTCCTTGGCAAACTCAGGTGATGTTGGACTCTCAGTATGCAACGCAGTAATGGAATACGGAATGCCGTACTGCCTGAGGTTGTTACACGCCGACATCTTTCCACAGAAGCTGTCGCGGCGGGAGGCGATGGTCATTTTCGTGGGGTCATCCGGTGTCGCTTGAATCAGCACCGGCACGTGGAGATCCGCCAGACGCAAGGCATCGGCAATCGCGCGCTCTTCGCCAAAGTTGGGCAGCGTAACAACGATTCCGTCGATCCGTTCGCGGTTGCGCTTGAAAAGGTCGGCGCAGCGGCGCGATTCCTCCCGGGTTTCGACCGCTCCGTACTTGCTTTCTTCCGGAGTCAGGGCGATCACCTCAATACCCGCGGCCTGCAACACACGGAGCATCTCCTCGCGTCCACTCTTGGCCAAGTGATCGGGAAAGAAGCCGCGGTTGCCCACGATCAAGCCCATGACCATTTTTTTTGCCGACATAAAAACTCCCTTTCGCAAAACGGCTTGTCTTACAACTGTCGCCGCGACGCGAATTTCAAATAATAGAAAAGACCAGAGACCAGCAAGGCCGCTCTCCACCACACGTTAGCGTGCAACGGCCGGGACCGAGACGCACCAGCCGAGTCGGTACTCGGTCGCCAGCAGTAGCAATCATTGCTTGTTCCTGGCCTGACCGTAATATGCGTCCTTACCATGTTTTCTGAGGTAATGCTTGTCGTGCAAGGTCTTTCCGAGGGGCGGCGCCTGGGGATGAATGCTGGCGGTCAGATACGCCATCTTGGCGATCGCCTCAAGGATGACAGCATGATGTGCTGCGGCGTTAGCATCCGCTCCCCATGTGAAGGGGCCGTGGTTCGCCACCAAGGCTCCGGGAGTTGCCAGGCTATCCGTATTCTCTAAGCTGCGCACGATCGCCTCGCCGGTCGCCTTCTCGTAGTCGCCAGCAATGTCCCGATCAGACAGAACCGCTGTCACGGGAACTGGACCATGGAAATAGTCGGCATGCGTTGTCCCGAAACAGGGAATGGGCTTGCGCGCCTGCGCCCAGGCGGTGGCATATTCGGAATGCGTGTGGGCCACCCCGCCAATTTCAGGAAAGGCGTTGTAGAGGGCGAGATGGGTGGGCAGGTCAGACGATGGTCTGAGCTTGCCCTGAACAATCTTTCCCTTCAGATTGACGACGACTAAATGCGCCGGTTTCAGGCGCTCGTAGGGTACTCCGCTCGGTTTGATAACCACTAACCCGCGTTCGCGCGAGATGCCACTGGCGTTGCCGAATGTATAGAGCACCAGTCCACGACGCACTAATTCCAGATTGGCCTCCAGTACTTGTTCGCGCAATCGCTGAAGCATTATCATCTCCCAACTATCGAGGTAATACAGTAATCGTTTACTCGACTTGCCCGCAACTGAATTTTCGCTGTGTTCCGTCGACTTGCAGCCTTTCTGGCACATTGCAAAGTTTTTCTGCGGAAGGCGCGTCGCGAACGAGCGGCGATCGGTTTTTAATGTCAGACGGTGATTTAGGATTTGCGGGAACTGCCGGCCCCGGCTCTATTGCGGGTTGTCCTCAATGGCCGTCCTGCCTGAGCCAACTCGGTGGAACGTCTGAGCACCAGATTGGTGGTCAGTTCATATTCGTGACGTTCATGCGAGGGCGGCTGGTCTTCGACTTCGTTCAAGAGAGCATTGAAAGCTATTTTAGCTAACTCCTTTTGCGACATTTGAACCGTCGTCAGGGGAGGAATCGTGAATTCGGCCATGCGGATATCGTCGAACCCGACCACAGAAAGATCGTCGGGTATTTTAATTTTCTGTTCGTACGCCTGCCGCATGACTCCAATAGCCGTCATGTCATTGGAGCAGAGCACAGCAGTGGGGCGCGGGTTTAAACGGCTAAGCTCAGTCCAGGCACGCATCCCGCCTTCTAGGCGATGATCCCCCTCCACGATCAGTTCCGGCGCAAGCCCGATCTCAATCATCGACTTCTTGAAAGCCTCTCGCCGCGCAAGTGCTGACTTCAAATGCATCGGACCAGCGACAAAGGCGATGCGCGTGTGCCTGAGTGCGGCTAGATGCTGTACAGCCTGACGAATTCCGTTTTGATAGTTGATCCTAATGTTGGCGATTCCTTTGACATCTGGTCCTACGTCGACGAACACCAGAGGAACGCTACGGAAACGAAGGTGCTCGAGTAATGTTTCTTCCATGCCAAAGGTAAGAATTGCCACACCGTCCACGCGGCGTTCGATCATGCGCCGGACCGACAATTCCATCCGTTTTGGATCATTCACGGTCGAGGTGAGTAATATCTCGTAGTTATTCTCGACCGCAAGATTCTCGAAAGTCTGCACGATCTCGGGGAAAAAGGGGTTGGTGAATTCAGAAACGATCAGGCCAAAAATTCGGCTCCGTCCGGAAACGAGAGCACGAGCTTGTGTGTTGGGGTAATATCCAAGTTCGTCCACGACCCTCCACACCCGCTTGGCGAGCTGAGGGTCAACGGTTGGGACACGGTTTACTACTCTGGACACCGTGGCGGTGGAAACCTTCGCTCGGAGGGCGATTTCGCGGATGTCCATCGGCTGTTTGAAAGAGGAGCCAGTCTCACTTAGGCCGTCTTTTAGGCCATCTTACCATAGCGCATAGGGGGCCTTAGGCGCGCAGCGGAAGCGCGGGTAAACGGTTTCCCCAATTTCACGGAGCACCGTTTCTCCAGCGGAGAAGTTATCGAGTCCGTGCCGAAAGCGTGGGTTGCTTTCCCTGACTCGTCTTCCCGCTGAAGCCAGCTTCGATCTGGTGGCTTTTTCTAGAAATTGATTTTTGTTTTTCGTATACGTCAAGTTATGACCTGATCGAAGAAAATTTGTACTGGGTTGAACGAGAAGTAATGACGCACGCGGAGAGTCGAGAAAATTGCGGATCACTTCGCCGAAGTGATCGTAATGTTCCGAAAAGCAACGTGTCCAGCTTCGCTGCCCTGCAAGTAGATTGGTCCGGATGATCCTTCGTGACTGTCCAAAGCGCCGCCGGTGATGCCGGGTATTTCCTGGTTGTCGATAATCGTCTGTCCATTCTGCACAATGGTGACCATCCGTCCGACGAGAGTGATGTCGTAGGTCTGCCACTCTCCCGGTCTTCGCGGCTGTTCCGGCGAGGCGGCAAGGAATCCGTAAACACCTCCGGTGCGCATCGTTGGTCCTTCGGGCTCAGGGTCATCCTCGATCTGGACTTCATATCGACCGCGCAGGTAGATGCCGCTATTCGATCCTCGCGCGCAATTGAATTCAATATGTAACTTGAAATTGTTGAATTTGGCATTTGTAATAAGTTCGGCCCCATGTCCGGGACTGACCAAGGTTCCGTTTTCGACCTTCCACGTCGCGGCGGCGTTTGGGTCGCTAGGCGTCCAGCCGTCCAGGTCCTTGCCGTTGAACAACTGCACCGGCTTTCCCCAGTTCGGATCGCTCTCTTTTTTCAAGTCCGCTGCTCTCTCGCCAGTCCATTGCCATTGAACTCCGTCGGGACCGGTTGTACTCCCGGCTAGCGTGCCAGAAGACAACTTGCCTTCGAAGACCATGTCATCCTTTCTATCTTCCTCTTCGCGGGGAGAAACAAAGATGATGTGGTCATTTGAAATCTCAATTTTCGGAAGTGGCCGCGCGTGCCCCCATCTGCTTACCATTCGTGCTTTGAGTTGCCCGTCTTCCTGTGTGATCTCCAACCACGAGGGATATTCGCGAAGCGGAGTCCTAAGAGTCAAATCCCAACGACCCACGAACGCCTTAGCGGTCGAACCGGCCTTCGCAGAACTTTTGTCTTCGGAATACATTTGCACGGAAAGAACTAGGGCCGCCGTTGTCATCGCAAATATGCTCCGCCGAAAATTCATATTGCTTCAGTCCCTTGTGTCACGTGGTGGTCCATCATTCCCACGAAATCTGCGTACTCAAGATTTGAGGCTTTGCGACGTTGCATCCCAGTACACAGGCTTCTTTCTGTAGTAGGACTCATTGGCCATGTGGCAGCCGAGGGCTGCATTGTGACCGAATACAGCGTCTTGCAACACCGGCTTGCGCGAACGGACCGACTCGAAAAAGTTCCACAGGTGCGGGCGCAAATCGTCGTAGTCGTTGCCTCGGAAGCTGAGGCTCTCGGGGGCAGGCTCCTGCCCGGGTTTTGGATCGTGTTCCTGATGCCACTGCGCTTGATAAGGCGCTCGCAGTCGGCTCGGAAATGAGCCGGAGTAATAACTCGGGGAAAGATCGACGCCCGGTTGCGGAGAATAACTCACGCCAAACTCCGTAAGTTCGATGATGCCCTTGGATCCCATGAAGCGCGTCACTTCAGATGATTCCGTCCCTAAAGTCAGACGCGTGTAGACCGGGACATTGGCGTACTGGAAAAGAGCGGCGTGAACGTCAGGTGTATTCCGTCCGTCTTTCCAGCGGTATATCCCACCAAAAGCGGACACATGTTTTGGAATCTCATTGATACCGAGAACGAATTGCATTCCGCTGATCAGGTGCACGAGCAAGTCGCCCGCCACCCCAGTTCCGTATTCCTTCCAACAACGCCAGCGCGCAAACAGAAGAGGATCGAAGTCTTTCTTCGGCGCCGTTCCGAGCCATGTATCCCAATCCAAATTCTCCGGGGACAGATCCGGCGGCGGCGGATATTCCCACGCGCCGGTGGGATCATTGCGTCCCAAGGTCGCTTCCACCAGGCTCAACTCGCCAATTGCGCCCTTGTCGTAGAGTTCTTTCGCTTTCGCGCATAACACTGAACTTGTCCGCTGGGCTCCGACCATAACAATCCGGTCTGACCTCTTTGCGGCTTCGACCAGAGCCAACCCATCTGCGGGATTATGCGAGAACGGCTTCTCGCAATAGACATCCTTACCCGCTGCCAAGGCATCGACCACGACTTGTTTGTGCCAGTGATCCGGCACCGCTACGATGATTGCATCAAGCTCTTTATTGTCGAGGAGTTCCTTATATCGGCGCGTCGTTGGGATGGGCTTGCCCGCAATTTCCCGCGCCAGTTCGTGGCGCCCATCGTATAGATCGCAAGCGGCCCCGCACTCTACTCCCGAAAGCTGATTCGCTGAGGTGAGCAGATTGCTGCCTTCCATTCCTACACCGACGATTCCAAAACGAACCCGGTCGCTCGCAGCCACTGGAAGTGGAGACGCCAGTTGAGTCTCGGCATTCAGGAGCAGCGTGTTTGCTACAAGCGTTGCCCCGGCTGCTCCGGCGCTGGCTTGTAAAAATTCACGACGCGAAAAATGCTCTCGCTTCATTTTGTTGAACATGATTTTCAAGTTCTCCCGTTAATCAGCGCCCATGGTGGTTGTGCCCTTGAGTTCAATCTTTGCGGAGGAACTTCCGACATACACGTTGAAATCGCCGGCATCCACCGCCCAGTCGTGATTCTTGAGGTTGTAGTACGCGAAAGCTCTGCGGTCGAGCTTGACGGAAACATGACGGGTTTCGCCGGCGTTCAGCTGCACCTTCGCAAATCCCTTTAGTTCCTTCATCGGACGCGGCACGCTGGGGTGCGATTCGCCAACGTATACTTCGGCAATCTCAGCGCCGGCGCGTCGGCCTGAGTTCGTTAGATCGAAGCTGACGGTCACGGCCTGATTGCCGGATGCGCGTGCGGGAGTGATAGAAAGATTCTTGTACGCAAACGTTGTATACGAAAGGCCAAATCCAAACGGGAACAGAGGTTTGACCTCCGCCTTGTCGAAGTGCCTGTACCCAACAAACAAGCCTTCGGTGTAGGTAACTTTTTTCTCCGAGCCCTTCGGATAGTAGCTGTCGTGAACGGCGCTATCCTCCCAGCGACGCTCGAAAGACATTGGCAGTTTGCCCGAGGGATTGTGGTCGCCAAACAAAAGCTGTGCCAGAGCGGTGCCGCCCTCCTGCCCCGGATACCAGGCCTCGAAGAGTGCGGGAACACGATCGAGCCACGGTTGCATGTCAACCCCCCCGCCCGACGTAATTACGACAATGACATTCTTATTCGCTGCCGCGAGTTGTTCGATAAGCTCGTCCTGCGCGGGAGGCAACTGGAAGCCACGATCCCCGCCTTCGCTTTCACTATCGGAATTAAATCCTGCCGCGATAACGACCGCGTCAGCGCGCGACGCCAACGCCTTGGCAGCTGCGCTAACCACCGCCTCAGGCCGGACGATGCCGAACTTCGGACCGCCATAGCTCCCGTGCACAAAATACTCAAACCGGATCTTGTGTGCTCCCTTTGAGAGCGGTATATGTATTTGAGTGATTCGGCTATTCGTACGTAGCCAATTATCGAAGACTATTTTGTCGTCAAGATATAAGCGAGAGCCACCCTCCTCTCCGCCGCCCTGCGCAAAGACCAGATAGTCGCCGGGAACGGCGGGCGTGAAGTACCCCGTCCATCGACCCGAAACTTCATTCTGGGCAACGCCATCGCCGACAGAGTGATCGAAATTCACGTGCTGATCGGTGCGCCGCAATGCAGGGGTTCCGCTTAAATTGGGATTGCTGAAAAGTTCCGCGCTCAACCCGTGCGGCTTGCCACCTTCGTCGCTGAACTCGGTGGCGTCAGCTAGTTCGCCGAGCGAAGGGATACCCTGTTCGTAGTACACCGTGGCCTTTCCCTGCAAATATGCGGCAAGGCCTTCGAGATAACTAACGGAGGTGAAGGGACGCACGCCCGCGCTGCCTCCACCGACCACCTGTGCTGGATAGGCGTCGGGTCCGATCACGGCGATGGATTTGATCTTCGTTTTGTCCAGGGGCAGTAGGTGGCCGTCATTCTTGAGTAGCACCATGCCTGAGCGGGCGGCCTCGAGCGCGACCTTACCTCCTGGCAGATTCAGTTGCGAGACCGAGAAATCAGTCTGCTCGCGTTCGAGCCATCCAAAGCGAATCGCCGTGCGCAGGATGCGGCGGACCTTGTCGTCAATCGTTGCCTCTTTCACCTTGCCCGACCTCACCGCAGGCAATAATGTTTCACGATTCATGAATTTGCCCGACGGCATTTCCAAATCGAGCCCGCCGTTCGCCGCAGCTAGGCCGTCGTATGTTGAATCCCAGTCCGACATGATGATGCCGTCGAAACCCCACTTCTTCTTGAGGACATCGTTGTTCAGAGAACCGTTCTGCGTCGCATGTTCGCCATTGATGAGATTGTAGGAATCCATGACGGCGCCCACATGCGCTTCCTTCACCGCGGCTTCGAAGCTGGGAAGGTAGATCTCGTGCATGGTGCGCTCGTCAATAACGGAGTCGGCGTCATGACGCAGGAATTCCTGATTGTTCCCCATGTAGTGTTTAATGGTCGCGCTCACTCCCTGGCTCTGCATGCCTTCGATGTAACCAACCGCTATGCGTGATACCAGGAACGGATCTTCACCGAAGTATTCGAAATTTCTGCCGCACATGGGAGCGCGATAGATATTGACGCCCGGCCCCAGCATGAAGTGGACGCCCCGCGCCCGCGCGTCTTGGCCGATGGTCGTCCCCATCCGCTGAGCCAGATCGAAGTCCCACGTCGCGGCCAGGCCCATTCCGCCGAATGTCGTGGAAGGTCCGAAGTTTCGAACTCCGAACGGCCCATCGGCCATCTTGAGCAGGGGAAAGCCAATGTGCTTGATCTCGCGGATATAGAAGTCGTTGATTCCGCCGATGAGATCGATCTTCTCTTCGAGGGAAAGTTGTTTGAGCATCGCGTCCGCGCGAGCCTCGATAGCTGCAGTGGAAAGAGAAGGCGCTTGTGCCCAGCCTAGAAAAGGAAGGAGAAGAAGAATGGCGAAAAATTTCACCTTTGCTGTCATGAAAGACCCCGGCAGGTATCGTGATTAGCGGTGCATAAAACACCCGCAGCCGAAGCTGCGGGTGTCTCTGGGAAGGAGCAAGTTAGAAGTAGAATTTGGCGCCGAGTTGAACGACCCGGAAGCTTCCTGGTCCACCGCTGCTGTTATACGTGTTCGAGAACGTTCCCCAGTTGTCATTCTTCGTAATGGTCAACGGATCGGTCGCGCTCGCATACGCCCACGGACCGGTTACATTCGCGCCATAGTTCTTGTCTTGAAAATTAGGATGGTTGAAGACGTTGAATGCCTCCAGGCGAAGCTGAATGGAGTAGCGCTCTCCTAACGGGATGTTTTTAAACACAGACATATCCCAGTTCTGCAGTCCACCGTTGCGAAGAGTGTCACGCGATCCCCTCACCGGAGCACCAATCTTGGGAAGAAGCAGATTCCCGCGGGCATCAAGCGAGTAATAGAACGGGATGGCTCCGTACTGGTCCGAGCCGGTTACGCTGCCTGGGGGAAACGAAAACGAGCTGTTCAAGTCGACCGGGGCTCCACTCATAAGTTGCGTCACTCCGCTCAACTGATAATTGTCGGTGATGTACGAAAGCCATTTCGGCCCCCCAAAATGCTTGGTGACTCCCGGAATGTCGTAGACATAGTTAGCAGCGAAGACGTGCCTGCGATCCCACGAGGCCGCGCGGTAGTCAAGCCGGGCATTGAACGGATCCTGCGAGTCCTGATCGCCGGTGGATGTAGTCAGGGACTTCGACCAGGTGTAGACCGCACCAAAGGTCAAGCCCTTGCTGAAACGCCGCTGTAGAGAAACTTGCAGTGAGTTGTAATTGGAGGTGCCACCCCAGTCAAGATAGGCAATTTGACCGTAACCCTTATAAGGGACCAGGAAGGCAGATGTGAAATTGGAGAATCCGAAGGTGCAGAATCCGTTGAAGTTGAAGCCGGCGGCTGCGTATTCCGGTTGGAGCCCAGGCTGAACGTCAGGCACGACTCCTCCCGTGAATGCGGAGCAATTCGGATCTTGGACATTCTTCTGGAAGGCGCTTCCATAAGGCGCTGCATTAATGTCACGAGAGGTGACGAGGTGCCGCGACGAGGTACCAACGTAGGCCAAATCCAGAGTTAGGCCGCCGCCGATCTCATGCTGTATTCCTAGGCTATAGCTATAAACCGTAGGAACTTTGCCATCCCGCGCCGCCCCTAGAACATTGTTGAGTACTCCGGTTCCGAAAGAGCCTTGCGCAGCGGGGAGATTCGCAACATTGTTGGCGGAGACCGATGCCGTCTGAACCAGCGCCGGATTATTGAAGACGGTGTTAAATATGAGGTTCCCTTGGGTTCGGTCGTGCATCATTCCGATGCCGCCGCGGAGAATGGTTTTATGGTTCGCTAAAAGGTCATAGGCAAAACCCAGGCGTGGCTCCGGCATGATACCGCGGCTATTCCATCCGCCCATTGGGAGTTGACCGTTCTTGGTGAACCTTATCCCGTTAAGCGGATTGCCGCCGTCGGCAGTGATGATGCTCCCTGTAGTCGGATCGATGGTCACAGCATTGGCCGGGTCGTAAGATGCCGGGTCGAAAAGCGCAATTTGATTATTCGCATCGTATTGTGGTGGGATCCAAGCAAAGCGTACTCCGTAGTCCAGAGTGAAGCGAGGCGTGACCTTCCACGTATCTTGTACGTAAAATTCGAGTTGGTTGTAACGGAATGCGCCCACTGGGCGAGCAGTAGACTGGCTGAAGCTGTTGAAATATCCCAACAACTCAGCGGCGATCGGATCGCCTAGATTGTAACCGTTGGTTGTCGTGGGTTGAAAGCTGAATTGGCCGTTGATGTTGCCCCATGCAATCTGGTTCTTGCGCGCGCGCTGGTAAAACATGCCACCCTTCAGCGTGTGGTTGTGCCGCACCCAAGTCAGGTTGTCGTTCACATTGATAGTTGTATTGGCCTGCTTCCAGGGAGTGCCGCCCAAATATGGTCCTTGAAAGTTAACATTGTTAAGACCGCCGAAGCTGATATCGGGAATCGACTGATCCGAACCAAGGGGATAAAGCAATTGCAGACCGTCAAGACCGTTCTTGCCACGGGAGATGTTCCCGTTCACGCCTTCCGCAAGCGAGAGCGTGTGACTCGGTCCCACCGATAACTCGTTCAGCAAAGTCGCTGTGATCGTGCTGACCAGGTTGGCGGAGAAGTTCCAGCCTGGATGCTTCTGAATGCAGCCGCCTGGAAAGTTGACCACCGAAGAGCAAGCAAAGATACCAAATGGCCCCGGAAACGGGAGGAACGGGCTGCTATCAGTCTCGGTATTGCGCAGCCAGCGCCCGTAAAGTCGATTCCTGCCGTTGAGTTGGTAATCCACGCGGAGCAGGTCTTCGCGGCGAGGCGCGTGGGCAGAAAGGGACTCCGAAAAGTTATAGTCCTGGCCGCCCACGCCGAAACCGCCCACATTAGGCAAGGGGAAAAGGTTGAGGAGTTGTTGCATCAACGGATTGATCCCGGATGTGATCTTGTTGTTAACGATCCCGGGGCCGGTGATCACCACCGGATTTCCATTGCCATCCGTGGATTGCGAGAAGTCGCCCGTTCGTTCCAGTTGGGTTGGCACATATGCCTGTTCGGTCCCACCGGAGGGAACTAACTGACGATAAAATTCCTGGCTCCAGAAAACGAAAAGCTTGTCCTTCTTAATGGGCCCGCCGATTTGGTACCCAATGTCGTTGTACCGGTAGAGCGGCCTCTGGTTGGGTAACCCGTTCGACAACTCATTCGTCTTGTTGAAGTATTCGTTTGCATTGAGTCCTTCGTTGCGATGGAAGAAGCGACCGTTGCCATGCCATTGGTTAGTGCCGCTCCTGGTGGTCAGTGCCACCTGTGCGCCCGCCGCCTTGCCATACTCCGCCTGATAATTTGAGGTCAGGACTCTTGCTTCCTCGATGGAGTCGAGATTGAGGGTGACGTGGGTTCCGTTGTTGTCGCCAGTATCCACGTTGGACGCGCCGTCTATGGTGAATTCGTGCTGATTGGAACGCGTGCCATTGACGTTAAAGGAGCCAATGCCGCCCGTTCCCGAAACTTGGAAGCTAGTGGTTCCGACCACACCCGGAATAAGCTTCATGTAGTCCAGCACGTTGCGGCCGTTCATCGCTACATCATCCAATTGCTTGCTCGTGATCAGATCCGAGCGTTCGCCCGAATTTGATTGCAACTGGATTTGGCCGACGTCGGCGGTAACGGTCACCTGATCCGCGCTTGTGCCGACCGCCAACACGAAATCGCCTGCGCCGAGGTTATCCGCGGCGCTCAGCACGAACCCGGTTTTCTCTAATTTCTTGAAGCCCTTTGCCTCAACGTCGATGTTGTAGGTTCCGGGGTATAGGTTGGGGGCAACGAAGTTGCCGTCATTGCCGGTCATGACGGCGCGCGTAATACCATTTGAGGGATTCGCGATAGTGACGGAGGCATCCTTGATCGTGGCCCCACTTGGGTCTTTGACAGTCCCGAAAATGGTACCGGATGTGACTTGAGCGAACGCGCTGGAAGCAACCATAGCAATTCCCAGAATCAAGCTGAGGCTGAGTAAGAGTGCGCTCTCATTCTTACGGACGCGGTTCATCGTGGAGTCTCCTTGGACTTGGTGCGCGGCTTCGCGCGATTTCCTGTCGATTCTAAATCACCTACGAGTGTCCTCGCGATCGCGTCTAGTCAGGGTACAAAGAGCGTTTCGCTGGTTTCTCGGCGTTGATTTCTGAGCGACCGACCATTGTAGGGACGGGAGTAGTGAATGTCTGCTATGCGTTGGAGGAGTATTCTTCTACTTCTTTCGTATAGGTGGCTGCGATGTGTGGTGGGGAGTACAAACTTCCGGATCGAAACTCGATTGAAGGCTGTCCATTCGTCGCCACTCCGTCGCCACTCCATCGCTAATCCATCGCTAATCCATTGAGATCAGGCCGCGCTGTAGAGCGACGGTAGCAGCTTCCGTGCGGTCCCTAACGGTCAGTTTCTCCAGCACGTGGCTCACATGCAGTTTGACGGTGACCTCCGCGATGTTCAGCGACGCCCCAATTTCCTTATTGCTCAAACCCTTCGCCACCATTCGTAGAACCTCCAGTTCCCGGACGGTCAGCGAACGTTGCGATATTCGGGCCACTAGCGAAGGGGCGACATTAGGGTCGAGGTATTTCCGCCCCTGGTAGACTTCGCGAATGGCGCGCAGAAGTTCGTCGCGCATCGCGCTCTTCAGAATGTACCCGTGCGCTCCAGCTTGTAGGGAACGGAAAACCTCCTCTTCTCCAGAGTGAGTCGAAAGCATCAGGATGCGCGCGTCGGGGAATTCATGGACGATCGCAGCCGTGGTTTCGGCGCCACTCGTGCCAGGCAAGCGGCCATCCATGATCACGAGGTTGGGACGATGCTCCCGATAGGCAGAGAGCGCGGCTTCGCTATTAGCAGCTTCGGCGACCACCTCCATGTCGGCCTCAACATTCAATGAGGCAGCCAGCCCCATGCGGACCATGAAGTGGTCATCCACGACCAGAATGCAGATGGGTTTTGAATTCGGCATCAGAAATTGATTGTTCGCAGTGAATTTCTACCGCAACAAGCGTACCGCGGTCGGGCGCGCTGTCGATCTGTAATTGCGAGCCCAAAGACTCGGCCCGTTCGCGCATGTCGAGCATTCCAAAATGTCCCGCGGAGCTGGCATGATCGGAACTGAAGCCAGAGCCATTATCATGCACGGTTAGTGTCACTTTGTTAGGGCTGTATTGCAGTCCAATCTGTACTTCAGTGGCAGGGCCGTGCTTGATAGCGTTGGCGACGGCTTCCTGGGCGATTCGTAGAAGGTTGATTTCAACTCGGCCCGCCAACCGGACTGGCGCCCCGCTTATGGCGACGTCAATTTTAATCCCGTTTGCATTCGCAGCCAGCAAAGTACGCACGATCTGGCCAAGCGCCGAAGGTAAATCCCCTTGTTCCAGTAAGTCACAGCGCAGATCCCAGACCGAGCGCCGCGCCTCGACCATGCTATGCCGGCTCATATTGCGAGCAGCATTGAGCGCGCGAAACGCAACCTCGGGCGCTTGCCGGAAGCAATCCACGGCCAAGTCCAGTTGCATCGTAATTCCGGCCAATTCCTGCTCCAGAGTGTCGTGCAATTCGCGCGCGATGCGGTTGCGTTCTTCAAGCACGGCGCCGTGCTGCAGTTTTTGACGCAGCACGATGATCTGTTCGCGAAGTCTGCGACCCCGCAAGAACAGGCCCGCCAACACGACCAGTAAAATGCCGCTTAGAACCTCTAATAACCAGAAGGTGCCCTGCAGATTCCACCAAGGCGGAGCCTGAAGGACAGTGACGTCTTTCACGGAGCCCAACAGAATGCGGATGGACTGCGGAATTGACCATAGCCCGCCATTGCGAACCAGGCAAATTCCCGTAACTCGAAGTTTGCTGTTCACGCGTCTGGAACGGCGGTCGAGTAGGTAGCCGGCATCCAGGGTAGCCTCAAAAATTTGGTCGTCTTGCTGCAGCAGCAGGTGTTGGCCATCAGGCCGGGTTTCCAGTTGAAGAAGAGTTGCGTCGGTCGTAACCAGAGAGCCGTCATACTGCTCCCATGGAATACTCAGGTCGAGTTTGAGCGGGTCGGCAACGGACCCGCCGTAGAGACGGTGAAAAACAGCGTCTTCCAGCACGGGCGCAGAATCTCCGACGGCCGGAAAGCCTACGACATCGACAACGTCCCCCTTCTGGAGCTTCGTGTCCTGCTGAGTCAAGACCCGCAGGCCATGTCCCTGGTTCTGAATGAACAGGGCTCGGCCGGCTTGTTGATAGGTCACTACGCCGCGCACCCGTACGCGATGTTGTGATATTCCGCCGGGAGCGAAGCGCATGAGCGATGAAAACGGAACCTCATTGGCTTGTGTTTCAACTTTAATCAATTGGAGATCTGGAACGTAAAACAGCACCCCGATGAGCTGCCTCTGGGTGTTGAAGAGGCTCCCACAAACTCCTTCGATCAGCACCTCGGTATCGATCAAGGAAGAAAAATCTTGTTCGCGCGCAATCGGGACACGAGCCGTGAACCGGCCGCCGCCGGATGCCACGGTCAAGACTAAAACGGTTTCAGACCAGGAAGCGCGGTCAATTGAAACCGAACGCACGATTCCGCGAATCGCGGACCATTGACTATCCCGTTGTCCGCCGGCGAGCTCACCAAACGTATAAATACGCATCGGCGGCAGCGTACCCTTGCCCAAAACACGGATTTTCTCTTCACGAATAATGGGCGCAAACTTTCCCGGCCCGGTGATTCCTTCGATCTCGACAAGATCACCCCAATGGTGTTTAAAGCGACGGGACGAGTTGCCCTCGACGTAGATGCCCGCGGTCGCATCCTGAACCACAAGGTCGGGGGAGGGAACGTCGTCGGTAATGACGCCACGGAGTTTAACCGGATAACCACGAGCCGCCTCTTCGGGAGTCAGAGTCCGAATCTGCTGGGCGCGCGTCAACCGAGGGAGCACAGACTGCGAAGGCTGTGCCCACGCGTTGACTGCGCAAGCAAGAAGCGTCACAAACGCGGCAAGTCGCCAGCTCTGAAAAACAGCTCCACTATTGAGGGAACGTAGCCGGTATGGCATTGTTTCGCACATCTTCAAATGCCTGCTCAGGACAAATTGGGGAGTGCTGAACCTTCCCACAGCTCACGCCGCTGCGC
>JAYVCW010000304.1:0-3038 GCA_043749775.1 Acidobacteriaceae bacterium | reverse complement strand
TTCATCAGTGTTCCTGCGCCGGCTGACTTGTTCTGCTCCGGGCATGCATCGCTAGCGGATGGGCGCATCCTGGTAGTTGGCGGCTTTGGAGGCGGAAGCGGCCCGTTAGGTATCTCAAACGCCGAGATCTTCGATCCCGCCACCAACCAGTGGACGGTAGTACCCAGCATGTCGTATGACCGCTGGTATCCGACAGCCACTACTTTATCGGATGGCCGGATTCTGGTGAACTCTGGGGCGCAGAAGCAGTCGGGGGACATCGCCGGAATTCCAGAACTTTATGATTCATCCACAAATCAATGGACAAAGCTGACGAACGCCAACAATCCGTTTGAGACTTATCCATTTATTAACCAACTGTCCGATGGGCGGTTAATTCACTTCGGAGGTTCCGAGTTCCCAACCAACACCGACATCCTGGACCTGAACACCCAAACCTGGTCGGTAGTGGATTCACGGATCGTCGATGGCGGCAGCTCAGCAATGTACCTTCCAAACCAGATCATAAAGGCGGGGAGCGCCGCTGACAGTCAGGGCATCGGACCTTCTTCTAACACGACCTTCATGCTCAACATGACTGCACCTTCACCGAGCTGGCAGCAAATCCCGTCTATGGCCTACGTCCGGAGCTTCTTCAACCTGACGGCGCTGCCGGATGGCACGGTTTTGGCCACGGGTGGTGAGACGGACAAGAACGGCGGTAATATTGCCAACGCCGTCTACACTGCGGAATTATGGTCACCCGCCACTCAGACCTGGACCACTATGTCAGCGATGAAGACGCCGCGGGAATATCACGGTACCGCATTGCTACTTCCCGACGGACGCGTAGTAGAGTCGGGCATGGGAGCAGACTTCGGCAACGTACCGGACCAAAAAAGTGCAGAGTTCTATTCGCCACCTTACCTTTTCAAAGGAACAAGGCCGACGATCTCGCAGCCCCCTGCAGCGATCAACTACAACACGAGCTTCTTCGTCGGGACGCCGGATGCGGCCAGTATCGCCAAGGTGGTGCTGATCCGTCTAGGCGCTGTGACTCACTTCTTTGACGAGAATACACGCTATATTCCGTTGAGCTTCACCCAAGCCGCCAATGGGTTAACAGTGACCGCCCCGATAGATGGCCGTCTGGCGCCGCCGGGCTACTACATGCTGTTTTTGGTAAACAGCAATGGCGTGCCGGCGGTGGCACCGATCTTGCAGGTGGGACCGTAGGACAATTGGTGAGAGTGTTTGTAACTCGCGCTACCCACCAGACAAAAGGCTCCAAAACGGAAGCCTTTGGGTATATCCTTCCCCCACTATGACTTTAAGGTGGAAAACTTGGCTAAATAGGAGTGGGCCCTTTTCAGGTTCCGTCGTCCGAACATGAGTGCAGACTCTCGACTATGAACAACCCACAGGGGGAGATACGTATACCGTGGCGGAACTGCCGAGGTGTAGGGCGTCTCGGATTACTTTAGCGATGTGCGCTGGCATGGCAAGCTGAGCACAGTGTAATCAAGTTCTCTTCTGAATCGGATCCGCTTTGGCTGCGAAATATTTTGTGGTGGACCTCAAGATTTGACATCGCACCGCAGAATTGACACCGCCAGCCATCACGGTGCAGGATTTGTGATCGCAGCCTTTCGTGATCCGCAGGATCAAGTCTAATGGCGGGTTCTTTAGCGGAAAAAGATTTCACGAAGCCTGCTCCCGTAGTTCTTCCAGAAAGAGATGTTGCTGCTCGCCGGGCAAAAACTTGTAGTAGCGGGAGATCGAGTGCAGCAGTATTTCCGGGTTGCCGCTGTCGAGATTGGCACCGGCTGCGAAGTCTGCACAGATCATCTCTAAACAATACCCCCGGGATTTATCTGAGCCGAGCATCCGGGCCGCGGTTTCGATTGCCTGTTCGATGACCGGGACCTGGCTCTTGTAAACTTTGAAGTAAATCAGTTCCGACGGTTCTTCCAGTCTTCCCGTCAGCTCCCTCTCCACCTCCCGCCTAAAATCCTCCTTGGGTAGTTCTCGCGCCTTGTGCAACCAGGTTGCACAATCGAAGTCCTGACCGTCTCGTCTTGCGATCTTCGCCAACTCCAATCCTTTCGTCCATCCCACTTCTTTTAACTCCCGACGCGCCTGCGGTGGCAGGTGTTCGTGGATGGACATCAGGTAGTACGCTTTCCTTCTTGATTCCGGGAAACGTCTCGCCAGAAACTCGTCAAACGACTTCAGATTTTCAAGCCTCCAGTATTGTCCCGCCCGTACCTCGCACAGATATCTGCCGAGATCGACAAAACGGGTGTCCCGTTCCGCATCTTTCTGCCGTTCCCAGAACAAAATCTCGTCAATCTTGGTGAGAACGAAGAGAGCGCGCTTTCGATTGATTTCGGGCGGCATTGGCGGATACCTAGTAAATAAGTTCGTCAAACAGACCAAGGTCAACTCCGGGTTTACGAACGAGTGAGGCTTCAACCAAGCCAGGCTCGTTAAGACAGAGCCCGATAAACGGGCACGTTGTGCAAGGGTTTTGTGGGAAGCGAATCCCGCTATGGGGCAAAAAGAGGCCGGATTCGATTTGGCGCACCGTGTTTTCAACTAAGGTGGCGAATTCCTGTCGCTGCTGGTCCGAAATGGTCGCCCGCAGGTACTGAACTTCAACCAGCCTTTTGCGGACGAAGACGACCTGAACCACTTCTGATATTCCGGTCATCCAGGAATAACAGACCAACTGCGGATCGAGTGCGGCGATGCCAGCGGGCGTTTCTGGGAAACGAGCAGAAGTTGTCTTCCATTCCAGAAGGCATGGTGTCCCATCAAGCTCACCGATGGCATCGATGTAGGAGACAAAGTCGTTTCCGGAACCGAGCGGACGACTCCATTGAACCTGCTGGTTCGAATGGGGATTGGGAACTTTGATCCGATTGTCTTGGGCAAAGCGCTCAAGCAGTTGGATACCCTGGAAGAGCATTCGATCCCAAGTGTCGTTGTGCGAATATGTAAGGTCGTTATTCTTGAACAAGCTCCATTGTTCAAAAAGTACAGCTGCAGGATCTTCC
>JAYVCW010000303.1:0-16193 GCA_043749775.1 Acidobacteriaceae bacterium | reverse complement strand
CCGCGTGCCGCTCGCTGATTTGATAGGCCTCCTGCGCCCAGCGCGCCAACTTCCGACGCGCACGAGGCCTTACAGCTTTTTTGAGACAATCTCCTGCAGTATCTGCCGGTCTAGGCTCAAGTCCGCTACCAGCCGCTTCAGTCGTCCGACCTCTTCCCGCAACTGCCGCAGCTCACGCAATTCGCTCACTCCTACCCCGGTGAACCTCCGTTTCCATAGATAGTAAGTCGCTTGGCTGATCCCCACCTTGCGGCATACGTCGTCTACTCGCGCTCCCGCTTCCACTTGACGTAGTACCCCACGATCTGCTCTTCCGTGCGCGCCGTCCTGGGCATCGTCCTCGTCTCCTCTCCCGGACTTCTGCCCCAGCTTACCCCTAATCTCCTCTGTGTCAGTTTTTGGGTTTTGGGTCAGGGGGCACGTCAGCATATTCGAATCCCTGTTGAAGAGAGGTATCCAGTATTCGTGTTTCCCCAGCTTTAGCTGCAGAATCTACAGTCGGGTACTCCGTCTTTTGGAGAGCATTTGCGGTGGTGCGGGGGTTGGCGGCGATGGAGGAACTGTACCTTGCCCCTGTTGCTGATTCTGCGCCGATTCAGCGTTTTGCCTTCTCTACGAGGAGCTGCGCCAATTTGCCCAAAGGAAGGTTCGACAACCCCTCCTCAGGCACTCCATGGAAACGTAAGACTCCAATGATGTCCGTTCTAAGGTTCTCGGATTCCGGCTCCAGTCTTGGCGTCGGTACCAAACTAACCTTTCCTTTGTGCACCTTCGCTTCCAGGACTCGACCTGTTGAATCATGGAAGGTATATTCGTTATTCAAAACATCAACCACTTCTAGGTGGCGAATCACAGCGCTCACTGATGGATAGGCCTGCACGTCGCCGTTTTCATCAAGGATTATGGGGGGCACTATCTCAAAGTTGGATCGTTCAGATATTACTGACATTAGTTCCTCCTATGGCTCCCACGGACGATGCCATCCAATTCCACCGCCTGGCACGGTCTTACCGTCCGGGCCGACGATGCGCCGATGATAATGCGGGAGTTCACCCACACCACCTGTTCTATTGCCCGCAGGGGCTATCCTCAGGTTATCGTTCACTTTGATCTCCTTACCCTGGACTCCTCTAACGGCAATGTATGCATCAACAACCAATCCTGCTGCTTGCCCGATGGCGCGAGGATCGCCCGAGGCGACCTTCGATCCAAATTGAACCGCTAGGTCCTTGGCTCCTTCGGCGGCACCTGTCAGAGTGCCCTTTGGGTCCTTCGCAACGTCCTTGCCTCCCTCGACCAGATTCGAGGCGGCATTCTCGACGGTCTGTATCGGATGTTCAGCGGCATCAACGACGGGGGCGAGAGTAGTGTCGTATACGCCCTTTAGCTCGGACCCAAGGAAACTGGTCGAGGCACTGACCTGCCAAGAAAGAGACCACCCGTTACTTTGCGCCGCCGTACTCGTCGCCGGCGGAGCGGAATTGCACCCTTCAAGAAACCCGCCGTCGCTGAAGCACGGTGCCTTGGGCGCTGGGACACTTCCGTTTTGATGGCCGTCGGCATCTGCGTGGTTGGTCGGGTCGTTTCCAACATACCCGTACAAATTCAACGTTTGAGATCGTGTAGGTCTGCATAAGGAATAGCCATCGGCACACCCGACCAATCAGGGCTGAGCCAACGGCCCTGCGTGGATGAATAGTATCGTGCGGGAAACTCATCCAATCCAGTTTCGGAGTCTCGCATTTGCCCGGTGAAGTGTAGTGGGCTGGTCCCAACCGAACTGAGTGCATCCCCGAATGCAAGGCTCGAGTAGCTACCGTTAACAGCGCCAAACGCGTTTGTCCTCATTCGTTCGGTACCTAACCAATCGCTATGCGTGAACAGAGTGTCCCCCGCACTCGTGTAGGTCGCAATGTGCCGCCTATCGGCAAATGTAGTGCACCCCCGAAAACTAGACACATGGGGCCATGTTTGAAGTAAGGGTGTGGGCAAGGAACTGAGCATGGGATTCGTGCGGCGTTCTGCCCCGGAGTCCGCGATGCGGACGGTCGTGATTGTACTCTTCGATCCAGCGGGCGATGCTCAGCTCGGCCTGGTTGAAGCTCTGGTACTCGTTGATACACACCTCCTCTTCTTTCAAGCTGCGATGGAATCTCTCGATGTAGCTGTTGCCCTCGGGGTGGTTGTAAGCCGTGCGCCGGTGCGTGATGCCCAGCCGATTCAGGGTTTCGATATAACGCGCCGACGTAAACTGCGTGCCGTTGTCGGTCGTCAAAGTCAACCCCGTTCCACGAGAACCGAAAGGCAAAGCCTCCAACACGGCGCGGTTGAGCGCCGCCAGAGCTTCTTCGGTGCGGCAGCGCAGACTCAAGTCCCAGCCAACGATCTCGCGAGTGCAGCAGTCGATGACCGAGACCAGATAGGACCAACCCACACTCGGCCCCGCCCAGACCTTGGTCATGTCTGACTGCCAGACGTGATTGGGATGCGGTGCTTCCACCTTGCCCCAGTCCTTTCTGCGCGACACCTGAAAGCGACGCTGGCGGACCAGCAACCCGCGTTCCCGCATCACGCGCAGTGCTCGTTTGCCATTGATCATCAGCCCGTGATGCCGCCTCAACCAGCAGACCACGCGACGATAGCCGTAAGCTGGCTTCTCGCCGCAGGCCAGGATGATCTCCTCATCGTGCGAGCGATCTGCACGGCTCATGCGCGGTTGCCGCTGGTAGTAGAGGCTCGACCGACTGATCGCCAGTGTCTCGGCCACCAACTTCGCTTCGTTCCCTTGGGCCACTAACTCCCGTGCCGACGAATGTGCTGGCCCGCAGCTCACTCGCCCAGCACGTTTTTTAAGATCTCGATCTGCAAATGGGATCGTCCTAGCGCCCGCTCCAGTTGCTTGATCCGCTTCTCCTGCTCGGCATCGGGTTGCGCGGCTGCGCTTCTCCCCCCAAGCGCAGCCTTGGCTCCGGCTTCCACTTCGTCTTTCCAGCGGTAATAGAGATTGGGTGCAATCTCGAACCTGCGGCAAGTTTCAGCAATGTTGCCGCTCTTCAGACCTTCCAACACAATCTGCCATTTCTCTTCCGGGGTTCTCTGGACTCTGGGCTTTCTCGACATTCTCGCCTCCTGGCGGAGGCCCCAAGCCTAACTAACTTCCGTGTCCAGTTCTACAGGGGTGCACTACACAAATATCTCTACCCGGTTCCAATTACCCGAAGTATTTACTTCGGTCATCGCATGCCCGTCCTGATCGTACAAGTAAGTCAAACCTCCGCGTTGCGACGGTTCGCGTGGGTTGCCTATCTCCGAAATATAGTTTACGAGCTTTGTCCACTCTTCAATCAGGCCGTTTTTTCTGAGGGCTTCTAAGATGAAAATCTTATCCTGAATCGCGCGATTGCCATTGAAGATGCCAATGCCGGGATCGTGGCTGGGATCGTTAGCGACAATAACGCTTGAATTGCTAAAAGCGTAGCGCATCGCTGCGATGCTCTTGTCCAACTGGTCAATCAATTCCCGCCACTCCGATTTCTTGTTGTCGTTTATCCACCTCACTCGCTCGCTGCGCGAGGAAAGCCAGTGCGTCAAAGCCGGTTGAGATTAGTGAAGAAAGGCCCACAATCTCTAAAACGGTTTGCCAGAGAGGAATGGCGGCTTGGGATGGCGAACCTACCATAGGCACGATTGTACGCTGCGAAATTCGTGAGTTGGAAAGACTGACAGTCTTGCCTTGTTGCGGCCCTTGGCCATCACGGCAGATTTAAAATGTGACGCACTTCACTGACAGGACCCGCTCATTGGCGTAAGCTCAAGTGGTTACCTGTGGTCGGGATGTAGTTAGTGTGATGGGGATTTTGCAACAGTTGACTGACTTCCATGCGCTACAGCCCTTTGTATCACAGATCATCTAAGATGTGACGCTACTCACTGACCGGTCGCGCTCATCACGTTCATCATTAAGTGTCCTGTATCCGCAGTAGGAAGAGGCGAGAATAAAATGACGAAAATTGCAGTTTTAGGCCTTCTGCTAGCCCTGACTAGAGCAGTCGCGCAAACTTCTCCCTCATCTTCCTCCGCCGTGGAGGTGGCTTACATCACCAGTAACGGAGCCGTCGAGACTTGGACCGTTGATCCTCAAACCGGTCTTCCTACCGATCAAGGTGAAACACTGGTCCCGCCTGTTAACTTCTCGCTTGTGCCTTCAGCTGACGACCACTTTGTATATATCACTGGAACTGATCCATCGAGCAACACGCAGAAGCTTTGGGTTTATGCGACCGGCGCGAACGGAGTGCTACAGGTAAAGCCTATTCAGGTACTCAATCTCGCCAACTATACCTCGAACCTAACAATTGCTCCCAGCGGTACCTTTGCCTATGACGTTCACACGCGATTAAATTGGCAAAATTATGAGGTGTCGGAGATTCTACTGTTCCACGTCAACCCGACGACCGGAAAACTTTTTGGTCGGACGGTAGTCACGAAATATCCACAAGGCGGCCTGTGCTTCCAACTAGCGGATGGCGTTCCTACCCTGATCGGCTTCAGTCCAGCGGGATTTAAGTTATATGACAGTTGGAACTGTAGTTTTCACGAGGGAGGTTCGGTGAATTACTACGCTTTACAAGTAAACCAATCCACTGGAGCTCTCAGCGCTGGAACTGAAATCTTTACCTGGGGGATTTCAACGGGCGGCGGCTTCGATACGGTCGATTTCACGCCCAAGAATCTTATCGACTTCAAGGTGCCGAATAACTACGAGATAGGCGTCAACTCCGTGAATGTATACCCGCTTAGTGGCGGCACAAGTCCCATTTTCACCTGCGATGCTTCGATGCTGGAGGCTTGTGGATACGGCCTCAACATGCACGTCGATCCCTTGGGAAAGTTCATTTTCTTACAGACCTCGAACAGTAGCACGCAGGAGACGAAACTCAATTTGGCCGGGAAGCAGATCGTGAGCACTCCGTACTACCTGCCTGATACTTTGCAAGCGTTCAGCCCAGACGACACTCTTATTTACGCGCAAAGTCCGAATAACGGCAACCCGCCATTTATTTACCCCGTTTACAGGTTTGATTCGGTAACCGGAGCGCTCGGCACAACGAACGGAACGCAAATTTACACTCAGCAGCCGTTTTCGACCTTGGTGCCAGCTTTAAGAAAATAGAGTGGTGGCAGAGGCGATTTGATGCGAATGCGTAGCAATTGCGGAACCGGGAACAAAACAAATATCGCGCCTCTCCAGAACGAACAGTCGCGTCCTAGGCGTATAAACAGGCGCTAGGGCTCATTTAGGGTTTTGAGTATAACCGCGAGATTACGACAATCAGTTCACTATTCGGGAAAGCTTCTTACCCGTCGCGAACTGTTGAAATGGCGATTTCACTAATTAAGGTTCAGCCCACATTAACGCTCGTGGATTTTCTCCGGCAACTTCGCCGCAGAACGCCGCAAAACTGGCATCACTTAGAGCTTAAATCGGTAGTTGGCTAAGCCTAAATACTTTGGAATCAGCGGGCCACTTTGAAGTCCGACGGGTTCAAATCCCGTCGGAGACGCCAACAAAATAAACAGGTTCCCCACAATCACCGTTTTTGCCCCACGCAGAAAAAGGCACAACCTCATCGCCAATTCTCTGGCCCGCCTTGCGCAATCGCCAGAGTTTATCATGCATTCGGCGATGAACCATGCGCGCAACGATGCAACTGGAGAATACTTCATCCTCAACTTCGAGGAGCGCCCGGTCTCGGAGTGCCGCTATGCGAGAACGATTCCTCTTATAATCGGACGGTGGGCTCCTCACCTAGTTCTTCGCCGACCATGCTGCGTAATGGGAATTTTGGCGTCCTACTGCGTAACTGGCGCGGCGTTCGGCGCGTCAGCCAACTAGGCCTCGCTCTGGATGCAGACATCTCGACGCGTCATCTAAGCTGTGTCGAGACTGGCCGCGCACAGCCAAGCCGCGAGATGGTTGTACGACTGGCCGAGGCGCTGCAAGTTCCGCTTCGCGAGCGCAATGCGCTGTGAGTCGCGGCTGGCTACGCGCCGCTTTATCGTGACACCGCTCTTGACAAGCCGGAATTAGACGCTGCGCGCCAGGCTGTGGAGCTTCACATGGCGCAACTTGAGCCCTATCCCGTGCTTCTCGTGGACCGATGCTGGAACACCCTAAGGATGAATGCTGGCGCAAAGCGTTTTCTTGCTCTGTTTCCCGGCTGCGATTCTGGGACGCCCCACAACGGACCCCGCCTTGTATTCCATCCCCAGGGGTTGCGGCCCTTCATCGAAAACTGGGAGCTCGTAGCTGCACGCATACTTCGGCGGGTGCAGCGCGAAGCTGCAGAGTACCCGTCAGACGAGACGTTGAAGCGTTTCCTTGAGGAGTTGCTCGGCTATCCCAACGCGCCGAGCCGTTGGCGCATGCTCGATCTGGATGGAAATGCTTCACCGTTTTTGACTATCAACTATAAGTGGAAGAACGCGACCCTTCGACTGTTTTCTACGCTCACTACCTTGGGCACGCCGCTGGATATTGGACTGCAGGAACTCCGCATTGAAAGTTTTTTCCCCGCAGATGAAGCCACGCGCGTCGTGGTGAATCGCTTGACCGAGGAGGCACTTAGGGCTGGCACCGTCCCCGCGGAAGCGCTCTAATCAGCCCCACCTCTTCCACATGACCTCCGAGGTCATGGACAGCCGTCTTCTGCTTCCCTGATACTGCGCGTGAAGGAATAACCGTTGAGGTCTCCGAGGGGGCAACACAATGAAAAAGAGCGTTTTCAGTCAGTGGTGCGTCGGGTTGTTGTTGTGTTCAACTTTAGGATGGGCGAGCGTCAGCATCTGGGCCGCGGCCATGGACAAGGGCCTGAATGCGCCTGCGCCATCCAACGATCCGACCGCTGTTGCGGCTATCAGGCAACTCGGACGGGATATGGGGGATGCCATGGTGGCCACCGATATCGACAAACTCAATCAGATCTATGCCGACGATTGGGCAACCGTCGCATCATCCGGCAAGGTTGTCACTAAGGAAGCCCTTCTAAACGATTTCAAATCGTTCCATGACAAACTCGTGTCGTATGAACTAGGGCCTATAGACGTCCAGGTGTTCGGCGATGTTGCCGTGGCCTACGGCGGTGTTACCGAAAAGAGGATCCGGGACGGAAAGGACGTTAGCGGTGAGTTCGTTTACATGGATCTCCTCAAGAAGCGCGCAGGCAAATGGGTGGTGGTGCACAGCGCGGGAGCCAGGGTAGTTAGGGCCGAGCCGTCCAAAGCGCAATCCAAAGATCCGAGCATTGTGGAGACTATGAAGCAATTCGCACAGGATACGGGGAATGCAATGGTGGCTGTCGATATCGACAAACTCAACCATATTTATGCCGACGACTGGGCAACCATCGGATCCTCAGGTAAGGTTTTCACGAAGGAGATGCTTTTAGACGATTTCAAATCCGGCCGGCACAAACTCGTGTCGTTTGCGATTGGACCAATGGAGGTGCAGGTGCGCGGCAATGTTGCCGTGGTTCAAGCCAGCGTCAAGGAAAAGAGGATCCATGACGGAAAAGACATTAGCGGTATGTTTGTTTTTTGTGATCTCCTCGAGAACCGCACAGGCAAATGGGTGATCGTGCGCACATTAGGCACCAGGGTGAACTGAGGAAGTTGAAGAGCGCGAGTCCAGGCGCAATCGTATTTCTGTTAGAGGCGAAGCACGTCGATTAGTTGCGACCGACGGGAGTCCTATCGGCTTCGGGCGACGTGAGGCAGAAACTGACTGCAATTGCTGCCCAAGCCGTCGGCCATTCGGAAGGCTGCGGGAGGACTTTCAGTTTCAGGATTGCCCGTCATCCAGGATCAAGCCGAAAAGTACCGGGCGGTGGCTTTACGAATTTCCTCGTGAACGTGGAGCGATGCGGCGAAGCTTGGTGACTCGCGGTATGGAGCTAAATACATCTGTGAGTACCGGATAAATGGGAATTGGGTCTCTCGCCAAGGGCCAGGTTGCCGATTACATTGCAGCAGTCAGGCGCCCCATGGCTTCGCCATCAAGGCAGGCGGTCTTCCAGTCATCCAGGAACTTCGCGTGATGTTTCCGAAAGAACTCAATGGCTGGTCGATTCCACGCAAGTACGTTCAGCATGATTCCAAAACACTCTTCCTTGCGGCAGACGGCTGCCACATGCGAAAGCAGAGTGTCGCCCACCTTTTTTCCCCGAAATTGGGAACGAACAAAAAGATCTTCCAGAAATAGTCCGCGTCCCCGGAACGTAGAATAACAATTGAAAAAGAAAGCGTAACCAGCTGGTTGACCATCCCACTCTGCGATCAAAACACGGAATTCCGGCTGCGGACCAAATCCTTCGCGTGCAAGAGCCTCCTCGGTAATCAAGATGGGAAGGTGTTCGTACTCTCCCATCTCTTGGATTAGAGTTTTTAGCAACGTCACATCGTTCCGATTGGCTGATCGAATCGAAAGCATCACAACCTCCTGCGTAGTGCTGCACAATTCTCCATCGTAATGAGGACCAAGGCAAATGAGCGTCGCCGCAGTGAAACGACTAATTTTCAGTATTATGTCGCCTTCGTTGCCTGGCAAATCGAATTCGGGAGCCCTACAGCGCTACGTCTCGCGGTCCAGAAACGGCGTTATGGGAAGTTTTGATTTCGACTAAATCGTTGACTTCGGCGTTGAGACTCCTTTGTGAGTCCACTCGGTACCAAGAATGTTTCTTGATCAATTTATGATCCACGAACTATTACTATCCCCTACTGAAACCGCTTCAGGTAGCCATCCGTGTTGCGTAGTTTCAGTAACTTACCTTCGGCCCTCGTGCGCACACTGAATCTATTGCACCGGAGCCTGCTTATTCATGGGGAATCGCTCATCGAGCTCTAGATTGAGCTCCAAGACATTTACCCTCGCCTCTCCGAGAACCCCAAACTGCCGGCCTTCTGTGTGTCTGGATAGCAGGGTACGCAATTGATCGGCTGTTGTCCCGCGTTCTTCGGCAACGCGAAGCAATTGGTATTCGGCGGCGGCGGGCGTGATATGAGGATCGAAGCCGGAAGCGGACGTCGTCACTAGATCGATCGGCACTGCTGTGCCAGGATTGTCGGTCTGGGCTGAGGCAACATCGCCCTTCACGCGATCAATCAGCTTTTGGTTTGTCGGCCCCAAGTTCGATCCTGCCGAGTTTGCGGCGTCGTAGCCATTTCCCGCTGCCGATGGTCTCGAGTGAAAATAACTCGCTCCCGAGAAGCCTTGACCGATGATCCTGGAACCAACTGTCTTGCCACGTTGTTGAATCAGTTGGCCGTTCGCCTGCTTCGGAAATATGAGCTGAGCGAGACCGGTTACCACCAGCGGATAAACAATTCCCAACAAAACTGTGGTTGCGATGGTCATCAGCACGGCTGTAATCAGATTCTTCTTCATTTTCATTGTTCACTCCCTTATGCAAGTCCCGCACGAGTGATAAGCATGTCGATCAGTTTGATCCCGATGAAGGGAACGACGATTCCGCCGGCTCCGTAAATCCACAAGTTGTTGCGAAGGAGAGCAGCGGCGCCCATCGGGCGATACTTCACACCGCGTAAGGCCAGGGGAATTAAGGCGATGATGATCAGCGCGTTAAAGATCACGGCCGACAGAATGGCGGACGCCGGCGTCTGCAGATGCATGATGTTCAACGTATTCAGTACCGGAAACGTTCCGGCAAACATCGCTGGAATAATCGCGAAATACTTCGCGACATCGTTGGCGATAGAGAAGGTCGTCAGCGACCCGCGCGTCATTAACAGCTGCTTTCCAATTTCTACGATCTCAATGAGCTTCGTTGGATTGGAGTCCAGATCAACCATGTTTCCGGCTTCCTTGGCGGCCTGAGTGCCGGTGTTCATCGCTACCCCCACGTCGGCCTGAGCCAGCGCCGGAGCATCGTTCGTGCCATCACCCGTCATCGCAACCAACTTGCCCTCGGCTTGCTCCTTTCTGATCAGGTCCATCTTGTCTTTTGGCGTCGCCTGGGCAAGGAAATCATCGACTCCCGCTTCTCGTGCGATAGCCGCGGCAGTGAGGGGATTGTCGCCGGTAATCATCACAGTCCGAATGCCAATTGCCCTCAATTGACTGAACCTTTCCCTCATTCCCCCCTTCACGATGTCCTTCAGTTCGATGACTCCCAGGGCGCCTCGGCCCTTTTCGGCTACTACGAGAGGCGTGCCACCTGAGCGCGCAATCTCTTCCACGGCGGCTTTCACTTCGCCGGGCATCTTGCCGCCGTTCTGAGTCACATACGTCGCGATCGAATCAGCTGCACCCTTACGGATCTCAAATCCGTTCAGATTTACGCCGGACATACGAGTCAGCGCGGAGAAGGGTACAAAGGTTGCATCGCGGGAACCCAGTTCACGACCGCGCAAGCCATATTTTTCCTTGGCGAGAACCACAATAGAGCGGCCCTCGGGAGTTTCATCGGCGAGCGACGAAAGCTGCGCGGCATCCGCCAGTTCCTCCTCTGTCACGCCTGGAGCCGGCACAAAGCGCGAAGCTTGGCGATTTCCAAGAGTGATCGTTCCAGTCTTGTCCAGGAGGAGCGTGTTGACATCGCCCGCGGCTTCCACGGCTCGGCCAGACATTGCTAGTACATTGTGCTGCACCAGACGATCCATCCCGGCAATGCCGATCGCGGAGAGCAATCCGCCAATCGTCGTGGGAATTAGACAAACAAGCAGGGATACCAGTACGAACACGGTCTGCGGTGAGCCTGAGTAGATGGCGAAGGGTTGCAGCGTCACGACCGCAAGAAGAAAGATGAGCGACAACCCAGCCAGCAGGATGTTGAGCGCGATTTCGTTCGGCGTTTTCTGACGCTCGGCTCCTTCGACAAGAGCGATCATGCGATCAAGGAAAGTCTCTCCGGGATTGCATGTGATTCTTACTTTGATTCGGTCAGACAAAACCCGCGTGCCGCCGGTCACGGCCGAGCGATCGCCACCTGCCTCGCGAATCACGGGAGCCGACTCTCCCGTGATTGCCGACTCGTCCACTGACGCTACGCCCTCGATAATTTCGCCATCCGAAGGTATAAATTCACCGGCGGACACGAAGACAAGATCTCCCGTCTTGAGCTTTGAACTGGGAATTTTCTCCACACCACCATCGTTCCCAATCAGGCGATTCGCTACGGTTTCAGAACGGGCTTTGCGCAGCGTGTCTGCCTGAGCCTTGCCACGACCCTCCGCCATGGCCTCAGCGAAATTTGCGAACAGGACCGTGAACCACAGCCACAACGTGATCTGAAGGTTGAATTTGAACGCAGAGCCGCCCTTGAAAAGCAGAGCCGTAGTGATCACGCTGCCAATCTCCACCACAAACATGACAGGATTCCTTATCATCTTTCGCGGGTTCAGCTTGAGAAGGGCATCCCAGACGGCACGGCGGACAATCTTCCACTCCCAAACGGCTCTCTTCCTGCGTTTCATCGGCGACTGTCCGAGCCGGATCGTTTCCGTTTCTGAAGCAGGTTTGATTTCTGGTGCGATTGCCATTTCGGATTCCCCTAGAAGGTCTTGCCGGCCGCCATGAGCAAGTGCTCAAGGATCGGGCCAAGGCTTAGTGCTGGAAAAAACGTTAGGGCACCCACAATCAGGATCACGCCGATCAAAAGTACCGTGAACAGAGGCGTAGTCACCGGGAAAGTGCCCAAAGAGGGCGGAACGTATTTCTTGCCGGCAAGACTGCCCGCAATAGCCAATGCCGGAATAATCATCAGGAACCTGCCGACAAGCATTGTGATGGCGCCCGCAATGTTGTACCAAGGCGTGTTTGTCGCTAATCCGGCGAATGCCGAGCCGTTGTTACCTGCCTGTGATGTGAACGAATAGATGATTTCGCTTAGTCCGTGCGGGCCCGGATTCAGGATGCTGGATGTGCCAAACCCTGCGATCACAGAAATCGCGGAGAATCCAAGGATGACCAGGGGGAAGACCAATACCACGAGCATCCCCATCTTTACGTCATACGCCTCAATCTTCTTACCTAAGTATTCCGGAGTGCGGCCCACCATCAGTCCGGCGATGAATACGGCGAGAACGATGTAGATGAGCATGCCGTACATGCCGGCGCCCACGCCTCCGAAGACCACTTCGCTCAGCATAATGTTGGCGAGTGGAACCAGGCCGCCGAGAGGAGTAAACGAATCGTGCCATCCATTGATCGCCCCACAGCTAGCGTCAGTGGTCACGGTCGCCCAGAGGGCGGTATTTGCGATCCCGAAACGGACCTCCTTGCCTTCCATATTGCCGCCTGGCTGCAAGTTACTGACTTTTTGATCGGTTCCCGCTAGCAGGGAGTTACCACGAGCTTCTGCCCAGTAAGCTGCGGTTACACCGGCAAAGAATAGAATCGCCATTGCGGCAAACACTGCCCAGCCGTGGCGCTGCGAGCCGGTCATCCTTCCCAATGTGTAAGTAAGTCCGCTGCTGATCGCGAACATCGAGACCAACTCGATCAAATTAGAGAGCGGGGTAGGATTCTCAAACGGGTGTGCACTATTCGCGTTAAAGAAGCCCCCACCGTTCGTGCCCAGCTGCTTGATGATTTCTTGCGAAGCCACCGGACCCTGCGCGATTGTTTGCTCAGTCACCGTGGCCATCAGCGGCTTACCTTGAGCGTCCACCGCCGGTTTGCCGTCAGGTCCCACCTTCTGGACTTGCATCGGCTCAACCAATTTCACAGTGTCGTACGGCTTCAGGTTCTGGATGACGCCCTGGGAGACGAGGACGAGAGCCCCGACGATGCAAGCTGGCAAGAGAACCCATAGGTTACAGCGGACAAGATCAACCCAAAAATTGCCAATGGTCTGTATCTGGCGACGGGCAACGCCGCGGATGAATGCGATTGCCAGCACGATTCCCACGGCCGCAGACATGAAGTTGTGATAGGCAAGGCCAGCCATCTGCGTGAGATAGCTCATCGTGGTCTCGCCGGAATAGTTCTGCCAGTTCGTATTTGTGGTAAAAGACGCCGCCGTGTTGAAGGCCAGGGCGGAGGGAGTCACGGCTCCGAGCTTCTGAGGATTGAAAGGCAAGTAGCCCTGCAGACGCTCCATCAGATACAACGCGATCATCGAGACCAGGCTGAACAACAGCATCGAGATCGCATATTCCGTCCAGCGCATCTCGTGATCCTCATCAACTCCGGTAACGCGGTAGAGAAGCCGCTCAACCGGCCGCATCACCGGATCTACGAAGGTCCGCTCGCGGTTAAACACTCGCGTCATGAAGACGCCGATCGGCTTAGTAACCAGAAGGACGAGCCCGAAAAACAGGAAGATTTGGAACCACCCATTCGCTGTCATCTCAGAATTTCTCCGGACGCAGTAGTGCGTACACCAGGTACACCGCGGTCAGCACACTCACGGCGAGTAGGATCATCGATTCAAGACTCATATCTTTTTCCTCACTTCACGCGCTCACAGAAATGCACGTACGCAATTGACAAAGCGAAAAAAGCGACGGTCAGGATTAGAAACAAAATGTCTGTCATCAATCCTCCAAAGGAGATTCAGTTTGCTAGTGGGTGAAAGCTGGAGTCGAACGTCAAGATCACTCCCAGCATCAAGAGATTTTGAGTTGGCGTAAGCGCAACGGCTCCTGGTTGTACCGTTCCATCGGTGAAGAAACCTCCTCTGGGTCCGCGGGAATCGTCGATGCGATGTTCCAACCTAATGATGGCGCTCGCTTGCCGAAACGGAATTCGATATTCCAACGAACTTGTGTTGGCCTTCACCGTTTGTGAGAAACCTGTCACACGCCCATCGCGATCCCAAAATACCTCGGGGCGAACCGTCATGCTGAACCGCTTGCTTACGGCCCAGTGCACCGGCAGCTGAGAGGCCATCCAAAGTGCGCGTGAATTTCCGAGAGAAGCCGCCTCTTCAGTTCCAACGATTAATTCAAAGGCGGTCGTAACCTGTTCTCCCCTCCGTTCCACGATGCTGTCGGAAAGAAAACGCCAGAACTCAAGTGACGTGTTGGATTGGTGAGGCCCGTAAAGAACGGTTTGCTTGAATGTCAGATGGTCGGTGCGCTTATAAGCGAGCTGGCCGCCAGAACTGGGGACGCTATTTGCGTCGGCCAGATGCCAGTAGCCATTCACAACGAACAGCGTGCCCGTGAGTTTGTTCGTGAATGGATAGCTGGCATTAACGCCGAGCATGAAGTAAGGCGTGAAATCAGCACCCCAAGGGCGGGTGTAAGTGAAGTTGTCTTTCGTGTACAAGGAATCGTATCCGATGAGGCTGCTGAAGATTCCGCCCTGCAAGGTCAGTCCGTTCCCCAAAGGTGCAAGATAGGAAACGTCGGTAGGGCCAAGGTGGCGTAGCCAATTGGCACCAGGAAGGTTCGGCGCGGTAGCCGAGAACCCGAACACCTGCGCGTCCTTGCCCGCCTGCAGCGTCAACTCAGTCCCCCAGCGCGAGTGTTCGGAGGCGATCTTCTTGACGTAAATTGCCCCCATGTTTATGTCCCACTCGTTGACGTGGAAAGTAGTGCCGCGGCTTCGAAACAAGTGATTCGCTGGGTCGTTGAAATCCTCCAGGTAACCAAAGTCCAGAAATCCGCCATATTGCCACGCGGCGTCCAATGACTGTGTGGGCGCTGCGTCCGGGGGAGGGCCCTGTCCGTTTATTTGCTCTGTAGGGCTTACGACTTCACCTTGGCTCCCAATCTGCCCGAACGCGGGCATGGATATCGACATCAAAAACGCAACTGTCATTACCAGACAAAGTCGTTTCTCGGGAATGTTCCGTTGAATGGACATCGAATACAGATCTGATTCAAAACCATATGGAATAAAGACCGAGTAAAAAGTTTATAAAGAAGTTCTAAGCGAGTAAGTGGAGCGGAGAGCTAGCGGAATGGGTCGGCTTCGACGTGTGGTCTTGCCGGGAGGTTTGTATTTTGGTATCCGGCGGAGAGCAGCAGGCGAGTTCAGTCGCCGGGTTCGAAGCGATATCCAACCCAGGGTTCAGTGACGATGTAGTGGGCGGCGTTCTCCTCGGGTTCAAGCTTCTTGCGTAACTGTCCAACGAATACGCGCAGGTATTCCGGCTGTTCTATGCTGTTTTGTCCCCAGACGGCCGCAAGCAGAGCACGGTGGGTTAGCACCTTCCCCGGGTGCGTTGCCAAGTAGACCAGAAGATCAAATTCTTTCGGAGTGAGCCGAATGTCGCGAGTTTTCACTCGAACCATCCGACCGGGTATATCGATGCGAAAATCGCCTACCTCAACAATTGGGGTCTCTGGTTGCTGGGGTGCTGAAGCTCGTCGGAGTGCTGCACGCACTCGCGCCAAGAGCTCGTTAATGCTGAAAGGCTTCGTGATGTAATCGTCCGCTCCCGCGTCGAGCGCTTCTACCTTGATTGTGTCCTCACCCTTGACCGACAACACGATGATCGGGATACGCGATTCCGTCCGAATGCGACGACACAGCTGTAGCCCGTCCATGTTCGGCATCCGCAGATCGGTGATGATCAAATCCGGCATCCAGTCTTTCATGAGCTGAAGAGCTTCTTCGCCATCCGATGCGGTTCGAATTCCGTATCCTTGGCTGGAAAGGGATGTCTTAAGGACGCGCGTGATCTGCGCCTCGTCATCCACAACAAGGATGTTCCGCTTGACCTCTGAATTGACCATCCTGTCTCACTTCATCTCTTGAGTAACGATGTGAACATCTACGGGCGGGGCATCTCGCAAGAACCGGTGTATCGCGGAAAGATATAAATATCTCTTCCAACTTTTTTGGGAAGACCGCCCGAACACAACTTGCGTAATGTGCTTCTCTCGGACTACCTTGGCAACTTCCTCCGCCACGTTCTTTCCCTTTGCACGAAAAACTTTGGCGCCCAGATTTTCTGCAAAGCGAAGGTTCTGCGATAGGCTGCGCTGATCCTGCGGGTCTTCATCCGTTCCGATATCCACGTATAAGACGTACAGCTCGCCTTCGGTTCGTTGCGCCATTCGGGCTGCCCGTGCAATCAGGTATTGTGCCGCGGGACTGGAACTGACGCATACCGCGATTCGCTCTCGCAATGCGAGGTTCTTACCCAATCCTTCTCTCTCCATGTACGACTCAAGGCTCCGATCCACTGCTCGCGTAACTTGCTGCAGGGCCAGTTCCC
>JAYVCW010000302.1:0-23077 GCA_043749775.1 Acidobacteriaceae bacterium | reverse complement strand
CGGAAAGGACATTCATTCCATTACCGGGCTGGAAGGGAATCCGCGCAAGATTGTTTACCTTCCGGAATCAAAACAAATCTGGGTCGACCTCGGAAGCGGCGTTGCCAAATCTTTCAACGCGGATACCTATGAACCTCTGAAAAGCGTTCAGTTGAATCCTACTTCTACCGCCGAAGACAAACGCGAGCCCGACAACGGAATCCTCGATCCCGCCACCGGGTTGTTCTACATCGGCGATCGCGGCGACCGCTCGAAACAGGGCACCAAAGGGTCGCTCGAAATCGTTGACACCAAAAATGGGACGTATTCCGGCAGCATCACGCTCGATGACAACGATCCGGCGGGCCTGGCACTCGATCCCTCGAATTCAAAACTGTACGTGGTTCTAGGCGCGACCAGTCGGGTCGCGGTGATTGACCGCGAAAAGCGCGCCGTCATTGCCATGTGGCCCATCACCGACGGACCATTGCCCCACGCCTTGGGATTCGACGCAGTGCACCATCGCCTCTTTATTGGTAGCCGCGTAAAAAAAGGCCACCTCTTTAAACCGGGAAAACTGGTCGTCATGAACAGCGACAACGGAAACATTGTCCAGGTCCTTGATAGCGAGGGCGGTGTCGATGAAGTGCAATATGAACCCGTGAGCCGGCGTCTGTATTTCACCGGAACCACCGGCGGCGTCGATGTTTTCAAGCAAATCGATCCCGATCACTACGAACGCCTGGGACTCGTGCCCTCCTCCATGATTGCCAAGACTTCAATTCTGGTTCCGGAATTGAAGCGCTTCTACGTCATTGTGCCAAAACACGTGATTCTGACTCCTCCCATTCCGGAATCGACTGAAGCAGCCGTCGAGGATGCCAGAGTGTTGGTATACGAAATAGAACCTTAACCGGATGTCGAAATTGGCGTGATTGAAAACATTCGTGATTGAAATATTTGTTGGCCTTAAAAGAAATCCGGTAACCAACGCCACAAATGACGAGCGAGCAGTCTTCAGCAGCCTGCTAAAATTGATCAGAAAATAAAATTATGATCGCTTCACGTTTTGTACCTTTAGTTCTATGTTCCACATTGTTGTTTTCCGCTGGCTCCTTTGCGCAGGAGAAAAAGATTCATCGCTCCGACCTTCCGCCAGCCGTCGAAAAGACAGTGGCGTCACTAACCCCGGACGCAACCATCCGCGGCTTCTCCCAGGAAAAAGAAAAGGGCGTCACATACTACGAAGCCGAGCTCTTAGTAAACGGCCGTACTAAGGATGTGCTAATGGATGGCGCCGGCGCAATCGTCCAGATCGAAGAGCAGGTTGCAATCGACTCCCTCCCCGCCGTTGTGAAGGATGGGCTGCAGTCAAAGGCAGGCAAAGGGAAGCTCACCAAAGTGGAATCCATCACCAAGCGCGACAAGCTGGTGGCTTATGAAGCCCAGGTTTTGACGGGCAAAAAGCGCTCCGAGGTTCAGGTAGGGCCAGATGGTAAGCCGCTCCATCACGAAGAGTAAGCCTGAAGTAAAAAGAGAATAGCATCCGAGTATCAGCGGATACGAAACCCCCGTTCGCGTCTAATCGCCAGCGTCTAATCGCCAGCCTCTAATCGCGACGTCTATGCTCTCAGGCGAGTTACGATCAGCGGTTCGATACGCGGCCATAACAAGCCCAACATAAGAATGACCGTTGCAATTACCATCATGTAGAGAGTAGCCCGCGCCGGTTTGGCTTTGGCACGAATACTCTGCAACCCAATCCATCCCCAGGCGGCGGCCACGACGAAAGCCGCTATCACGGTCGCCCAGCCTTGAGCGCCGCCGAGCCAGGCGATTAAGCTTCCAGTCCCCGCTAAAGTAATAGCCGGTATCGCTATGGGTAGTATGCAGCACACCCCACACACCAGCACTCCCGACGCGGTTGCTACTGCTGCGGTACGCGCCGCTTTCTCCGAGAGAAATTCTTGCCTTTCACTGAGCGGCTTTTTCATCGGCTGACGCTCCTTCCCGCACCGCAATAAGGTTGGGCATCGCTTCAACGGAGCCGACGAATTGCTCAAACAAAAAGTCTGCCGCGTCTCTCGCGCCCTCCGGAGCCGTGATCGTGAGGCGCACTTCCTGTTCAACTTCGCGCAGATCGAAAGTCAGAAAGCCGCAGCAGTCTCTTTCCTTTCGGACCATCTCCCGCACGCGCTCTGCAGCGGTACCGGCAAAACTAAGCTCGAGCACGAGGCCATGTCGTTCGAAGCTGTGAAGAGCATCGCGCATCAACGCAACAATTGCTCCCAGACGTTCTCGCAGGCTGTTGCCTGTTAACGTGCACATAATTGGCGCGCTTGCGGAATCTTGCTCTCTCATCTCATCTCCATGCCGGTCTCGATTTGGTAAGTGCCATTGCCTTGAACCAGTTATTACGATAGAACTTAAAGCTAGGTTTAAGTCAAGGGATTTGGGAATGACAATCGGCGATCTCGCATCCAGGAGCGGCGTTCCAGCCTCCACCATCAGATACTGGGAACGGAAGGGAATACTGCCCGCTGCGGCACGCACCAGTGGGCAGCGTCGCTATTCGAAGGAAGATATCCATCGCCTTGCCGTACTTCAACTGGCCAAAGCTTGTGGCTTCCATTTGGATGAAATGCTGTACCTCCTACATGGGTTTAGCCCGAAGACACCCGCATGGCGCCGGTGGCAACTGTTGGCAAGCAAGAAAAAGACGGAGTTGAATTTGCAAATCGCGCAGCTGAAGGCAATGCGCCGCATCGTGGATCGCCTTTCAGATTGCAAGTGTGTGGAATTGTCAAATTGCGGCCTGCTCGCCGCGTCTGTGATCGGTACATCGGCCAGATGAATTCCTTCTTCTGGTACTTTCTCGCTGCCGTCGGCGAAATTTCTGGCTGCTTTTCGTTTTGGATGTGGCTGCGAATGCACAAGAGCCCGCTGTGGACGATTCCGGGCACAGTCTCCCTGGTGCTCTTCGCGATGGCACTGACGCGCATCGAGTCGTCCCACGCCGCCCGGGCGTATGCCGCGTACGGCGGCGTCTACATCCTGTCGTCTCTCCTCTGGCTTTGGGTGGTCGAGAGCACCCGGCCCGACCGGTGGGACATTCTAGGAGCCACCGTGTGTCTGATCGGCACAACGATCATCCTGCTCGGGCCACGCCCCGCTTAGAACGATGTGGAAAAATCAGTGAGCGCCGCAAACGAACTCTTATGACCGCGAATAACGACCGCGGACAACGACCGCGAATAACGACCGCGGATAACCTACGGTATTTTCTATCGGCGTTCATCCGCGTTCATTAGGGGCACCCGCTCGATTCGCCTTGGAAGGGATAACGACAAAGACATGCGGAAAGGGTCTACCAGGGAACCGAAAAGGGACGAGCCCACAACGCCCGTCAAAAACTACATCACCCGAAGCGGGCTCGAGCGCCTCAAAGATGAGCACCGGTTTCTGCTCACCAGAGAACGCCCGGCCGTGACGGAGGTCGTAGCCTGGGCTGCCAGCAATGGCGATCGCAGTGAAAACGCCGACTATCAATACGGCAAGCGCCGGCTGCGGCAGATCGATGGACGGATTCGCTTTCTCACGAAACGAATCGAAGCCGCCGAAGTGGTGGACCCGGAAGCTCCAAGAACGGGGCAGGCGGCGACAAGAGCATTCTTCGGAGCGACCGTGCGCTATGCCAATGCCGCGGGAGCCGAGCGAGTGGTGAGTATCGTAGGCACCGACGAGGTCGATCTCAACCGCAACCACATCAGTTGGGTCTCCCCTCTGGGCCGCGCGTTGATAAAGTCAGCAGCCGGAGACAGCGTAGTCCTTCAAGTGCCGCGCGGTACCGAATACCTGACCGTGCTGGAAGTCTGTTACAAGCGCATTCCCGTGGAACCCTTCCGCGAACCACCCGGATCCGAGTCCTCGGCAAAGGGACTTCCTCGCCGCCGCTAATCCACCTGACGAAGGTTAGCGAGGTGGCACGGGGGAAGGTTTCGTCCCTGTCCCCAGTTTTCCCAGGGCGGGTTCATTAGAAGACTCGGAAATGGCGGGTAAAACGGCTCAAGGAAAATAATGAAAGGGGCGCGTTTATCCGCGATTTGCTCTCCAGGCGTAAAATAATCGTCATGAGTCCAGACGTTTCCGAACTACTGAAAAAGGCCTTGGCTCTCCCGCCGGAAGCCCGCGCTGCTTTGGCCGGATCGCTGCTGGAAAGTCTCGACGATACCGTTGACCCATCGGTTGAAGAAGCTTGGAAACTCGAAATTGCCAGACGCATCGAGGAACTGGATTCCGGCAAAGTAAAACCAATTCCATGGGCAGAGGCGCGGCGCCAGATTACCGCCCTCCTCAGTGGCCGCTAAGTCTCTGGACATTCACCCGTCCGCACTTGCGGAACTCAAGTCTTCCATCAGTTGGTATCTGGAACAAAATGAAGCCACCGCCGATAAGTTTGTCGAAGAGATAGATCGCGCGATTGACCTCGTCCTAGCGTCACCCCGACGTTGGCCAACTGGTGACCTCGACACCAGGAAGTTTGTTCTCCGCCGTTTTCCATTAGCTGTGATTTACCACGAGAGGGAATCGGTGGTTAGAATTTTGGCTATCGCCCACGGACACCGGCAGCCTGGATATTGGAAGGATCGGGTCTAACAGTTTTAGAAAAAAATGGGGGCGCTCCACGCTAACCTGGGCGTCACTGCGCTTACCTCACCTGAGGTGTAAAGTGTCTTTCCATGACACGAGGATTGTATCGCCCGCACGCGTCCCGGCAGAGTCATCTTTTGACATTCCGCTGCTACAGGCGGCTGGCGAAATTCGCCGTCCCCGATGCTTTCGATCTCTTCATTATTATTATTTGCCTTGAAAACATGCGGCAGCGTTTCGGGTGCATGAGAACTTCATTGCTTTGGTTCCTGGTTGCGACGTTAACAGTCGGACTTCCGTCCGTTGCGCTTGCTCAGGTGAGGACAGCAGCATCCTTCACGCTTGCCATTGCGGCTCACCAAAAGGCGGCGAAAGCTGGATCGGATGTCAGGATTGAGATCGTTGTCACCAATGTGTCGAGACGCGACATCACGGTTTCCCGATCCAACGGCGAAGGGCAAGCAGAGCTTAGCGGCTACACAGCCGAGGTTCGCGATCGCAAAGCTCACCTGATATCGGAAACCACGTACGGCCGAGGTCTGCGAGGAGAAGAAAGCAGCTCGGCTGGGCCAATTGTGAGTATAACGAGCGACCTCGTGTATCCTCTGCAACCTAATCAACAGCTGAAAGATGTTCTGATCGTGAATAAGTTAAGAGACATGAGTCAACCCGGCGTTTACGTCGTGCAGGTACAGCGGACAGATCCAGATAGCGGAATATTGGTGAAATCTAACAAGATAACTGTCCGGGTTGTGCCGTAACATGCACGAACTACAGTATGGAAACTACCGAGTGAGGAGACGACGATGAACAAACGAATGTTAGTGCTCACCGCCTTATTGGTGCTCGCCACAGGGCTTGTAGCGCAACACAAGCCCGAGTTTTCTCTCCGAGTCCATCCCATACGCGACAGCTTCGCGGTGCGGGAAATTATCACCTTAGAGGTCACGACCACTAACCTGACTGATCGCACGCTCGACTCTAAAAAGTATCAGATGCCGTACACATACATCGCGAAGCGCGATGGAGTGCCGGCCAAGAAAATTGACCAGTCTGAAACGGTAGGCCTTGATCCCAAGGGGCTACCGCCACATCACAGCGTTACTGGGGATGAATACGTGCAGCATTATGTGGACATGAGTCAGCCGGGGAAGTACACGATCCAATTGCAGCAGGGAAACGTCAAATCCAACGTTGTCACGGTGACAGTGATACCTTAAAGGCCACGGGACGTGATTTTAGGCCCGCGGTTCGCTTTTTAGGCAAGTGACGACTTGGCGGGCTGTTTGTGCGCCACCGCAGCGGCTCCGAAGGCAAACGGATTCAAGCGAGCCGCGTCAACTTCCTGCTGAGTCAGTCGCAGGTAGATGCGCGTGTTGTTGAGATTTTTGTGGCATAAGTTACTTTCTGGCCTCGGTCAACTGAATTATATTGGCGACGGGCTTCGATCTTCTAGCGGCACTTGGTCGTTGGATTCGGCTACCAACTAGAGCAGCGGCACATTCGTGCCTCCTACTGCAACCCAAAATTTCAACGGCTATCCCACATGGGACACGAAGGATGCTAACGGCCCATGCACCAGTTACAATATTCCAACCGTGAATTGAGGGAAAATGACGAAGAATCTACCGCTGATAATCGTTTTGCTGATTACGGTGGGACTCTTCGCCGAGCCCAGGGGCGAGTTTTCCCTTGTAATCCGCCCGCTGGAGAGCACCGCGAAGGTAGGCTCCCCAGTAGAAATAGAGGTCAAGACAATTAACCTGACAAATCATGATCTCGTGATCGGAAACGGCTTCTATCCGAGTATCTATACCTACAACGTGAAACGCGACGGGATGTCGGTTGCAGAAACTGAGTTGAGCAAGAATCTGAAGCATCCTCCGCCGCGACCCCCATGTAAACAACCCGGCACAGCTTCATGCATAGAGATAAGCGACAGCGTCGTTGGGATCGAGCCTCTGGCGGCTCACCAGACGAGAACGGAGACAATCCCAGTCAGCGATTACCGCGATATGAGCCAGCCGGGAACGTACACCATCCAGTTACTGGAGGTCGATTCCATTGTGTCCGGACGCAAAGTACACCAAAGCGAGGTCAAGTCCAACATCGTTACGGTGACCGTGGGACCCTGAGGGGTAAGTGTCCTTCCATGACCCGAGGATTGTATCGCCTGCACGCGTCCGGGCAGAGTCACCTTTTGACATTCAGTTGCTACAGGCGGCAAGCGAAATTCGCCGTCCCCGATGCTTTCGATCTCTTCATTCTTTGCCGTGAAAACATGCGGCAGCGTTTCGGGACTCGCGTTTACGGATACGTCGTCATGCCAGAACACGTTCATCTCCTCGTTTCCGAGCCGGAAACGAAAACCTCGCCGCCGCGATGCACTTTCTCAAATTGTCCTTCACGAGCCAGGCCAATCATGCTAAATCCGAAAGTGGATTCTGGCAGAAGCGCGATTACGATCGCAACCTTCGGGACGAGCCTGAATTCATCGGGAAGTTGCAAGACATCCATCGCAACCCCGTACGGCGGGGTTTGGTGAAAGAACCTGCGGAATGGAAATGGAGCAGCTTTCGCCACTACGCTCTGCGGCAAGTGCTGCCTGTGGAGATAGAATCCGATTGGACGGCACAAGACCGAGAGACCCAACGAGGCGCTGCTCGAGTTATCCTCAGCCCAGCTTAGCGCCACAAAACGTCGCGAATCCCGGGCACCTGGCGGGTTTCGACTGTCTCTACATATTCGATGCCGCTTAGAGCGACGGTCTCACGCCTGATTTTGACGTCCCTGCGTCCGGAGGATTGCAATGATCATGAGACAACTGACGATGCTCGCAATAAGCTGTTTGGGAATGGCGCTTTTAGCTTCAGGACAACGCCCTAGCAGTGCAGGGCAGACAATTCCCAAGGCTTATGAACTCTATAGCTGGCAACAGTCGAATGGCGGGTGGAACTTCTGTGTCTTGGCTAGCCCAAGCGGCCCGAATATCTCTGCGGAGCAAGTGTTCAACAAGAGGTTTCTCCTGAGCAGTGTGAAGGATCTCAAACGGAAGATATCTTCGTTACCCGTGGGAGCCACCGTCCTCTGGCTCGATCGAATAATGGGCACAGACCCAAAAACAAAAGGGAGTGAAGGCCTCAGTTTTCCACCGTCGGAGATCATTCAGGACATACGGCACCACGCTGAGACTCGCAAGATCAAAGTAGAGATGCTTTCCGGCCAGCAAAGCTCGTTGGGACCCGTTTCATCCGATAGCCTTTGAAAAGTGGTTATACCATATTCATCGTTAGTGGCTATTGATGATGACCACTATCTTTCGGTAGCTTGCCTACACAAGGGACTTAACCCGCGAGAAGGGAACCGCATCGATATATCCGCGGCATTCTGTGGACGTTGAAACCGAACCACGCGCGGAGGGAAAGATAAATGCTTCGAATTCTGGTCGGTAGCCTTCTTCTGGCGGCAGCAAGCAGTTTGGTGCAGGCGCAGTCTGATCAGCCAACCGCAGCGAAGTCCATGGATCAGGTTAAGCATTTGGCTAGTTTTCCCGTGGTCGAGTTCCGCCGATACACGATCAAAGAAGGAGAGCGGGAGCACTTTGCGCAGTATTTTGAAAGCTATTTTCCGGAGGCATTTGAACAGCTAGGAGCGCTTGCACTGGGGTCGTTTTTGGAACAAAGCAATTCATCCATGTTTACCTGGATCAGAGGCTTCCGCAACATGGATGATCGGGCCGTGATTAACTCCGCATTCTACTATGGGCCATTGTGGAGAGAGCACGCAGCGACCCTCAACAATCTCATGGTGGATAGCGACAACGTGCTGCTACTCCGGGCACTCAGACCCGAGCGAACCGTTCCTGTTCTTCCGGCAGTTGATCCAGTCACGGAAGCCAAGGGCGCTCAAGGAGTCGTGGTGGCACAGATATTTGCCGTGAAACCAAACAGCGTGGATGGTTTTGCCCGGCAGGCCGAATCAGTGTTTGCTGGCTATCGCGCGGCAGGAGTCCACGAGGCTGGAGTGCTGGTCACGCTAGACGTGCAGAACAACTTCCCGCAGCTTCCGGTCCGGACGGACGGTCCCTATCTGGTCTGGCTCGGCATCGTTAAAAACAACGAGGAGTTAGACGAACGATTCAAACCGATCATTGCAGGTTCCTTGCATTTCCTTTCCGCGACGGGTCTGTTGAGGGGAACTCCAGAACTCGTAGTGCTGGATCCGACGCGCCGTTCACGTTTGAGGTGGCTGCCTTGAGTACGATGCGGAGAAAGTTCGGCACGCAGGCGAGTCACGCACTGTTGTTCGTGTTGGCGATGTTCTTTGCGGCTGTTTCTGCGCACGCGCAGACGGAAATCCATTCGATTACTCCTGTCATTAACGGCCACCGCGTCGGCGGAGTGGCCGTCGATCTGGTAGGCAACATTTATGTCGCTGACTTTGGGGATTTCGTCTGGAAGATCACGCCCGACGGCGAGCGCCGCGAATTCGCATCGGGTCTCTATGGCGCATCCGGCAACGCGATCGACAATGAAGGCAATCTCCTACAATCCAGCTATTACGGCGATTCGATCACCAGGATCGATCGAAAAGGCCAGGCGAGGCCGTTCGCCACCAGCGGCCTCAGCGGTCCCGTAGGCATTGCAATCAACAAGCAGACGGGCGACATCTATGTCGCAAACTGCCGCGGTAATACGGTTTCAATGGTTGCCAAGGATGGTACGGTTTCGTCGTTCGCAAAAAGCGACCTTTTCAAGTGTCCCAACGGAATCTCCTTCGCTGGCGATGGAACTCTCTATGTCGTCAACTACCGCGACAACAAGATGTTGAAGATCGATCCGAAAGGGCTGGTCACGCCCTTCACAACCGTTTCCCAGAAGGGATTGGGGCATTTGTGCTTTAAAGAGGATCGATTTTATGTGACCGCCTCGCAATCACACGAGATTTACGAGGTGACGCTGGATGGTACCGCCAAACGCATCCTCGGTAATGGCGAGCGCGGGATTGTGGACGGGGACGGCGCGAAAGCGCGACTGTCCTTCCCCAACGGAATTGCTTGTCATCCATGGGCGCGACGGCTTTATATCAATGAGTTTGTCAACGAGTCAGTGTCTTCATTTCCCCCTCGCGCCATCATCCGCGAAATAGTTCTCGAGCCAAGCAAGTAGACGCTTGAGCGGTCGCGGCGCGCTCAACATCATCGAGGGATCAAGGAGTGGTTAAGTTATGCGACGATTGAGGGTGGGTGGCCCAGGCGAGCGATCAGAACCAATTTCGAGGGTGGCCCGTCCAAGCTTTGCTTGGGCGGGTTTTTCCTCTTCGCATCGCCTCCGCTTCCGAAATCGAAAATTGCTGCGACGAAACGCGCCAGGAAGGAGATCGGATGAGGACCCGCCCGCTACGTGTGCTCGTTGTGGACGATGATGAGCGCCTCCGACACGCTGTATGCAAACTTCTCAAGGCGCAGGCGGATATAGATATAGATATAGATGTCGTTTGTGAAGCGTCCAACGGCCATGACGCGGTTCGTTTTGCCAGGGAGCACACGCCTAACCTTGTTCTGTTGGATATCAAAATGCCTGTGTTGAATGGCTTTGAAGCCGCACGGCTCATCAAACACGAACTGCCAAAAACTAAAATCCTGATGGTGAGTCAGTACGACTCTCCCGCATTTATCCGCGAAGCCTTGGCAGCCGGGGCAAGTGGATATGTACTGAAGGATAAAGCGTGGAGCGGATTGATCCCGGAGGTCCGGAGGATCAGGCGAACGAGAACCGAGTAGCAGTCGAACCGTCCGCCTCGGACGGAATTCCCACCGTTTAGCCAACCTTCTTAGCCAGCCTTCTTTTCCACCGCATCCTTCGATGCTTCGATCGTGACCTCGACCTCGGCGCCCTCTTTCAGCTTGACGGTTTCTCCGTCGGCATCTTTCAGTTCGTTCTCGATTCGGATCTCCCTGTACAAATCGTCTGCACCCTCTACAACGATTTGAGCTTTCTCTGGCTCGCTCCGATTGATAGACTTGACGATCTTTTCAACAACTCCGGTGAGCGTGACGGTGGGATTTTCGTTCTCAGCGCTGCTTTTGTCGTCATCAACGTGGTCACGGGAAAGGTCGTTCATGGCGGCAGGCCCTCGGGAAGAACTTTTTCTATTAGGTGAATTTTATCACCCGAACGCCCCGCGCGACACACATCTCTCGCCGCTGGTTGATGGTCTGGGCCTCTCCTCAAAGCGAGTGTCTAGGGTTTGTCCTGCTTCGACAGCCATTTTCTCAGCGCCTTCTTGACTACATTTTCTTTTTTTTCCTGCTCGATTCCATCCAGCTTTCGCAGATAACATCCCTCGTGGACGGAGCGCCCGCGTTCATCGGCAACACAGCTCGCTAGAACCACGGGTTCCTTACAGATAAAACACCTGAGCACGGACGTCTCCTTTGCAGAAAATAAGATGGCGCATGTGTAGCAAACAGCTGGCGCATGCGCGGCGGCAGCCCGCCGGGCGGCAAACTATATATTGAAATATATTGAAATCGTAACAACATTCACAAATTATTTCTCCTCGGTGCCGACTCGCGTACGTTTCTCAAATCGTTGCCACCGCCGCGCCCCCCTCCGGCACATGTACGCCACGCATTACTCTAATTCTCTGACGCCGCATCAACAGCCCCCCGTCACCTTCGTAACTTTTCTTTCCCGCCACCCAGGTTTCCAATAAAAGAAATACTAAATACTGGAACCCCATGAATTTTCTCGGCCTGTGCCTCGTCGTTCAATTCTCATTAATCTTCGGACTCGCGGGCTTGCTCTGGCCAGAAAAATTGACTCCCCTGTTCCAGATTTTGATGTTCCCGTGGGTGGCAAGTTCGCGCTCGATTCGCGGCAATAGCCTCGTCGCCATCGGACTGTCTCTCATCCTTATGGCCGCCCTGCTCACCGGCTATCGCGGGTAGTCACGCGACTGTTTCGCGCCGACAGTCGCGCCGGTAGTCACAGCAACGAATCATACTCTCCACCACCTCCGCCAGAAATCTGCTTCCAGTTTTTCCTGCTGCTATAATTCGCGCTCAACTTCCACGAAATTTTCACGCCGACGCAATCCGCAATCACGCAATAATAGAAATAATGACCAATAAAATGACCAGATATCGACTCTTGTTTCTCTTCCTGCTCTTTGCACATCTCATCCTCACTACCGTGCCCCGCCTGCACGCCCAGAACACCATCTCGCGCCCCACGATTTCTCGCCCCACGATTTCTCGCCCCACGATCTCTCGCCCAACGATCTCTCGCTCAACGACTGAGTCAGGGCATTCGATCTCTACTCTTCAAAACCCGATCTCTACCCTTCAAAATAAAATCGAGAAAATTCGCGGCCAGTTTCCCGGCGACATGTCCGTTTACATGAAGAATCTCGCAACCGGCGAAGAGATCAATCTCGACTCCGGCAAGGTTTTCGAGACTTTCAGCGTGATCAAGCTCGCCATCGCCTCCGAGGTCATGCATCAAGTGGAGCAGGGCAAATTTGCTTTGTCCGATCGCGTTACACTCACCGCCGCCAACGAACGGCTGCCGTCAGGCGTGCTCTTTGCGCTCGATCCCGGACTGACTCCGACCGTGAAAGATCTGCTCACGCTGATGATCATCATCAGCGACAACGAAGCTACCGACGTTCTTGGCGATAAAGTGGGGCGCGACAATATCACCGCCTACATGCATAGCCTCGCCCTCACCAATACTTCGATCAAGTATTCCGATCTTGATTGGGACCGCCTCTGGACCGGATCGCTCGATCCGAAATACCTGCACGCGAGCGGCGATCAGACGGTCAACTTTCCCTTTTCGCACTACCCGGGCAAGCTGGTGCAGGAGGCCTTCGGCCATACCATCTACGACGCCGGCATTTACTTCGGTCACAGCACCACGCATGACATCGGCCGCCTGCTCGAAATGATCGCAACCGAAAAACTGGTTTCCAAAAATGCCAGCAACCTGATTCTCGGCATCATGGAAAAGCAGCAGGTAAACGATCGCTTTCCCGTCTATCTCGAAAATATCCGCATCGCCCACAAAACCGGAGATGGCCAACCCTTCATCGCAAACGATGCCGGAGTGCTCTGGATACATGATCAGCCGATTGTGCTGGTCGTCTTTACCGGCCATCATCGCGGAGAAACCGCCTCGCTGCATGACGCCATTGCTCGCGTCGCGGCCTTGGTGGTCCAGCATTATGGCGGGAAGGTATCAGCAGATTTCAAAGAATAAATTTTTCTCTTCATCTGGATATCTAAGTCCTGGATTTCTATGCCTGGATATCTAAAACCTGAATATCTAGAAATGACCTTCAAATAACCGCCCCTGGGAGACGCCGATAGCAGCCTCCCAAATGTTTATCTCAGGCTGCTGCCCTTCGTTTCTCTACCGGCAATCCCGCTTGCTCCCAGGCATCGAATCCGCCCTTAAGTGCCCACACATCTTTGTAGCCGCGTTCTTGAAGTTTTTGCGCCAAACTGGCGCTTGATCCTTCATTCGGTCAAGTGCAGTAGGTGACCACAGGCTTATCTTTTGGGACCGACTGCAGTTTGCCTTCGACTTCGGCGACCGGCAATCGAATCGCTCCCGGCAACATCGTCTCCGATTCCGCCCATGCCTGCGGATTGCGCGTGTCGATGAACGCGAATTTCTCTCCCGCATCCATCCGTTTCTTCACTTCACTGACTGTGATTCGCTAAGCTTCAGCCATAACATCTCCTTCGGTGGGTTGGTACGGAGTAGATGCGTACCAGCGGAGATAGGTGCACCGCGGTGGAGGTTTCGCGTAATTTGCTAGGCCAATTTTTTCTTGCCCGCATTGGCAAACTTCTGCAGCACCGCAATAAACGCCTGAGTCGCCGCCGAGAGCGTGCGGTCACGGCGGTAAGCAAGCGCCAGTTCGCGGAAGAGTTCGGCATCTTCCAGTTCAATCAACTTGACTCGTCCGGTGGCAACCTCGTCGCGCGCGAAAGAGGCACTCACGAGCGACACGCCGAGATCGGCGGCCACAAAACTTTTAATCATGCCAATGCTCGGCAGCTCCATCCGAACCTGCAACTGATCGCGGAAAGGACGAAAGAGTTTGTCGAGCAATCGGCGTGTGTGTCCCGTCTTCGGCAGCAACAGCGGGTGCTTGACGATTTCGCTGACGGCTGCGCTCTTCTGCTTCGCCAGCGGATTATTCGGACTCACCATGAGCATTAACTTGTCGCGGAAAATAGGCTGAATCTCAAGGCTCGGAGACTGTACCGGCAAAGTTAGAATGCCAACTTCGATCGAGCCGTTCTCAAGTTTCTCCGTGATCTTATAACTGAAATTCCGGTAAATATTAATTTGCACCGGCGGATAGAGCCTGCAATATTCGGCAAAAACCTCGGGCAAAACGTAGAGACAAGTCGCTTCGTTCGCCCCAACCCGCAACGTGCCACGCGGCGTGCTGCTATGATCAGCAACCGCCATCAGCGATTCTTCGCGCAACAGGCGCAAGCGCTGCGCGTAGTCGAATAAAATTTGCCCCGCCGGAGTCACCTTCACCGTCTTGCCCGATCGGTCGAGCAGGCGAGCTCCGTACTCCTGCTCAAGTTGGCGGATCTGCGCGCTGACCGCCGATTGCGACCGAAAAACTTTTTCTCCGGCGCGCGAGAAGCTGCCTTGCTTGGCCACTTCTAAAAACGTGATGAGCTGGTCAAAGTCCATAAATGATTATCGTCTATGCTGGTCAAAGTCCATGACTGATTCATCCATGAATGATTCGTCCATGAATGATTCATCCATGAACGCTTCGCCCATGAATGCTTATCGCGAATTTATATCCAACGAAACGGCATTGCCAACCGTCCATCACTCCAACTCTTTCGCCGCCGCCTCGATCACCTGCGCATCATCTTCCAGCGCTTTAGCGACGCGCACAATTTCCTGCTCCGCTTCGGCATAGTGCTTCTGTTCAATGCCCTCGCGCACCCCGGGCACCGTCTTCACTCCGTAGCCCGTGTAAACCCCCGGAGCATAGAGCAGATGCTTATACCACGCCCGGCGCGGCAATCCCTCCGGATTCGTCAATCGTCGCTCCGTCTCAATCAGCGATCGATTCACCGCGGCAAGCTTTGCGGCGAAGGCTTCGTCGTCAAGGCTTGCCTGCTTATGCGTCGACGCCTCCTTGTAATGCTTCGCGCTCCGGTTGAGCGAATCGAGCGCATTCTGCATCGGCGCAAAATTCATATGCATCGGAACCTCTTCCCGTTGCGGCGCCACCGTCGGACGCCTCGCATCAAACGTTGCCTTGAACAAGCCTTCGTCCAATTCCTGATTGCGCTCGCGAATTTCATCCTGCTTGTCGGCCAGCAACTTCTGCAGATTCTTTATGTACATCTCGACCGTGTCGGCAAAGTCGACAAAGTCGAAGGGAAGCACTTCAGCATCGGCCAGCCGCATCACCGACGTGCCTACCGTCTGCGCCAGTGCCCGGCCGTATACAAAACTAGTATCCGAGAAATGCGTGTACCAGTAAAAATCGTCGTAGATGGAGTGATAGATGCCGCCATCATCCTCACCCCCGTATCCCAGGTCGATGGTCGCAATTCCCAAATGATCGATGAATGCCGTAAAGTCCGTGCCCGAGCCGAGCGCTTCAATGCGCAAATCTCCGCGCTGCCGTATTTCTTTTTTCGCTTCCGCCGATTTAGCGTTCGCGATCGCGACCAGCTGTGCCCGCTGCCACACCGTCATCTTCGTTTCAGGATCTTCAATATCGCGCGCCACGCCATTCACAAACTGCTCCAGGCTATGGGATCCCGTCATCGTGAGCACGCCGCGATCGTTGCCGTCAGTGTTGATATACACCGCGCCATGCTCGGCAAGTTCCTGCGCGTGCGTTTCCACCCACTCGGTCGAGCCAAGCAGCATGGGCTCTTCGCCGTCCCACGCGCAATAAATAATCGTCCGGCGCGGCTTCCATCCTTGTTTCAGCAACAGCCCTAGCCCACGCGCCTCTTCGAGCAGCGCAACTTGCGCGGAGATCGGATCCTCCGCTCCATTCACCCAACCATCATGGTGATTGCCGCGAATGATCCATTCATCGGGCGCGACGCCGCCGGGAATTTTCGCAATCACGTCATACACCGGCTTAGTGTCCCAGTTGAACGCAACTTTCAAATGCACTTTCGCCGGGCCCGGCCCGACATGATAGGGAATCGGCAGCGAGCCGCGCCATTCTTCCGGAGCCATCGGGCCCGCAAGGGCCGCCAGTAACGGCTGCGCGTCGGCATAAGAAATTGGCAGCACCGGAATTTTTGTGATGCTCTTCGCTTCATGAATTGCTAGCCGCTTCGCATCCTTGGTAGCGCCCACCCCCGGCGTCAGCGGATCTCCCGGACTGCTCGACGGAAAATCCATCACGCTGCCGCGCTGCACCCCGTCTGGAGGCCGCATCGGCCCAAGCGGAAAGACGTTCTCGTGTGAGTAGCCATCGTCCTGCGGCTCGGAATAAATCAGGCATCCGATCGCCCCATGCTCGGCCGCAACTTTCGGCTTGATGCCTCGCCATGAATGCAAATACTTCGCAATCACGATTGCGCCCTTCACTGAAATGCCCAGCCGGTCGAGCCTTTCATAGTCTTCAGGCAATCCGTAATTCACAAAGACCAGCGGAGCCGTCACGTCGCCATCAATCGAATATGCGTTGTAGGTCGGCAACTGTTCCGACTTTTGATTCGACGTTGGATCGACCGCGACCGCGGGCTCTTCCAGCTTGGCCGTGAACTTCTTCGGCTCCAGCATCTCAAGCACGCGAACCTTCGGAGTCGGAAAAAGCACGTCAAACTGCTCGATGTGCGCGTCCAGCCCCCACTCTTTAAAATGCGCAAGTATCCATTCCGCGTTGTCCTTGTCATACGGAGACCCTACATGGTGCGGCCTCGCGCTCAACCGCTTCATGTACTCCCGCAAATTAGCCGGATCAGGTATGGCGCGAAGCTTCGTCTCCCACTCGCGCTCACTTTGGCTGCTGCGCGGAGAGTAGCCAACCAGCGCCGCCCGCTCCGAAGCCGCCACATCCGCACCGAACGCTAAAGAGGGAAGAGATAACGATAACGACAACGCCAACGCCAATGCCAACGCACTCGCCATGATGGATTGCATGGAACTCCTTTGAAGGCTGCAATTATAGCGGGAAATAAACGCGGCAAATAAGCAAGACGAAGAAACATGCCATTCAGCATGCGCCGCCAACCATGCGCCTCTAACCTTGCACCGTTAAGCATGCGCTGCTAACCATGTAAGATTAGATGTTCATGTCGGCCCCCGATTCTCTCTTCATTCGTACCGCCAAGGCACAACCAGCCGAGCGCACTCCCGTCTGGTTCATGCGCCAGGCAGGCCGCTACATGCCCGAGTACCGGGCGATTCGCAAGAATTATTCCTTGCTCGAAATTTGTAAGAAGCCCGAAATCGCCGCCCAGGTCACCATCGAAGCCGCGGAAATCCTTCAGGTCGACGCCGCAATTATTTTTGCCGACCTTCTCCTCCCCCTCGAAGTCATGGGGCTGCCCTTTCACTTTGCCGCCTCAGAAGGACCAAAAATTGAGCGCCCCGTACGAACCGCCAAAGATATTTCCGCACTCCGCACCGATCGCGCCGCCGATCTTGGCTACGTATCCGAAGCCGTCAAACTCGTCAGCAAACACTTCGGCAATAAGCTGCCCATCATCGGTTTCTGTGGAGCTCCATTTACGCTCGCCAGTTACATGATCGAAGGCGGAAGCTCGCGCAATTATCTCCTCACAAAAAAGATGATGTACTCCGACCCCGGCGCGTGGAGCGAATTAATGTGCAAGCTCGTCTCCGTCACGGCCGAGTATTCCACCGAGCAGGTGCTGGCGGGCGCCGACTGCATCCAGATATTCGATAGTTGGGTCGGCTGCCTCAGCGTAGAAGATTATCGGAGCTATGTTCTGCCGCACGCGACGCAACTCGTAAAGCAGTTACAAAAAACTCGCGTGCCCATCATTTATTTTGGAACCGACAGTTCAACTCTGCTCCCCTCCATGCGGGAAACTGGCGCTGAAGTGGTCGGTCTCGATTGGAGAATTCCGCTCAATAAAGGCTGGGAGATGCTGGGCTTCGAAGGCGCGGTGCAGGGAAACCTCGACCCCGTGCTGCTTTTCGCCGATTGGAAAGAAATCAAATCTCGAGCGGAAATCATTTTGCAGCAAGCCGCCGGACGCCCCGGCCATATCTTTAATCTGGGCCACGGCATTCTTCCCGAAACGCCGGTTGAGAATGTGAAGTCGCTCTGCAATTTCGTGCGCGACCATTCCGCCGAATTCAAGGTCGACCGCTGAGCAAACCATTCGCATCAGCAGGCAACAGATTGGTACCAGGGTATCGCTTTAGCGATGCCGAAATTCGAACGACTAACGACCGACTAACGACCGCATAACGACCGCGATGAGGCGTTGAGGTTAGTGTGAATATGACGACAACCTGTCCGCTGTCCCAATGTTACTGCGCCAACCATAAAAATTCGTTTGTCCCAGCTTCACCCTCCAAAACCGCCGTGCTCCTGCTCGCCCACGGCAGTCCCGAAAACCCCACCCAGATTCCTGAATTCATGAACTACATCACTGGCGGACGCGCCATCCCCGCCGCAGTCATTGAAGAAGTTCAACATCGCTATTCGCTGATTGGCTTTTCCCCGCTCGCCTGCTGGACTCGTTTACAAGCCGATCAACTATCACGCGCCATCAACCTGCCCGTCTTCGTAGGCATGCGCAACTGGAAGCCGTTTATAAATGACGCAGTGAAACTGATTGTCGACGGCAAATTTGAACATGTCATCGCCATCTGCCTCGCACCGCAAAACTCCCGCACCAGCGTCGGCCTCTACCGCAGCGCCGTCATCGGAGAGCACGCTCCGCCCTTCGAAATGGATTTTGTCGAAGAATGGCACGATGAGCCGCTCCTGATCAAAGCTTTCGCCGAGCGCTTCATCGCAGGTTGGGAGAAGGCCAATCAGGAAAACGGTGCTCGCGTTCCCGTCATCTTCACCGCCCACAGCGTTCCCGAACGCACCATCGCCGATGGCGATCCTTACCAGCGTCAGGCGCAAGAGACCGGAGCATTAGTCGCAAAACAGGTTGGCCTCTCCGAACAGGTTAGCCTCTCCGAACACGACTGGACCTTCGCCTTCCAAAGCCAGGGCATGTCCGGAGGCGCATGGATTGGCCCGACCGTCGAAGACACTATCAAAGGTCTAAAGGCAAAAGGCCACCGCGGAGTTTTTATCCAGCCCGTAGGTTTTCTTTGCGATCACGTGGAAATTCTTTACGATATCGATGTGGCCTTTACCGACTTCGCCAAAGCAGAAGGCATCAAACTCTGGCGAGCCGAATCGCTCAACGGTTCCCCCACGTTGACGGCGGCGCTCGCCGAATTGGTGTCGAAACGCGCGAACCGAGCGAACATAGTCAAGCCGCCAATCGCCGTGAGCCGCTAAAATCCGGCCATGGTTAAAAGCCGACCATAGTTAAAGCCATAGTTAAAGCCAAGGTTAAAAGAATTAAAAGCCGTATTCATGAAACGCATTGCCATCATCGGCGGAGGAATCTCAGGCCTCTCGGCCGCCTACACCATTGAAGAAAAGCGGCGTTCGGGCACTCCCGTCGAATATGTTTTATTCGAATCGAGACTGCGCCTCGGCGGCGTCCTCTTGACTGAACAGGTCGATGATTGCCTGGTCGAAGCCGGAGCCGATTCCTTCCTCACCGAAAAACCGTGGGCCAGCGAGCTCTGCGCGAAACTTGGCCTCGCCGACCAACTGATCGGCTCGAACGACGCGCAGCGCAAGACCTACATACTCGCGAAAAATAAATTGGTCGAAATGCCGGACGGACTGATGTTCATGGTTCCCACGAAAATCATGCCCGCCATTCGTTCCCCGCTCTTTTCCGCTAAAACAAAAATACGCATGGCCGCCGAGTGGTTCCACCCCCCGCGAGAATCGACCGCCGACGAGACCGTAGCCCAGTTTGTAGAACGCCACTACGGACGAGAGATGGTCGAGATGCTCGCCGACCCGTTGCTCTCCGGAGTCTACGGCGGCGAGGCCTCCGAACTCAGCCTCCGTGCCGTGTTGCCGCGCTTTGCTGACATGGAGGCGAAGCAGGGCAGCCTCGGTCGCGGGATGGCCTCCGCGCGCAAAAAAGCTGCGATCACAACTGGGACCACGCCCACGACCGCCGCCCGTCCCCTATTCACCACCCTCAAAGGCGGCATGCAGCAGATGGTCGATGTTCTCGTCGCCAGCCTCGATCCCAACTCCATCAAGACGTCCGTGACCGTTGAACTCCTCGCGCGCGAGCTCGATCGCTGGACGATTTCCGCCGGATACCAGAGCGATCAATTTGATGGCGTCATTCTCGCCACCCCAACCTATGAGGCGGGGCTCGTTCTACAGGGCACCGACGAAGCTCTGGCGCGAGAGTTGCGCGAGATTCAATACTCATCCTCGCTGACCGTCGCTCTCGGCTACGATGACTCCGTGCGCCGCGCCCTTCCTCCCGGCTTTGGATTTCTCGTGCCGCGCAGCGCGGGCCGCCGCATGCTCGCCGCTACTTTCGTTCACAATAAATTTCCCCATCGCGCTCCCGCCGACCGCGCTTTGATTCGCTGCTTCCTCGGCGGTTCGCGCGATGAGCAGATCCTGCAGAGCGGTGAACACGAAGTCGTCCAAATCGTGCGCGATGAACTCGAACAAATTCTCGGCCCCTCTCTTCGCGCCGAGCCCTTATTTGCCCGCGTCTACAAATGGCGCTCCGCCATGGCGCAGTATTCCGTCGGCCATCTCGAAAGAATCCGCAGAATCGAAGCGCTGCGGCTGAAACATCCGGGCCTCGCGCTCGCTGGCAACGGCTACAACGGAATCGGCGTTCCCGATTGCGTCCGCTCCGGCGCCGAAGCCGCGAGCACCATTCTCGCTGCCATGGGAATGTGGTCGGAAGCGTAACGCGTAACTAACTTACCCGCGTAACGCGTAGCCGCCGTGTAACGCCTAACCGCCGCCCACCGCCCAAATCGTTCGCCATCCGCCGTCTGCTATCCTGAATTTTCTCTCGCTCACTTTCATATGGAAAACGCCGTACCCACAAGCCCATGGAAGATCATCCTTGCCTTCGGGCTGGTCTATCTTTTTTGGGGATCGACGTATCTCGGCATCGGCATCGCCGTAGAGAAAATCCCACCAGCTACAGTGTGTGCCGTCCGCTTCCTGATCGCCGGCACCGTCATGCTCGCCTACTGCGCCGCCACCGGACGCCGCGTGCGCTTTCCCGCCATGCAATTAGGTCACTTCGCCGCCGTCGGAATCCTGCTGCTGATGGGTGGCAATCTGACTCTCGCCTACGCGGAGCAGATCGTTCCGACCGGACTCGCAGCACTGCTCGTCGCCGTAACGCCCTTGTGGTTCCTTGTTCTCGACAGCCTGCTGCTCGGCGATCATCACATCGCGAAGATGGGCAAGGTCGGGCTCCTCATCGGAATCCTCGGCTTAGTTGTTCTGATCTGGCCCGATCTAAAGCACACAAACACCTTGGGCCAGCGCGAACTATGGTGGTCGCTCGCCCTCCCCCTGGGGTCGCTCAGTTGGGCTTTCGGTTCCGTGCTTTCGAAGAAGTGGCAGTCGGCGGCCGCGCATCCCTTCAGCGCCATCGCGTGGCAGATGGTCTTTGCCGGAGTGGCAAATCTTTTGTTCGCACTCGCCTTCGAACGTCACGCCAGCGTGCAATGGACCGCCCGAGGAATCGGCGCCACTCTCTACCTAGTTGTCTGCGGATCCTGGATCGGCTACACCGCTTACATCTGGTTGCTACAACACGCGCCAACCTCGAAGGTTTCAACTTATGCCTACGTCAATCCCGTCGTTGCCGTGTTTTTAGGATGGCTCGTTCTTCACGAGCGCATCGATCGCTACATCCTGATGGGAAGCGCGATCATCGTCGCCTCCGTGATTCTCGTGACCAGCGCCAAAGTTTCCAGCAATCACCCAACTCCAGAGCTGGCAAAACGGGCAGCGTCATAGCTGGCGGTGGTTGTAGATGAACTCTTCCATCTCTGCCACCTGAGCCCGAAGTCGAAAGAGCCATCACAGTCGCAAGATAGACAAAGCAAGGCGTTGAAAATTATGTATTTGATTTAGGTATAACCCGCCCGGTACGGGGTTACCGTAAAAGGCGGGCTTGTAAATTCACAACAGATGGTGAGCCAGTTTTAGTAGCAACTGAACCATTTGAAGGAAAGCGTTCACCGTTGTGCAACATTGCTTGAACGCTGCCAGATAACGGAAGGGCTTCCGTTTCCGGTTAGTAGGTTTATTCATGTGATTGGTACTGCTTTCTGAGACTAGGGGCCGATAGCCGACCTTGGAGTCGGCTCCAGCTCGGTCCCCGGAGAGTCTCGGAAAGAATATTAGACTTGAATGAGCAAACCGCTAAATTCAAATTTGGGGGTCGGGAGAACAAAGCCGGAAGATATTCAGGTAAATAAACCGAAGTTCGACTCAAGTCGAAGGAAGATCCTCTCAACCTCGCCGCTTCCAAGGTCTCAGATCAAAGGCAAGCGCAAGCCGAGGAAGCAAATCACCCCACAAAAGCAACGCATGCGGCGTACAATTCGCCGGTATGAATTGGCGTGCAATCTGGCCTTATACACAAACGTGGTGGGGGACGACCGTTGCGGCAGTATCTGCACTGGCCGCGATATACCAAGGACCCAGATCCCTGCATGAAACCTACCTGTGGTACATGGAGAAATTTTTCGACTACAAAGTAAGCGAGTTCCTACAGGTAAGCATTACCGAGGAAGTGCTTACCATGCACGGCCCAAGGAGATGGGGAATTCCTAAATCCATTACTGAAATCTCCACCGCGACTGGGTTGTCTAAAAGGCGGGTAATTGGTTGCTTGGGACGGCTCAAAAAAAATAACAAGGTTGTTCCTGACGGCGAGCGGTGGAAGATCGTAGTCTAAATCCGTCTTAACAAATCTCCCGGATAAGATGCTTGTAGGTTCCGCCTTTGCGTTGGCCAACTCTCGCGCCAACTTCTCAAACGTCCAAGGTTGCATATTGTGCCGATTAAATCGCCACACTCCTCGGGTAATCAATTCCCCTAGGCGTAATCACTCCTCCCCCTCCTCCCCCTCACTCACCAGGTCCACCACCCTATTCCGAATCGCAAACAAAAGTTTTTGCGTATCATCGGGCTCGAAAGTGACTCGCATCGGTGCCCGCTCCCACGCCGGAGCTGGACACTCCGAATCCGGATCGTCGCCGCCATCCGGCTTCCCCACATCTTTTTTTAGAATCGGTTTTCGCCTTCCCACCTGATACACCATGGCAAATAGTTTCTTCCCGTCGTCCGACACTCC
>JAYVCW010000301.1:0-2353 GCA_043749775.1 Acidobacteriaceae bacterium | reverse complement strand
CTGGTAGCGCAATTCGCGATCTTTTTCGAGCGCCTTACTGATGATGCGATCAAGTTCAATGGGTAGTTCGGGGTTCAGGCGCAGAGGCGACACGGGCGTTTTATGCAAAATTGCATCGAAGATGACTGCCGAAGTTCCGCCCGAGAATGCCGGATGCGCAGTTACCATTTCGAACAGCACTACACCAAAGGAGAACAAGTCAGTGCGAGCATCCAACTCTTCTCCTCGAGCCTGTTCGGGCGACATGTAGGCGATGGTGCCGACTGCGCTTCCGGGGCTCGTAAGATGGCCCGCCATCTCAAGCGTCGCGGCACTCATGCCCGCGCCGTCCGTTCTGCCAGTGACCTTAGCCAAACCAAAGTCGAGAATTTTCGCCTGGCCTCGGGGCGTAATAAAAATGTTCGCCGGCTTAATATCGCGATGAATGATTCCCTTGGAATGAGCAGCGTCAAGGGCGTCGGCGATCTGGATGCCCAAATCCAGGACCACTTCGCTTTCTAGCGGCTTTCCCGCAATCTTGTGCTTTAGAGTCATCCCATCGAGATACTCCATGGCGATGAAAGTTTGATTATTGTAGTCGTCGATCTCGTAGATGGTGCAGATGTTGGGGTGATTCAGGGAGGATGCAGACTTGGCCTCGCCTTGGAAACGGGCCAAGGCTTGTGGATCTTTGGCTACGTCGTCGGGCAGGAACTTCAGGGCAACGAAACGGCCGAGTTTCAAGTCTTCGGCCTTGTAGACGACGCCCATTCCACCGCCGCCAAGTTTTTCGATGATGCGATAGTGCGAAATGTTCTGGCCTATCACTGCGCCCTGATATTACGTCGATGAAACCTCCGGGTCAACGAAGGCGGAGTGGGGTCTCTCCTTCGCTCGCTCGGAAGCGAACAGGATTCCGGGTGGTCGGCAAAACAATGAAGTCTTCAGTTCCTTTCGTTTTGCCCGTTACACGCCCAGAGTTCCAAACCACGTTCTCGGCCGACGGACAGTCGAAGCTAAGAAGTTGCCATAATGCGCGGTTGGGAATCAGCCGGATAATTCGCCCCGCCGCGTTCCATTCCTGCCGAAGAGTTGCGAGGGTCATGGTCGATCAATGATGATCAGCGTGTTTTCGTAGTTGAGTTTCAGGTCTGCCCGTGATCCATGCTGAAACTTCTATAGACTCTGTCTCCAGCAAGCATTGTCCGATAATGTTGATCGACAGCTTATGCGACGACCTGAATGAGAGCTAACATTTAGGTTCTTCCGAAGGCGTATGCTTTGCAATTCGTGCCCTTCGCCCGAATGAGGACCCTGAGCATACGAGCGCTCCAATCGGTCATACAGGCGAGGGCTTCGAGCTTGACCTTGGCTGGCGCTTTGCCCACCAGGATTCGGCGGTACCCCATCCACGGTGAAGTTATGATCGACATTTAGCCTTTACGCTGTTTGGAAATCGCGGATGGGCTGTAGGCGGCATCGAGTTACGCCTCATCGTACGGGAAGGTTGGGAAGCGATCCACGAGAGGGCTTGTAGTGGTGCTGACGCGACGGATTACGTAATCTCTTAAGCGAGGAAATGCACAATTTGTTGGATGATCATCGAGTCGGCGATATCCCTCGGGACTGCATGGACGGCACGCAGCCCGGCACTACTCGCCTTTGGTGGTGACAGCACTATCTAACTCCTCTCAGCAATAGTTGTCTTGTGGCGGTTTCGCACTCATGCTGCACAGGACCAATCAGAAAATTTCGCTTGCTGCCTATGTGGCCATAATTTCTGTCATGACGCTCTTGGGACATAGTGAAGCAAAAACCACGTTCCTCGGTATATCCATCTTGATTGCCGCAGCTGCGGTCATGCCGTGGCTAGCTAAACAAAAGAGGACTTTATCAGCGGTCACGGGCAGCGCAGCATTCAGAGTCACGGCTCCATGATTCGCAGGAGCGGGTGGCCGTCGATATTCTCCAAAGGAAAGTAGACAAGATGAGTATTCGGGTCAACGCAAACGGTGTGGGCGTGTGGAATTGAGATGTGTCCTTCATCGACAAGCGTTTTTCCATCTTTCTGAAAGACGAACACGTTGCCGGATTCGGCAGATACATAGAGCCTCTTGAGTCCGGGATCGAAGGCCAGCACATCAGGGTCTTTACCAACAGGATGTGTGGCTAAGACCTTCATGGTAGTTAGGTCTACGACGGCTAGCATGTGGTTGTCTTCTCCAGCCACGAATGCGAGTCGTCCCGCCTGATCCAATGCGATGCCATGCGGGCTCTCAATGCCGGTCATGGGGTAATGGCCAATGATCTGCAAGTTTGCCGGATCGATTGCTACAAGTTCGTTCTTCTCGTGAACGGCCACTAAAATGTGTCC
>JAYVCW010000300.1:0-7167 GCA_043749775.1 Acidobacteriaceae bacterium | reverse complement strand
GCGTCGCAAAGCCATTGCGTGCAATAGCCTTCCGTCCAATAGGAATCCAATTCCTTCCGTTCATAACCCGACTCAGTCATTACAGTGTTGATTGTGCGTTCACTCATGATACGTGCTTCCAAGTTTTGCACTTACGTGCATTGCTAACCGCATCACACTAAACGCCAAGCTCTTTCGCTAATCGACGAGTCGATTTAATTGATGCTCGAATCATCAATACGGAAGCAACCGTCAAAACCGCAATCGGATGATCCTCGCCAACTGCGTATTTTCCATTTGCACACCGATCAGCCGCATTCATTTTTGGGGTTCCCCATAATAGGTTCGTCAACTCATTATGAGATGAAACATCATCTTTGTGCCGGCATTCCTCGCCTTCCGGGCAAGGACCGACAAACGCCTCCAAAACCAGCCGATGCACATAGCGATAATGCCGAACGTTTTTCAAAGACAATGCGACTTGAAGATAGCCGCTTTTTTGATGACTTGGCTTCATAACCCTAACGCCACGCCTGACTCGCCCTAGGTTGCTAACCTCGTAAGCCGAAAAATCATCAATCTGTTTCCATATTTCAATCACCTACCAAATCCTTGAAGTCTGACGCTCGCATTGCAATCCATTCCCCATCGACGTGCGAAGCGCCGCCCACATTCGTGAATGTGAATGCAAGTGCTGGCTTTTTATTCGTATGCAGCGCTTCATGACATACTTTCAAAAGCCATTCCCGTTTGATCGCAAATGTGTCCCGCGCCGTTGATTTATGTTCAATCAAAAGATCGCCAAGAATCATATCCGCTTTGGCAGACTCGGTTGCGCCACTGTTCGGCGTGAGGCGAGCCCCGATCTTCTTGGCGAACTTCTTTTCGTTGCGCCGCCCCGCCGCGCCTATGCGCGTGATCTTCCGATCAAGATAGGCGTTTGCCATTTCATTCCTCGGCGGCGGCTTGCGAAATAAGCTCTTGATTTTCGGTCAAGGCTGAAATCATTTCCCGGCGAACCTCAGCCCCATAATCGCGATCAACAAAGATTTTTTCCTCACACGCTTTGATGGTCGGATAGTTTTCGCCAAGCATAACATACCCCGCGCCTTTCGGCGCTTTTCCAAAATACCCCAATTGCTCAAGATACCCGCGAATGAGATTGAAATCCTTCGTGTCGCCAATCCTAAAGTAGTCGTGCGGGATAAGGACCATGTCGAATTGACAGTGCATGGCGAGCACAGGACTTTTGTATTTGTTGACGGTCGCGCTCACGTGCTTGAACGTCGGCAAAACCTTGTTGATCTTGTTCTCAATCAAATTCTTGCCAAGCACTTTGACAATCAAGTTCGCTTGGAAGTAGGGCGCGTTCCCGCCAGACATTTTGTCCGGGTCGCCGTAGCCTCCGATCTTTTGACGAGTTTGATTGATGTAAATCAACGTCGGGAAATTCCCGTTCTTGTTCGCTTCAGCGATTGCGATTGTCGTCTTCCTGACCAACTTGCCGACGATCAACGATCCGCCGCCCGGTCGATTGTTTGTCGCATCAGCCTCAGCCTCTTGCGTCGTGATCATCGCAGCAATCGAATCGATGACGATCAATCCGACGTCGTCAGCCCCGAGAAATCCTTCGACCATGTCGATGACCTTCTCAGCGAAGGCCGGCTCGACGACGACAAGGCTTTCGGTATCGACGCCAAGAAGCTTTGCCCATGCCGGATCAAACGAATGCTCGACGTCAACGAAGATGCACGTCTTGAGCGGCCACAATCTTTGATGATTGGCAATCGCCATGAGGGCAAGGTTCGTCTTGTTTGACGATTCCTTGCCCCATAGAATGCTCACGCGCGAGCGCGGGAAGCCCCCGCCAAGCATGAGGTCGAATGGAAAAACGCCAGTCGGAATACGCTCGGAATCGACAAGGTTGCCGCCGTATTTAGCCGCTTGTTCGCCGAAGTCCTTTTGAAACGTCGAGACAAGCGATTGCACTGAAACAGCCTTGTCGGCCATGCTTATTCCGCCTTCGTCCAATCGAGCGTGTCAGTGTCCGAATCGTATGACGGTTCATAGACCGGAATGGGCGAGCCATGTTCGCGATCTTCAAAATCGTCATGCAAAGCGTGATAGACCACGACTTGCGTTCCGTACACGAATTCGGCACGCATCACGATGCACTCACTCATGATGCGCTTGACGACTTCCGGCATTTCCTTGATCACGTCAATGCCGATTTCGAATTGCCCGAGCTTGTCAGTTTCGGGCTTCGTTTCCTTCTTTGGAGCCTTCGCCATCAACTTTCCCCTTGTGAACTTGTGTGCACGTAGGGGTTAGCCCTCAGCGGTGATTTCCGCGACGGCGGCGTTGAGCTTTTCGTCGGTCCATTCCTTCGCGTAGGCGAAGACCTTGTCGATATCCTCGTACTTCGCCGGGACGTCGAGCTTGATCCCAACCTTGATCCAATCCTCGGAAGGGAGCTTGTGCGAATAGCCGACTTCCAAGCTGACGACGCACATAGGAGGCAACATCGCCATCCCTTCAACCGCCGACATTTCCTTGACCGTCGCCTTGCTGATCTTGCCGGAAGTCTTCTCAGCGGGCGCAGCGTCTTCCGCAACGGGCTTCTCAGCGGCGGGCTTCTTGATGATCTTCAACATACAAACTTCTCCTGATACTAGGCACGCACGATGCGAGCCCCCTATGATCCGCCGCAAGGCGGGTCAATTCTCTATGTCTGATACTTCGCACTTGATTGAGCGATACCATTTTTCACGACTTCGCCCGTATCCGAGGAATATGGGAGAATCGTCATCGAGAAAATCGAACACTACCGGATGGCGCTTGCCTTCATGCTGACGACGTATGCGCCCAACCGGCTGTAAGACATTAGCCCGAGGCATACAGAGAAAACAAGTATCAAAATCCGCCCTGTCCGTACCAACCCCCATCATTCCATAGGTCGTGAAAACAAGCTGTTTCTCAATCATCGTGTCCCGCTCGGCGATTTCTTTCTTGCCTGTAGCGCCGATGTAAAATCCACATTGATCTTTGCTGACGCCTTTCTTAATTGCCGCTTGAGCAAGCGAAATAAGATGATCGTGAAGCGTCGAGAACACGACAATCTTACGCCCCTTGTCAGCGCATATTTTCAGATACCCGCCGATCAACAGCGACCGCTCGAAATCCTCAGCAATCATCTTTTCGATATGTGAGGTCTTACCAGCTTCATGCGGGAACGGAATCAGGATGCGCTCGCCGTCTTTGTTCTTGCCGTAAACCTTCGGGCATTTCCAATTCGTTCTCACGCGCATAACGCTAGGGATCATCAATTCTTCGGTCGTGGTCGCGCGAACCGGGCCGACATGAGCAAGAATCAAAAGCTCTTTGCCGTCCGACCGTTGAAATTGAGCCGACAATCCAAGCCTGAGCTTCGCTTTGAACATCGAAGCCGCGACCTGAAAATGATCAGCCGGTAGCCTTTGGACTTCGTCAAAAATTACTAATCCAAATTCATCGAAGTAGGCTTGAACCTCAGGCGGATATTTCCCCTCCTTCGAAATAGATTGAATCATGGCAACAACGAACTTCGTACCAACTACTTCACATTTGTTGCCGCGCATTTCGCCGACTTCATGATCAGCCAAGCCGAGCCATTGCTTCGCATCAGCATACCATTTGCGATAGATATCATCCTTGGTCGTGACGACAAGCGTTTTGACGCCAAGCTTCGCGGTGACGTAAATTCCGAGAATGGTCTTTCCCCAACCCGTGTAAGCCGAGACGATCCCCGATTGCCCTTGTTGCAAAAAATGCAACGTCTGTGCAAACAACTCGACTTGATCCGGGCGCGGAGTCGGACAGCCGTTGAAAATAACCTTCAGGCCCGGCGAACGTTCGTCCACCTTGCCGACAGGACAAAGCTCACGCGGAAGCCGGATGAAATCTCCGTCCCGCTTATGCAACATGACAGACTCGCCGAAACGAGGCTTGAATCGATATTCCTCCGCGAGCGCATAGCTGTAGGGATAGAGCGCGTCGGAATCTGTGATCAACGGTTTATCGTGGCGAATCAAATTCGCAAGACGATTTGACAAAGGAATGCCCCTGAGAAGGCCAGAGAAGCGCACAGGCGGCAGAGTCGGTTGTGCTTGGGATTACCGCTCCGCCGCCCGGCCCCGCCCGTTAGCGCGCTTGTATAGACCGGGCGAAACCGCTTACAACTTATCGGCCATTCCAGACGCCGAAACCTTCTTCGAACCGAACGAAGACTTCCCGCCGTAGCCGGGTCCGACGATGGCTTTACCGACGCCAAGATCAAGCAATTGCGCAGCGGTATAGTACGTCAGTTCCTTCATATAATTCGCCGGGGCGACGTCTTCCAACTTGAGCGAAAACTTCTCGGCGATTTCATCGAACGATTCGAACTTCGAAGTGAAATCGAACACGTTGCCGACGCTCGGCGTCTTGTCATTCCCGCGCGAGACGTCGAATGAACAACCGGCGAGCCCGGCGCGTTTCATCGCGATCTTGGTCAGCATCTTGAGCGTACCGCGCTTGGCGACGAAAAGCTTCCGGTCATTCTGTACGATCTTGCCGGCATTCTGGCCGGTTTGAATCTTGTATTTGCGATGGTCGAGAATCGACATTACGCCGACGAAACTTTTCGGCGTGTCGCCGCGCTCGCATATCGGGCATTCCTCGGGTTCGTCGGTTTCGGCGACGCAAATGAAATTGCGCGGCTTCCCGTTGAGCTTCATGAAGTGCTCATAAAACGTCGTGATATCGAGAATGCCGTCTTCGCCAAGCTCGCCGTCGAGAAAGGTGATCTTCGCGTCTTCGTCGGGCTTCAACATGAAGCGCCACATTTTATCGAATTCGAGTTGCTGAGCCTCCGCACGCGCATCTTCGTGCGCCATAGCTTTGCGGGTCGCGTTGCCGGTCTTGAGGAAGTTGAGGCCGCTTCCTGCTTTCTTGACTAACGTTTTGTCATCACTCCCGTCGTCAGGTTCGGCCTTCAACGCCTTCTTCGGAGCCGACGCACTTTTGTTACTCAAAAAGTTGAGGCCCATGATTTGATCATCCCTGTCCGGTGTTATGAAGTGGCAATGAAGCTCACGCGGACAGAATAGTCTTAATAGATGGTTTCGTCTAGAGGCAAAAAAGGTTCTAGTAGGTCGATCAATTCATCAACCGACATTTCGCCGGGGTCTTTTCCAACATGAGCCGGAGGTATCAACCCGACCACTTTCGAGCCGGGTAACGACTTCTCAAAACGAGCGCGACCTTGATTGCCAGCCTTGCCGCGATCAAGAAGCGTCACGACTTCCAAGCAATCGCCCATGCGCCTGATCTTGTCGAAACTCGGATTGGCGAACAGTGGTGAACAGATGTTGCGATAGACGCGAGCCGCGCTGACAAGGTCGAAAGGCCCTTCAACGACAAGAATCGGTTTGTCGGTATCGATCCAAGACTCGCCGAGCCATATCAGCGGATTCGTGTTGCCGTGCGGATTATACATGCGGTATCGAGGAACGATGTTCGGATGCGTCGCCCGCCCGTGAAGGCCCATAAGCCGACCTTTGAAATCGCGAATCGGAAAACAGATTCGCTCTTGCTGCGAATCCCAACGAACGTCCATTGCCTCCAAAACTTCGTCAGGCGCGTTCCGCGTCGCGAGATAGTCGCGCGCCTTCTTGAAGCTGAGCACAGGCTTGAAGCTGGCGAGCCATTCTTCATCGAACGGATGCATGAGCGATTTCATCGCCAGCAATTCTTCAACGCCCGGCCCGTCAAGGTTGAGGTCGAATTCCTTGTCGGCTTTTTCGATCAGCGCTTGCGCCACGCCGAAGTCACGGGGAATGCCTGAGGGCGAGGTCTTCTCAAGGTGCCTCAATTCAAGCGTGAGGTCAGCCGCGTCGCCGTGAAATCCACATGAGAAGCAATTGCAGAATGGAACAGCCGGGTCGAGCCGGACGCCAAACGCATCGGGTCCGCTCTTGCCGTTGTCGTGACGCCAATTGCCAAGAGGGCATTCACTGACGATCCATCCCGCGCGAGGCTGAGAGATAGGCACAGACGCCCCTAGAGCCGTGAGCCATGCTGATATGTCGTGACGGTTCATGAGCCCTTGGCGGCCTTCCTTGCGGCCCCGGCGAGCCTGTCAGCTTCGATGTTACCAAGGTCGTGAGCATGGCCTCGGGTCCAATACCATTGAATGTCGCGACCCTTGCATTTCGCGTCTAATTCTTCCCACAAATCGCGATTCTTGACCGCGTTGCCGTCTGCCGTGATCCAACCGTTCTTTTTCCAACGATGAATGTAAATCGTAATCCCGTTCAAAACGTATTCGGAATCACAAATGATCATGAGGGAAGAAGCCGGCGATAGGTGATTCAACGCCTGTATGACCGCCAGCAACTCCATTTGATTATTTGTTGTGTCCAACTCGTAACCGGAAAAGGAACGTTTCTGGCCGTCAGGGTCTTCGATGAAGACTCCCCAACCGCCAGCCCCGCCCCCGCTACTGCCATCGCAATAGACTCGGATTCTCGTCATTCTCGAATCGCGCGCACGTCGATCTTGCGAGCGCCGCGACTTTTCTTGATCAAGCCGAGCTTCACTTGCTCAGCCTCAGCGACATAACGATCCAAGTCCTTCAGCGTCAGCTTCGCGACGGTGAAGAAGGTTTCGTCGCCGAGCTTCTTGCGAACCGCCTTCATGTCGGATATTTCACGATTGTTTTCGCGAACGCCGGCCGAGACTTCGAACGCCTCGCCCTTCTCGACGAATTCCGCGTCGGCGTCATAGGCGTCGAGCCCGTTGACCATGTCTTGCAATGCCTTGAACTTGACGTTGAACGGCTTCAATGACTCTTGAAGCGCCTTGATCTTGCCAAGCGTCTTGAGCGCGTCGCCGTAATCCTTGCCGACGTCATCGATTAGCGTGGCGAGCGCCGAGACGGCGACAACCTTGCCTTTGGTCGCGCTCTTGTTCTTCAGAATTGTCAAAGCCATTGCGTTGCCCTCATTGGCGTCATTGCCTTGACAGGAATATCGTGCACTTGTGTGCAAAAATCAATAGCGATTACGAATGATGATTAAAGCTCCATTTTCGCTATTCGACCTGCAATTCTGACAGGGCTTCCTCGACGATTTCCCCGAATTCCATCTTCTCCGCGTCGAAATTCACATT